>CAIXHE010000112.1 GCA_903919205.1 uncultured Opitutaceae bacterium | reverse complement strand
CCTCGCTTCGGCTCTCTTCGCCGCGTGGTGCCTCCTTCTCTGGCCCCAGTGGGCCACCGACCCGCAGCTGAGCCACGGCGTGGCCATGCCGCTCGTGGCGACGATCCTCGTCGTCGAGGCGCGTCGCGAGCGGCGCCCTCGTTTTCTGCCCGACCGCCCCCTCGTTGATGTCGCGGAAGCGGCGGCCGGTGCGCTGGGGCTCGTCTCCCTCGGCGCGGGGATGGCCTATGCCGCGGCCATGGGCTGGGGCCATGCGCTCGCGGGCTTCCTCGCGACCGCGGGGCTCGCCTGCCTCCTCCTCTGCGCGCTCCTCGCGGCATGCCGGGACTCGGCCCGCGTGCTTCCCTTCGGCTGGACGGTGCTCGCCCTGGTCCCGCTCTGCGTGCTCTGCGCCCCGGTGCCCCCCGGCACCGCGGCGCGCATGAGCTCGCTCCTGCAGGAGGGGGTGTCCGAGGCCGTGCTTCGCGCGCTCCATGCCCTCGGGGTTCCCGCGTTCCGCACCGGCAACATCATCGAGCTCGCCCACGCGCGCCTCGGAGTCGACGAGGCCTGCAGCGGGCTGCGCAGCCTCGTGTCCTGCGTCTTCGCCGGGATCTTCGTATCGGCGGCCTTCGTGCGGCGACCGGCGGCCCGGGTGCTCGTGGTGCTCCTCGCGGCGCCGCTCGCCATCGGGATGAACCTGCTGCGCTCTCTCGGGCTCGCGCTCGCGGCCGGGCGCGGGCTGCGCACCGAGGGGACCCTCCACGACGCGGCCGGCCTGGCGATCCTGGGCCTCACCTCGGTCGTTCTGGTCGCCGTGGGAATCCTGCTCAGCGGCGGGGAAGGGGCGCCGGGGCCGGAAGGCGCCGGCCCGCGCGCGGCGCGCCGAACCCCGGGCCTGATCGCCATGGTCGCGCTCCTAGCGGCAGCGGGCCTTGCCGCTCGCGCCGGGCTTTCACCGGCGCAGGCGACCGTCGAGCAGGCGGCCGGCCCCGCGCCGGGCCCGCTGCTGCCCGGGGACGTTCCGGGATGGAGCGCCGCCGCGCCGCGGGACCTGCGGGCCTTCGAGGCGGTGCTCGGCACGCGTTCGCTCGAGCAGCGCACGTACACCCGGCCCGCCCCCTGGGGCCGCGAGGAGGTGACCGTGTACGTGGCCTTCTGGCCCGCGGGACAGGCCTCGGTCACTTCGGTGTCGGCGCATACCCCGGACATGTGCCTGGTGGGCTCGGGCTGGGAGCCGCTCGTCGGCCCGCAGGGTCCGGCGCGCCTCACGCTCGGCGGCCGCGAGCTGCCCGACGCGCAGGAACGCGTCCTCTCCATGAACCGCGAGCGCCTGAACCTGTGGTTCTGGCACCTCTACGGGGGCCGCAGCGTCGGCGACATCGACATGCATTCCCCGCTCGCGCTCATCCGGGAGACGCTCGCTCACGGCATCCGGCGCGACCGAAGCCAGGTGTTCCTGCGGATCTCCTCGAACGCCCCGTGGAGCCAGGTCGCTCAGGGGGCGCTCCTTCCGGCCGTGTTCGAGCGGCTGCGCCCGCTCGGCTTCTAGCGCCGCGGCGCGCTTTAGATTTGCGGGACGCCGCACCCCGGCCAACTCTCGCCCCATGTTTGGTGGGTTGGGCGACCTCGGCCGGCTTTACTGGGGGCTCCTTTACTGGAACGGCCGGAAGGCTCTTTACCGGGCCAAGGGAGCCTCGGGCACGGCTCCGTGCCAGCACCCGAGCGACTCCGGGCGCGCCCACGAGACCGGATGCGAGGCCTGCCACGGATGGCGGGATGCGTCGCGCTTCGCGCTCGTGTGCCCCCTGCTCGAATCGGCCCCCGGCGGCCGGCGGGTGTGCTCCGTGCCCGCGGCCCGCGTGCGCCCGTTCTGGGGGCGCGCGCTCGCGGCCTACGGCATCCTTGCCTGCGCCCTGGCGGCCCTCTCCGTGCTGGCCGCCTTCGCCGCCTTCCGGGCCGTGGGCTACCGGGTTCCGCTCGCCGTGGTGGCGTGGCCGCCCGCCTGGCACGAGATCCAGAAGGCGCGCGCCGATTATTTCCACAGGATGGCCCTCCTCGCGCTCGCCACCGGGGACGTGCGCCAGGCCTTTCTCGCCCTCGGCCAGGCCTACGCCCTCGACCCGGACGACGCGGACGCCGCGCTGCTCCTTGCCAGGCTGTCGCAGATCGCGAACCCGGACTTCTCGGACCGCGTCTACTCGCGGCTCCTCACGCACGGCTCGCCCAGGTCGGAGGAGGCGGCCGAGGCGTGGTTCCGGGCGCTTCTCGAGCGGGGCGACCTGAGGGGCCTCGGCACCCTCTCCGCGCGCATGCTCGGTGACGATGCCGGCCACGTGCCCGCGTGGACCGAGGGGGTCCTCTTCTCGGCCGCGATGACCGGGGACGTGGCCCTTGAGAGGCGCCTGCTCGCAGGCCGCCTGCCCCGGGAGGCGCAGCTTGCGCTTGGCCTCGATGTCGCCCTGCGCTCCGAGGGTGCCGGGGCGCGCCTGCGCTCGATCGAGGTCACCATGGGCGGCGCGCACACGCCCTTTGAGATCTACAACGTCCTCACGCAGGTGCTCGCGCTCGGCCGCTCCCGCGAGGCACTCGAGTTCCTGGACGGACCCGAGGCGGCGACCCTCGCCGCCTTCGACCGCGAGGCGCTCAGGCTCGACGCCTATGCGCGGCTCGGATGGGCCCCCCTGGAGTCGCGGGAGATCGACTCCGTCCTCGAACAGGGTTCCACCGTGCCGGTGCTCGTTCTCCTCTCAACCCACCTGATCCGGCACCCCAACCCCGCGCTCGCCGAGGGCGTCTTTGCCAGGCTCGCGCGCAGACCGCTGCCGGCCTCGCCGCAGACCGTGGGCGCCCACATGGCCCTCATGTGCATGGCCGGCGTCAACGGCCTCCCGGCACGCATGCGCGAGGAGGCGGACGCGATCGGGCCCGCGGTGGGCGGCAGCCTGGCCGCGTGGGGCCGGGTCAGGGAGTTCTTCGAGAGCCGCGAGCCGGGAAAGAACCCCGCGGCGTTCCTGCCCGCCCTAGACCAGCTCCCGCTCGAGGTCCTCTACGCGGTGGTCGCGCGGTACCGTGCGCAGGCCGGGCCGCCCCCGGGTAGCGCGGCCGCGGAGCAGCCACCAGGCTGAGATCACGGTGGCCATGCAGAGTAGGCCGTAGAGCGCGGGCTCCGGCGTGGGCGAGATCGAGCCCGAGCCCGAGTTCCAGCTGGCCGTCTGGCCGCCCGGCTCGAACACCACCGAGGCGAGCTGCGAGGAACCCGGGTTCACGTTCGCGTAGAAGCTGCTGACCGACTGGTTCCAGTTCTCTACCGTGAGGACGGTGCTGCCCGTGAGGTTGAGCGAGGCCACGGTGAGGGAGGAGCTGCCGCCGGCGAAGTTGATCACCGAGGTGCCGGTCACGGTCAGATTCCCGATGCTCTGCGTCGTTCCGTTCAGGTTGAGCGTGCCGCCCGCTCCCAGCGTCACGTTGCTGTAGCTGGCCAGCTGGTTGTTGCCCAGGAAGGTGAGCGTGCCCGAGCCGGACACGTTCACGTTGGAGCCGAGCGCGTTGCCGGAGCTCTTGTCGGCGATCACGGTGCCCCCGGTGATGCTGGTGGTTCCGCTTATGTTGTTCGTGCCGCTGCCGGTGAGGGTCGTCGTGCCGCTGCCGGTCTGCGAGAAGTTGCCGCTCGCGTTGATGACGGAGCTGATGGTCTGCGTGCCGGAGCCCGTGATCGAGATGTTCGCCGCGTTGATCTGCGAGCCGGACAGGTTGGTCGTGCCCGAGCCCGAGATCGAAAGGTTGCCCGAGCCGAGGTTGAGGGTGCTCGAGGAGGCCAGGGCCCCAGAGCCGGTGACGCTCAGCCCCGGGCTGTTCACCTGGGCCCCGTTGAAGGCGACGTTGCCCGACCCGGTGACCGAGATGGGGGAGGAGGCGCCGCTGTTGTTGACCGACCCGTTGAACTGGGTGGGCCCCGAGGAACTCACGCTTATCGGGCCGCCGGCATTGAGGGCGCCGTTGAACGTGGTGGCTCCGCCGGTGACGTTCACCGCGCCGTTGGTCGAGACCGTGCCCCCGAACGTGGTCGTCTCGCCGTTGCTCACGCTCAGGGACGCCGCGTTGCTCAGGCCCTGCGTGAAGTTCACGGTGCCGTAGCCGCCCACCGTGACCGCCCCTCCGGTCGTCTCGGCGCCCAGGGTGACGGCGCCTGCGGAGTTGATTGTCAGGGCGCCGTTGCCGCTGATCTGCCCGTTGACGGTGAGCGCCCCGGCCCCGCTCAGGGTGAGCGCGTAGTTCGAGGTGCCGACGGCGCTCTGGAGCGTGAGGGATCCGCTCGCGGTGTTGATGGTCGAGTTGCCCGCGAGCGTGATCTGGTCGGTGAGGGTATTGCTGCCTGAGAGGTTCTCGAGCGCCCCGGAGCCGCCGAAGCCCGTGCCCGAGAGCGTGAGCCCGCTCTCTGCGACGCTGACGCCGTTCTCGAGGGCAAGCGTGGCGCCGGACGCCACGGTGGCGAAGGTGTTCGAACCGAGGGCGGTGCTGCTCGACGCCGCGAGCGTGCCGTTGTTCACGTTGATCGAGTTCCCGAAGGAGTTGTTGCCCGAGAGCGTGAGGGTCCCCGTGCCGTTCTTCACGATCAGGGCCGAGGTCCAGCCCCCGGTGATGCTGCCCGATAGCGTCGTGTTGTGCGCGCCGTCGATCGTCAGGTTGTTGCCGCCCGTCGCGATGGATCCGCTGACGCTCAGGTCGTCGTTCGCAGCAAGCCACGTCTGGGCCGCAGCGATCGAGATCGGCGTGGCGATCGTCTGGACGTAGGAGGAGTTGTTGGTGATCCCACCGCCGTAGAGCGTCAGCGTGTCGCCGGTGCCCGCCGAGAGCAGGAAGGCGCCCGCGGTGCTGTCGAAGGTGACCGAGTCGAGCGTCCACGAGGCGTTCATGTACGGGGTGGGGTCGGTCGTGCCCGAGAAGACGACCTGGGTCGTCTGGCTTCCCGCGGGGGGCGCGACGCCTCCGCTCCAGTTCGCCCCGGTGCTCCAGTTCTGGTTGGAGCCCGCGCCGTTCCAGGTGACCACCTGGGAGAAGCCCGGGGACCCGAGCCAGAGGGTGGCGAGCGCGGCCGCGAGCCCCCGCGCGCTCAGCGACGCCGAGCGCAGCGGGCCGCGGGCTCGGGTGTCGCACGTCTCCCCCGAGCGACCGCCGCTCGGGTGGCCCGAGAAGGGGCGCCTGCGGGCCTCATCGTTCATGGCCGTACGGATCCGCCTGGTTCTCGATCGCCCTCTGGCGCCGCTCGATGTTGGCCACGACATAGCGCTCGTTGAGCTCGTTGAGGACGTCGTCGACGTCGCGTTCCTGGACGTAATGGGCGAGGGCGTGAGCCCGCAGCACCTCCCAGTAGCTCTCGAGCTCCTGGTCCTCGATCGTAACGAGGTCCTTCAGGGCCGCTGCCGCGTTCACGTGGTACTCGGTCAGCTTGCGCGCCACCACGGCGCGCGCGTCCGACTCCATCTCCTGGGCCGCGGGAAGGGCGTCCCGGTCATGCTGCAGCGCAAGCTGGTCGACCCAGTTGACGATGCCCTTTATGGGGAGCTCGGGCAGGCGGACGTCCTTGTACGCGGAGTTGGCCGCGAACATCGCCATCGTGCGCGAGAGCGACTCAAGCTGCAGCGCCGTGCGGTCGAGGCTGTCGGCTCCCATGCGCAGCTCGGCGAAGGCCTGGGCCCGGTCGCCGAAGGCGGACCTGCCGCCGCCCGAGGCGCCCGCGAAGGACGCGGACACGTTCTTGATGTTGCGGGCGAGGGCGAGAAGCTGCTCGCCGTAGTGCTCGATCAGGCGGTCCCAGGCCCGGATGGCCTCGGCGATCTTGCCGCTGCGGCGGTAGTTCTCGGAGGCCTCCCTGAGGTACGTGCGAAGCCGTTCTCTAATAGCGGACTTGAGCCAGTTTTCGATGGCCTCCAGCTTCGTGAGTCGCCCCTCGATCGCCGCCTCGGTGTCGAGCACCGTCTGCATGGACGCCTCAAATTCGTCGCGCTGCTTCTTGGTTGCCAAGATCCCGAAGGGGGGTCTTGTCTCGGTCACCTGCTGCTTCTCCTCGATTAGACGCTCCAAGGCGTCCTTTAACGCATTCCGGCAAAGGTCTAGGTACGCCTCGTCGCGCAGCAGCGATATGACGTCGTCAGGCAGCGACATACCCAAAAGTGGGATCAGGGTTCATGGCTGATTAGTATGTCAAAAACGGCTCAAAGAGCCTCTTGGTCAATCGGAAATGTATAAGTATAAGCACACACGCCGGCTTACGGGAAGATTGGCGCCGTTTCTTGACCTATCCTGCGACGCCCCGAATATACCCGTTTTTCACCCCTATTAACCATGAAATATCGCCGGCTGGGCCGCACGAACCTGAATGTGTCCGAGATCGGCTTCGGAGCGTGGGCGATCGGCGGGGGCTGGGGGCCCCAAAGCGATACCGACTCGGTGGCCGCTCTCCACAAGGCGCTCGACCTCGGGGTCAACTTCATCGACACGGCCGCAGGTTACGGCAACGGCCGGAGCGAGCGAATCGTGGCGCAAGTGCTGAAGGATCGCAGGGATGCGGTGGTGGTCGCCACGAAGACCCCCCCGGCGGACGGTCCGTGGCCCCCGTCTCCCTATTGCGTGGCTACCGATCGGTACAGCGAGGCCTACCTGCGCGGGAATGTGGAAGAGCGCCTGCGCAACCTGGGCACGGACCGCATCGACCTGCTCCAGCTGCACACGTGGACCCGGGCCTGGAACCGGTCGCCCGAGCCCTTCGCGGTCCTCCGGAAGCTGAAGGAGGAGGGCAAGATCCGCTTCGTGGGCGTCTCGACGCCCGAGCAGGACCAGAACAGCGTGATCGCGCTCATGCGCGACGGATGGGTCGACGTTGTCCAGGTGATTTACAATATTTTCGAACAGGAGCCGGCGGCCGAGCTCCTGCCCGCGGCGGCCGAGCACGACGTCGGCATCATCGTGCGGGTGGTGTTCGACGAGGGCTCCCTGACGGGAAAATGGACCCCCGCCACCACCTTTCCAGCCGGGGACTTCCGGGCCAGGTATTTCGAGGGGGACCGCCTCGCGAGGTCGCTGGATCGGGTCGGACGCGTGCGTCAGACGCTCGAGGGTAGCGGCTACACGCTGCCCGAGGCCGCCCTCACGTTTGCGCGCTCGCACCCGGCCGTGACCACCGTGATACCCGGCATGCGCAACCCCGCTCAGGCCGAGGCCAACTGCGGAGCGAGCGAGCTGCCGCTGATGGGCGAGGACCTGAGGCGGCGCCTGCGGCCTCACAACTGGCTGCGCGGAGTCTGGTACAGCGGCAAGTGAGCGCACCGGTCAGCGGGCCCTGCGCGCCCCGAGGCCCTGCGCGCGCGCGGCGCGGCGCTGCGTGAACGCGACCTTCTGCCACGCGCGACCGGTGGCGCTCCACGTGCGGCCGTTCTGGATCACCAGGGCCTCGGTCAGGTAGCGGTTCTCGGGGCCTCCCTTGCCCAGGAGCGCCAGCTCGGAGGGCTGGATCTCCAGGTCCATGTGCTCGCCGCGGCCGGCGCTCAGCGAGAGCCCGGCCCCTGGCTGGCCCGAGAGGCTCAGGCTGGACCCGCTCCCCTGGTTGCGCATCCACTGCCGCCGTCGGCCGGCGAGCTCGGCCGCAAGCTGGTTGGTTTCTCGGTCGCCGTTCGCGTGGAAGATCTTGGTGCCCATGTTGCCGAGCAGCGAGTCGGCAAGCGATCGGCCCTCCGCCCCCGCGCCCATGGCGGAGGTCAGGCTCGGGTAGTTCTGGGTCAGGTACACGGTGGCGACCCGCGAGGACCTCGCGGTCGCCTGGAACAGAGGGTCGTAGCGGCTCGTGAAATGCTGGCACTCGTCGGCCCATAGGAAGAGCGGGCGGCCCCGTCCGTCCGCATTGTCTGACCTGCGCTCCACCGCCTTCTGCACGCAGTACTTCCAGATGACGGCGGCCATCCGGCCCACCTCCGACCATTCCTTCACCGGAAGGTCGACCACCACGATCCTTCCGGCCACCACGTCCTCGGGCGAGAGGCGGGTCTCCCCGCAGAAGAGTTCGCGCATCTTCCCCCGCATCAGCGCCTCCGCCAAGGTCGAGAACATGGCGACGATGCTCCCGCGGGTGCGGTCGCCGAGGGTGGGCAGGTGGTGGAGCCAGTATCCCACGACCTCGCGGCAGTCTATCTCCCAGGGCGTGCCCGGGGCGCGCGCCCGCGCGGCCTGCAGGTGACGCCAGCAGGCCGACGCCTCCTGCCAGGATGGGGAGGCGACGCTGGATGGCTCGGCAGGGGAGGAGCGGATGACGTCGAACATCCCGTGCAGGGTCACCGGCTCGCCCGCCATCAGCAGCAGGTCGGCGCAGTTGCGCACGAGCGAGCGCATCGAGCGGTCCCAGAACGGGTCGCCGCCCCGGCCGCGCGCCTCCCCCGAGCCGATCGAGGCGATCTCCATGAAGAGGCTGACCACGTTCTCGGTCAGGCCCGCCCCCGCACCCGGCCGCTCGCACTCGTACCGCATGAAGTTGAAGGCCCCGGCTCCCTGGGGGCCCACACTGACCAGGTCCCCTTCGCGGCCGCACTCGGCGGCATAGGCGCGCCACAGCTCCGGCTCCTCGGGCTTGGCGCACAGGACCAAGCCCCCGAAGCCGGAGGAGAGGAAGGCCCGTGCGAGCGTCGCACCGCTGCCGGAGGTTTTTCCGGAGCCGGTGCCCCCGAAGACCATCGTGCCCTCAAAGGCGTCCTTGATGCGCCAGGCGTCGCTTCCCATCCCGAACAGCACGGTGGGGTCTGCCCATCGCAGGACGGGGGGCTGCGCCGCGGCGCTCACAGGCAGCGGCCCCCGATCTCCCGCGCCGGGTGTTCGCGGACCTGGAGGGCCTGCTCAAAGAGCGCGTCCAGTGACGCAAGCGAGGGCCGCCGCCCCGAGGCCGAACCGGACACCGGCTCCGGGCGCCGCTCGGGCAGCCTGCGCTCCATCTCGCCCTCCAGGAGCCGGTGGGCATTGAGCAGCTGGCCTGGGTCCGCGCCCTCCGTCAGCTGGTCCATGCGCAGGACGAGCGAGCGCCCGGGCTCCCGGGGTGCGTCGAGGCAGCCGCGCACGACGCGCGCGTTCACCACGTCAAGCAGCTCGCCGAAGCGGCGCGCGAGCCAGGCAGAGGGCGGCTCGATCGCCGCCGCTCCGTACGCGCAGCCGCCGAGCTCGGGCTGCGCCGGATGCTGGGGAAGGTTCCGCAGCGCACCAAGGTCGGGTGCATGCAGGTGGGCGGGGTCGAGCGGCGGCGAGGGAAACACGGGGGTGCCTATCGGCACCGCCCGCACCCGGGACGCCTCCGCGTCTAGGGCCGCGAGGGCGGCCGGGCAGACCAGCCGCAGGTGCTCGCGCACCGCGGCGCGCCAAGGCCCTTCCGAGGGTATCCCCAGCTTGGGGGGCCTGTGGTAGGCGACCGATTTCGCAACGAGGCTCCCGAGCGTGTCGGCCATCGCCGAGATGACGGCGGTGGGAAGCGCCTCCTCCAGGCTCCCGGCGACCCCGGTGCGGTCCCCCTCGAGCAGACGCCCCAGAAGCTCGACGACGGCGATTCGAGGGGCCTGCAGGGCCGCCAGCAGGCGGTTGCTGACGCCCTGGACCATCAGGTGGGGTGCCGGCGTGCCCATGACGCCCACCCGGTAGCCGAGGTCCTCGAGCAGCTGAGCCTGCCGGAGGACCCATCCCTGCCGGGCCTCCCTGCCGGCGCGCGCGAGGCAGGCTGGGTCGACGCAGTGAAGGTCGCGCGGCGCGGCCTGGGTGGATGTGAAGTTGAGGACGCGCGCATGGACGTGCAGAAGCGGCATCAGCCAGCGGTCGTTCGGCTCGTAGAAGAGGCCCGCCAGGAACCGCCCGGTGTCGGGCTCGGGCGCTCCCGCGGAGGCCCGGGTGCCGCGCTCGAGCCTCCGGCAGAAGTCCCTGCTGAGCTCGGCAAACCGCTCGACCAGCCGGCGGTCGCCGGCCACCAGGGCCAGGGCGCATAGGGACGGATCCGCGATCTGGACGAAGTCGAAGGCTCCGAAGCGGCGCTCCGGCCGCCCGTAGCCCGCGGGAAGGGGTCGGTGGGGCCCCACGGTGCCGGGCTCGTAGTGCTCGGGCCCGTAGCCTTCCACCCAGGGAAAGGCCCCGTGGTAGAGGCGCCTCCAGCGGGTCAGGTTGAGCTCGGCGGCCAGGCCGCCGAACGCCTCCGCCATCCGTCCCACGCAGGCCGGCTTCGGGAGCGGCGCAAGCACGACCGGGTCGGCGCCGAGCTGGAATCGGTGGTAGGCCGAATGGTGGGACGAGTTGACGGCCAGCGGGAACGGGAAGGTGCACCGATCCATGGGGGAACCCTCAATTGGACGGCCCGCACCGGAAGCTGGTCGATCGGGTGTCCTTGTCCGAGCGCTTGGTGAGCGGAGCGTCGTCGGCGAAGAGGACGCCCGCGGGGGGGCTCCCGACACTGAAGGTGAGGGCGAGCGGGGCCGCCGGAGCGTATCGAGCGTCGCCGGGCTGCGTGGCCGTGATCAGCACGGGGCCCGCGGCGCCGCTCGGCGTGAGCCAGCTCCCCGCGAGCGAGGCGGGGCCGGAATCTAGGGTCAGCGTGACCGGCAGCCCGCTCGTCGACGACACCTGCAGGGCGAAGGCGGGCGTGCGCGTGGTGACCACCCCCGGGCTCACCCAGCTGAGGGTCTGCGGGAGGAGGGGAGAGAACGAGGCCGTGACCGCCTTGTTGGCGTTCATGAGGATCGACACCGAAGGGCTTGTCCCCGCCGCGTCGCCGCTCCAGCCGATGAAGGTGAAGCCGGGCGCGGCCGTCGCCGAGGCGCTCGCCTGGGTGTTGCCCGCGAACGTCCCACCGCCGATCGCGGTGCCCCCGGCCGATGCGGACACGCGCAGCGTGAAGAAGGCCGGCGCAGGTGACGGGGTGGGGGGTGTCGACACGGGCGTGGGCGCCGGGGCGGTAGGGGACGACGCCGGGGTGGGGGTCGGCACGGGACTGGCGGTGGGAACAGGCGTCGGGGTGGGCTCGGGCGTCGGGGTGGGTGCGGGTGTGGGGGTGGGCACAGGCGTCGGGGTCGGCGCCGACACGGGCAGCGGCAGGGGACCGCTTTCCCCGCCGTCGGAGGCCTGGGTCATCACCTGACTGACGCGCATGCCGGGCACCGCCTCCTGGAAGAACCAGAAGCGAAGCGCGTAGGCACCCGGCATCGGCTCCGCGAAGGTCCAGGTTCCGCTCATGTACCCGTCCGCGGGTGTGCCCCCGGCGCCCTGCTCGGCCTCTGCGCCCGCAAGGCCGGCCACGGAGCCGGCACCCACGACCGAGGCCTGCGGAACGCCGCCTGAGATCGTGCAGGTCAAGCGAGCAAGCAGGTTGCCGGAGGCGTCCACGAGGTCGATCCGGCCCGGGGCGCTAACGGTGCCCTGCGGCGCGTCGTCGCAGGACCAGCTCACGTTAAAATGCAGGGCGTAGCCGCCGGGCCCGACCGCGATCGGGGTCGAGGCGTACGTGGCCATCTGGGTCACCGTCCCGCCGCGGGCGGGGCCGGACAGCAGGGCTCCGATCAGGCACCCGGTCGCAAGGCCGCGTATCAAGTTCATGGGCGCACCGGAAATTAAAACACAGGATGCGACAAGTCGAAAAACGGTGAAGTTATTCTCATTCTGTTTCCCGGGGCCTCCTCGAGCGCACGCCCGAGAGCACGATGAAGGTGCCGTCGAGGCCCAGCAGCCGGCGAAGCTGGGCGCGGGCGGGAGCCGCGGCCCTCCACGGGGGCACCGCCGGGGTCCCGCTCCCGAGCCCGAGCGCGCGGGCGGCCCAGTGGAGGGGATTCCAGTCGCCGAACCACCAGTCGGGGATCCGGCCGTCGGCGGTCGCGGGCATCGCGATGCAGACCCGGTAGAGCCAGCGGCCCTCGGCCGGGGCGAACACGACGTGGAAGGGGCCGAGCGTGCGCAGGACCCTGCGCGGGAGCGCGGGCCTCTCCGCGAAGGACACGCTGGTCGTGCGGCTGCCGGGCCCGTGGGTGTAGGAGACCTCCCTCGAGCGCTTGCCGCTCACCACGTTCGAGCTCTCCTCGGCGCACTCCTCCGTCGCCGACTGGCAGATCCAGCGGTTGCGCAGGTTCGCTATCAGCGGGGCGGCCTTCTCGCGGCCTCCCAGGCGGTGCCACACCGCGTTCTGGGACTGGGCGGCGGCGTACACCGCCCCGCGCGCCTCGCGCACGATGTCGACGTCGCAGTCCGCCTGCACGGCGTGCCGCTGCCATTCGTCCTGCTCGATAAGGATCACGTTCTGCTCGCCCGCGTCGGGCCCCTCCCGATCGAAGCGCTCGAGGACGACCTGGTAGACGAGCGCCTTCAGCAGCGTGGCGACGTAGCGGCGCTGGAGCGCGTACCGCTGGGGCAGCGCCAGGCACACGACCTTCCCCCGCTCGATGTCCCGCAGGTCGAACGTGCTGTCGCAGCAGAACACCTCCGCGATCTCGGGCTCCGCGAAGGGCACGAGGAAGTTGTACACGGTGCTGCGCACCCCCCCAAGCTGGTCCGGGGGCTGGTTCCAGTAGTGGCTCTCGAGCTGGAAGCGCGCCTCCCGGAACGCGGCCGAACCCGACAGAGAGGGGATCTCGCGGGCGCAGCGCTGGACATGCCGGAGGTAGCCGTCCTGCACCGTCAGGAGTTCCAGGAGCCCGGAGAGGCTCGGCGAGGCCTGCGCCGCCGCGGCCGAGGGGTCGGCGTCCCGCACCGCGCGCAGCAGCCGGATGCCCCACGCGATCTTGTCGCGCGCCTGAGGGACGAAGAAGTCGTCGGGTCGCTCGGACTGCTCCGTGGCGAGCCCCGTGTCTACGACCATCTTCGCCAGGGTGTCGGCGGGAACCGAGTCGCGTGAGAGCAGGTTGTAGCGCACGGGAGGTGACCAGCCCGGTCCGGATCCGGCCGGCCGCGTGCGGAGCACGCAGAGGTCCTCGGGGCGGCCGTGGTGGCGCAGGAGCGACTCCACCGTCCTCCACTCATTGCCCTTCTCCCCGCAGACGAAGCCGCCCCAGGGGGGCACGCGGAAGCGCCCCGGGCGGTGGGCGTCGGCCCGCTCGGCAAGCCTTCGCTCGGCCGACTCCGCGTCCCGAAGCCGTGACTCGCAGGCCACTGCGCCCTCGCCGCCTCGGCGGGCGTGCCGGGCGAGCTCGCGGAGGCGAGCATGCTCGCGCCTCAGGGCCGCCAGCTCGCGACCGGCGGCGCTTCTCGACCAGCCCGCCCGCTCGCTGCCGGCCTCGTTCACGCAGAGCGAGTGCAGGCGCGGCAGGATGCAGGCGAGGGTCTTTCCCGAGCCCGTGGCGCCGGTCACGAACCCGCCGCGGCAGCCGGCCGCGCGGTCGACCTTCACCCCGGCGTACACGTACATGGCGCCCGGCACCCGCAGGTAGACCGGCCGTGCCTGCTTCGGCCCCAGGACCACGGGGGCGGCAATGGCCCAGGCGGCGGGCCACACCGCGCGGGCCGCCAGGCCCGCCCAGGGGTCCAGCACCCCGGGCGCGTGCCAGGGCGGGCAGCGAAGCACGCCGAGCCTCTGCAGGGCGAGGGCGAGGAGGCCGGCGCCGGCCGCGATCGCGGCCGACTGGACGGCGCGCACAAGGACGTAGCGCGCGTACTGGACCCGGTTCACGACCGGGCAGCGAAATTAAAACAGGAAGTTAGACAAGTCTAAAACCCATGGACACTGGCTGGGATCTCAGTTCCAGCGCCCGCGGTGCCAGGCCCATCCGCGCCCGGCGCGCGCCCAGCTGCCCGAGACCCAGACGGCCCCGGCACGGGGCGGGGCGGCGAAGTGCCCGGCGTTCCAGTACCAGCCGCCGTTCCAGCCCCAGAAGCCGGCGACCCAGACGTATCCCGGGTAGGGGCTCGCGGGCACATACTCGACGATCGGGGCCGGGGGCGCCGAGTCGACGACCGCGTCCTCGCTGGTCTCGTAGGCCACGGGCGAGGAGGCGGGCGCAGGCGCAGGGGGCGCAGGCTGGGCGGGCGCCGGCATAGACGCCCCCGACGGTGGCTCCGGCGGAGGGGTCGGGGGCTGGGCGGGGGTTTCCTGGGCGTTAGGGGCGGCCGGCGGGGTCGGAACCGACCAGGCACCGTCTATCCAGACCCAGCCCGAGGGGGCCTGGGACCAGTGGCCGGCGACCCAGATTGCGCTCGGGGCCGGGGGCTGTTCCCAGTGGCCGGCGACCCAGACCCAGCGCTGGGCGCTGTAGGACCAATGGCCCGCGAGCCAGACATAGCCGGGACCGGGTGCAGGCGTGACGCGCTCGCCGACAACCGTGGGCGCCTGGGCCGGCACGGCCACCGGCGCCGAGTAGTACGCGGGCCCGTAGTAGACCGGGCCGGGATAATAGAGCGGCAGGCCGAAGTTAAAGCCGATCCCGACGCGGGTGTAGGCCTTGGCGGGGGCGACCAGCGCAAGGGCGGCTGGGACAAGGAGGAGAGCTTTGGCGTTCATGGCGTGTTCAGGGGATGTAGGTGATCCCCTGACAAAACATACGCCGGAAAAGTTCCCACGCAACCCCGGGGGCCTCAGACCAGGGCCCTGAGCCCAGGCACCCGTCGGGCCAGGTCCGCCACGAGGAAGCTGCCTGCGAGCCCGAGGGCGGTCAGGATGGCGACCTTGAAGAACGGATCGGTGTCCAGGGGACGCAGCGCCAGTGTCACCAGGATCAGGATGACTGGATGGAATAGATATACGCCGAAAGATCTATTGGATAGCCACTTGGACAAGGGAGTGGCCCGGTTCAACTTGGTGGAGAAGAGCGCCAGGCAACCCAGGCCAAGCCCCGTGCCCCACCGTCTGCTCCCAGGCCGCGTAGGCGAGGGCTGCCAGGTGCCAGCCCCCGCCGAGGAGCGTCAGCCCTTTGCCCTTCAGGACGCCGCCGAAAACCAATACACCGGCAAGGAGCGGGGTCCCCAGGACGAGCGCGCACCAGCCCGACCTGCGGGCAAGCGGCGATCCTGCGAGCCGTTCCAGCCAGCGGCCGCGAGCGGCCGCGAGGCCCGTCACGAAGGCGAAGACGTACTGCGGGAAGTAGCAGAGCTGCATGTTGAGCACCGAGGTGTTGAGAGGCTGCACGGTGCGCGTGAGGAACGTGGCGCCGATCAGGCCGGCAAGCCAGAGAAGCACGGCGCGCGGCGAGGGGCCCGCGGGCTCGCTCCCGTCGGGCGCCGCGTCCGCTCCCCGCATCCCGCGCACCGCCGCGAGCACGAGGCAGAAGACGAGCAGCGCGGCCGCGAACCACATCGGCCCGCTCGAGCCGACAAAGTCCCCATGGAGCACGAAGCGCTCGTAGGCCCGAAGCTTGGAGCCGTAGTCGTTCCCGTACGGGTTGATCGCGATCACGATCAGGGGATGCAGGACGAGCATGTAGAGGAGCGTGGGAAGCCCCAAGCGAAACAGGCGCTCGCGCGCGAAGCCCGCGGGCCCCCGCCGACCGATCGCGCCGTGGGCGAGGTAACCGGAGACCAGGAAGAGGGTGCCCATGAAGAAGGACTGCAGGTGCGCCTGCCAGAACACGAACGGCAGCTTGGTCATGAGCGAGGGCTCGGGCGCCTCGTTCACGTACCAGCTGCCCACGTGGCTGTACGTCACGCAGGCGTGCATGTTCACGACCAGGACGATCATGAAGGTCCTCAGCTCGTCGAGCCAGTCGATCCTTCCCCCGTCCGTCTTAGGCCGTCCCATGGGGGGCCATCAAGGAGGCCCGGGCCCCCGCTGTCACCAAAAGAAGAAGTCGCCCCGGTAGAAGTTCGTCGTGGTCGGCGAGCCGGCGGGCGTGCGGGTCTTGAAGGCGGTGTCGTAGTCGAAGGTGCGGGTCTTCGGCTGGAGGTACACGCGGTCGTTGATGATCGGGTTGATCCCGTTGCCCACGTATTTGCCGGTGAAGTACTTCGAGGTGAACAGCTGCCCGAGCGAGCCGTTGAGCACCAGCGTGAGGCCGCTGCCGCTGCCCACCGGGTCGTACCAGTCCTCGATCATGCGCACCAGGTTCTGCACACCGCCGGAGTTGGTGCTCGTGGTCGAGGGTGTGTTTCCGGTCAGGATTGCGGCGTTGATGGTCATCGTCGGCGACGTTCCGTCTGCGTTCGACTGGCGCGCGCTGATCGGCGCCAGCGTCGAACTGGGTGTCCAGCCCTGCGACACCGCGGTGATCGCGTCGCCCATCACGGCCGCCGGGTTGTTCACCTGGCCGACCGAGGGCAGCGTGATCTGGGTCGTGTTGTAGTCGCCCTTCACGTAGACGCCGTTGTTCGACACCACCGTGAAGCCGAGGGGGTTGCCGTTCGGGTCCGAGAAATTAGGGGTGGTGGCGCCATTCTGCAGGAGCACGCCGTTCACCGCTCCGGGCGCCTGGGGCGACGTCGGCACGTTCGCGTTGTTCGTGTTGTCGTGCACGTAGACGACGCCGTTGTAGGCGGTCTGGAGGGTGGCGTTCGCCGGCATGACGGTCTGGAGCACGGCGTTGAGCGCGCCCACGTCGAGCGTGGTCAGGTTCACGCCGTTCGTGCCGGCGATCAATTCCCTGGGATCTGCCTCCAGGGTCCGCACGGTCGGGACGATGTGGACGCCCAGGGCCGTCTCCGTCGTGGTGATCGCGGTGTCGTAGGCGGAGAGCGTGGCGGCGTTCGAGCTCGCATAGCCGTAATGGACATGGTTCACGCCGCTGGAGTCCTCGGTCACCGTGATCAGGAGGCCGGCCGTGTTGTACAGGCGGCTGTCCGCGACCACCGGATCCTCGGGAATCAGGTTGCCGTTGGCGTCCGTCGGCGGCGGCGCGATCACCGCCCGGTAGACCTCGTTGGGGTCCACCACGCCCTGCAGGTTGGTGTACGCCGACGGGTAGTTGGCGATGTCCGCGGCCACGTCGACGCCCCCGATGAAGCTCGATTGCGAGGCCATCTTGATCACCTGCTGGGCGCGCTGGGCCGCCTGGTTGGCCGGGGCGGCCGCCTCCGGGTTCGGGTTGTAGACCGGATCGTCCAGGGCTCCCGAGCCCTCCAAGCGCTGGGTCTCGCCGGTGAGCGGGTCCGCGGCTCCGTTGAAGTCCTGGAAGTAGTAGAAGGAATCCGAGACCGTGAGGGTGTACCCGGGCTGAGAGCCGACGTAGGCGCTCGCGTTGGTCGAGATGGGACCGGTGATCGTCATGTTGCCGCCGGCCGCGAGCTCAAGGTTGCCCTGGTAGAACACGGCGTACTGGTAGAGGGACGTGCTTGAGTACACGAAGTGGCGGCCCGAGTGGACGGTGACCGTGCCCCAGAGCGGCGACGACAGCGTGGCCATCGTCTCCGCCGTGAAATAGTAGTTCTTGCCCGTCTGCTGCTGCGAACCGGGGATCAGGCCCTGGGCGCTGCCATCTCCGGTGCCCGAGACCTTGTTGTAGACCACCGAGCGGGCGACCTGCCAACCGGCGCCGGCCATGGCGCTCGAGAAGGGGACGTTCGCCGCGGTCGGGGTGGTGGGGATCACCATCGCGGCCGACTGGTTGCCCGGGGCGCTGTAGCTGGCGAACCCGTTTGCGACAAGGGGACCGGTGGCGTCGTCGGTCGAGACCGAGGCCACCGAGTTCTTCAGCAGCAGGGCCGACTTCCATGCGTAGAAGAGGAACTCCATCTCGCTGTCGGCGATCTCCTTCGCCTGGTCCATGAAGACTTGGCGCTGCGTGTTTCGGTAGGTGTTGAGGCTGTAGTCGATGACCCCCGCGGCCGCGAAGGTCAGGATCACTAGGACCGTCATCACCGCCAAGAGGGCACTGCCCCGACGCGGATGTCGTCTGAAAGAATGCATCTTCATGGCCGCCATTCCTTACGAGTCAGGCGGCGGCGTGGGTGAAGGCGTCGGGCTCGGCGTCGGGGTCGGGCTCGGCGTGGCCGTCGGGCTCGGGGTCGGCGTCGGGGAAGGTGTGGGGGTCGGCGTCGGCGTGTGCGTCGGCGAGGGGGTCGGCGTCGGGCTCGGGGTCGGCGTCGGCGTGTGCGTCGGGGTGGGCGTCGGTGTGGGCGACGGGGTCGGTGAAGGCGTGGGCGACGGAGTCGGGCTCGGAGTCGGCGTCGGTGACGGCGTGG
>CAIXHE010000111.1 GCA_903919205.1 uncultured Opitutaceae bacterium | reverse complement strand
GCGCCCCGTTCTGCATCCGGACCCCAAAGAGGGCCCGCCCCGCGTGCCGGTCGCCTACTTGGCGGCCACCGGCCGCATCACCGCGACCGAGGTGCGCTTGGGGCGCGCCTGGCGCAGGGTCTTCGTGCCGGCATCGGCAAAGAAGGAGGGGTGCGAGGACGCCCGGGCGGGGGCCGCCGAGCGGCTCAGGCCTACGAAGGTGTTCAGCGTGTCCACGGTCTCCTGGAGCGTCGCGGTCTGCTGGTTGAGGTCGCGCGCGCCCGTCGCGGTCTCGTCGGCGTGGCCGGCGGTGGCCTGGGTCACATCGCTGATCTGCCCGACGGCCTGCTTGAGCTCGCCCAGGGCGCCGCACTGCTCCTGCGAGGCGCGGGCGATCGCGCTCACGAGCGTGTCGACCTCGCGGCTCTTCTGCACCATCTCGCCCAGGCTGCCGGCGATCTTGGCGCTGATCTCGACGCCGCGGTTGCTCTTCTTGATGGAGTCCTCGATGCGGTTGGCGGTCTCGCGCGCGGCCTGGGCGCTGCGCTGGGCGAGGCTGCGCACCTCGTCGGCCACCACCGCGAAGCCGGCTCCGGCCTCGCCGGCGCGGGCGGCCTCGACGGCCGCGTTGAGGGCCAGGATGTTGGTCTGGAAGGCGATCTCGTCGATCGTCGTGATGATCTTCGAGATGCCGGTGCTCGCCACCTTGATCTCGTCCATCGCGACCGTCATCTGGCCCATGTCGGAGGCGCTCGCGTCGGCCGCCGTGCGCGTCTGGGACGCGAGCTCGCGGGCCTTGCCGGCGTCTCCGGCGTTCTGGCCGGTGACCTTGGCCATCTCCTCCAGGGACGAGCTCGTCTCCTCGAGGGACGCCGCCTGGCGGCTGGCGCCGTCCGAGAGCTTGGCGCTCGCAGAGGAGAAGCTCTCGGCCTTGCCGAAGATGTCGCTCGTGACGCTCGAGAGGCCGTCGGAGAGCTCCTTGAGCCTGCTGCTGATGCGGATCGACAGCCACTGCACGGCGCCCACGGAGAGGAGCGCCAGGGCGGCGATCGTCGCGCTCAGGGCGAGCGTGATCCGCAGGTTGCGGTCCAGGATGCCCTTCGTCGCACTGCCGTTCTCAGCCGAGAGCGTGAAGACGAACCGGTTCAGGTCGCTGAGCGCCGACTCGACGCCGTGGTAGGACTTGTTCACGTCCCCGTCGAGGACCTTCATTGCGTTGTCGAAGTCGCTCGCCTTCAGGTAGGCCTGGAGCTGCCCCACAGCGCCGTCGTAGGCCTTGAGGGCAGCGGCGAACTTGTCCTGGAGCTGGCGGGCCTGCTCGGAGTCGATGCGGCCGCCGAGCTCGGTGGCGCGCCGGTCGATGTCTTTTCGGAACGCCGCGGCCGCCGCTGTCTTGCGCGCCATGGTCTCCTCGTCGCGGGCCACTACAAACTCGAGGTTCGTCAGGTTGTACTTGAGCGTCGCCTCCTGGAGCTCGGCCAGCGACTGCAGGGCCGGCAGCAGCCGCTCGCTCAGCTCGGAGCTGCGTGCGGTTCCGGTCTTGGAGAGCTGGAACGTCGTGGCGCCGAGCAGAACGATCAGCGCGGCGAGAAAGCCGAAGCCGAGGATGATGCCGAGGAAGGCGCGCCTGAGTGTGAGCGACATGACTGCGGGAGGGGGTTCTTGCCTGAAGGGTGGTTGTGGGGGGAGCGGGCGGTGCCCGGCTGGGGATCAGCCCGCGGGCGTGAGGACCGCGACGCTGGCATCGGCGTTCGCGCTGTCGACGAATCCGACGGCGCCGGGCGTGGCGGCCACGAACTTGCGCAGCTCCTCCTCGGACTCGAAGGACTTCGGGGCGGTGCCGCCGCCGGTCATGGCCAGGCGGCGCCACTGGTTGTTGAAGCCGCTCGAGGTGAGGTCGACGCTGGCCTTGAGGAAGTCGTCGGCCACCGGGCCGCTCTTGAGGACCGCTAGGATCACGCGGCCGCCGGAGTCCCAGGCGGTCTTCTTGCCGAGGAACACGGCCTTCACGGTCGCCGCGTCGAGCTTCTCCTTCTCAAGGGCCTTGTTGACGATGATGACGGGCGCCGCGCTGGCGACGGACACCGACGCGACAAGGAGGGCGAGCGCGCCGAGGCGGCGCAGGGTGCGGGTATTCATGTGGTTGGTTCCTTCCTGCGGTCAGAAACTGAGGGTCGTCTTCACCGCCAGCAGCAGGTTGTTGCCCTTGGGATTCGGGTTCGGGATGCGCGCCGTGTTGAAGAGCTCGTACGTGCCATCGATGTCGTGCGCCTCGACCTTGAACAGGATGTGCTCGTTGAAGTCGTAGCGGACGCTGAGCGCGCTGTCGCGCTGGTAGCCCTGCGGGCCGGGGCCGCTCGCGAAATCGTCGTACAGGCTGCCGTAGTAGGCGCCCACCTCGAACTTGTCATTCAGGCGGCGGGCCGCGGAGACGTACCAGCCGTCCCAGCGGCTGGTGCCGCCCACGGTCGGGAGGATCGGGGGCGCCTGGTAGGTGATGAAGCCGCCCTGGCGCTGCCATTCCGAGGCGAAGACCCAGTTGCCGACCGTGTACTCGGCCGAGAAGGTCGTGTAGGAGAAGCGGTCGAAATTGCTGGTGAGGTCGACCACGGGATAGGCATAGAAGGGGCCGTCCGACGCCAGGCTCGTGAAGAAGGAGTACGAGGTGACGAACTTGAGGCCGTTGAGCGGCGTGTTCCAGGTGAGCTGCGCGCCCTCGACCGACTTGGTCGAGATCGAGCCCACGTTCCCGGCATAGAAGCCGGCGTTGTTGTAGAACTCGGCGACGCCCTTGGCGGGGCCGATCGCGGGCAGGTTTCCGCCGAAAATCTTGTAGTCGAAGGATCCCTTGAGCGCGTTCACCGAGCCGTAGACCATGGCGCCGTCGAACGAGGCGATGAAGTCGCGGAGGATCGGGTTGTAGACGGCGCCGGGCAGGAACACGAAGGGACGCACGACGTCGAGGTCGAGGGCCTCGCCGTAGAGGCCCTTCGGGTACTTGACGCGGCCGGCGCGGATGCCGAACCACGAGGCGAAGTTGTAGTCGGCGATGGCCCAGTCGAGGATCACCTTGTCCTCTCCAATGTTGCCGAAGCTCTGCTCGAAGATCTGGGCGCCGACGCGCAGGTGGGCGCCGATCGTGTCCGACACGTTGAAGCCCGCCTCGCGGAAGTTCCAGGTGCCGCCCACGTCCTTCGTGGGAAAGTTGTTGTTGTCGCTGTAGAGGTATCCCTGGCTGAAGAAGCCACCGATCTGCACGTCGGTGTTCTCGATCGCCACGGACGCCCTCGATTTGGCGGCCAGGAGCGAGCAGACGATGAGAGTCGCGAATCCGAGGCCACGGGCATGCTTACGGTAGGATGGGATTTTCATTCCCGGGTAATTACGGACCAGCCCACAATTTCTTTACGTATATTAACGTAGTCCTGCGCAAAATTGCGAAGGCCCTAAAGTTCCGACGCCGATTACCGAGAATCAATGGAGCAGCCGGAAGCCCGGCTCCCCATGCATTCCACCCTTCCCCGCCTCCTCAACTCCGGCTGCCCGCAGGGCTCGCGGCTCGTCTAAGCGCCCATGGCAGGCTCACCCACCCTAGGCTCCATTTTTTCGCAGCGGGTCGTGATCGGCGTCGGCGACCTGGCCGTCTCCAACAACCCGCAGGTGACGCTCAGCACCTACGCGCTCGGCTCGTGCATCGGCGTCGTCGCCTACGACCCCGTCGTCAAGGCGGGTGGGATCCTGCACATCATGCTGCCGGACTCCTCGATCTCTCCGGACAAGGCTGCCGGCCAGCCGGCGATGTTCGCGGACACCGGGCTGCCGCTGCTCTTCAAGTCCCTCGTGGGACTTAAGGCGGACCGCTCGCGCCTGAGGCTCTTCGTCGCGGGCGGGGCGAGCGTGCTCGCCGGCAAGGACAGCTTCAAGATCGGCGAGCGCAACATCCGCGCCACGATGGACTACCTGGGAAAGCTCGGATTTCGGTTCTCGGATCCCGCCGTCGGGGGCACCATCAACCGCACGATCCACCTGCAGGTCGGGAACGGAGAGATGACGATCAAGACGCCGACCGCGAACGACGTGCTGTCGCTCGCGGCCTGAGCGATCCGGCGCGCCCGCCGGGACGGAACGGGTCCGTCGTCCCCCTAAAAAGCACCAGCCCGGGACGATTTCGCCCGGGCTGGCACCCACAACACTAACCTACAGGAAAATTGAAACCATTCCGGCCGGCGGAGATGGCGTTATACCCGTTCTATCGGACCGCCCTGCGCCCCACTTTAGAATAAAAAGCGCTGGGCGCCTAGATCGCCACGTGGCCGTGGGTAAGCTTCTCGTGAAGCCTGGAATACGAGCGGTCGAGGACGACCGGCATCGCGGCCTCGAGGACCTCGGAGGTGAGCCCGAACTCGGCCAGGAGCGCCTCCCGGGCCTCGAAGAGGAAGCCGTCGTCGGCGACGCCAGGCCCGAACGAGGTGGCGACCACCTTTGCCGCATGGAGGATCGCGAGCAGCGGGCGCGCGTCTGCGGGGCCCTCGGCCGGCCTGTGGCAGAACTCCGCAGCCGCGACCAGGTTCGATGGAAAGTGCCACGAGCGCAGCAGCTCGGAACCCACCTGGGCGTGGTCGTAGCCGAGCACGTCTCGCTCGGCCTGGAGCCACGCGGAGCCGGTCGTCGACTGGCGGGAGCGGATCTCGGCGAAGAAGGCGCCGCAGCTGTGGGCGACCGCGAGCTTGCCCATGTCGCACACGAGCCCCGCGGTGTAGGCGAGCTGCGGGTCGGCGCGGCCGGTCTTCTCGGCGAGGATCTCCGCGGCCAGGGCCGTGCACAGGGCGTGCCGGCAGAAGTCGCCGGGGTCGCCGCCGTAGGCGCTCTTGCCCGTGCCGGTCTCCCAGCGGTTGACGAGGGCGAGCGTCGCCAGGCGGTAGATCTCGCGCTGGCCGAGCCGCACCACGGCCTCGGAGACGGTCTCGACGGCGTGTCCCGCCCCGAAGAAGGCGGAATTGGCGAGCCGCAGCGTGGACGCGGTGAGCGCCGGGTCGAGCTGGATGATCTTCTCGATGTCATCCGCGCCGCTCGAGCTGTCCTGCAGCACGGCGATCAGGCGCGGCATGAGCGAGGGGGCGCTGGGTAGCCGGAGGGCCTGCTCGCAGACGAACTCGAGGCTCGGGGG
>CAIXHE010000110.1 GCA_903919205.1 uncultured Opitutaceae bacterium | reverse complement strand
GCGACCCCATGACCGACACCCTGACCCTCGGTCTGGTGCGAACCGGCGGAGTCGACCTCGCGGTTCCGACCGAGGTGATTCAGGAGGTTGTCCAGGGTCCCCTGGACCTCTCGGCCCTCCCGGCGGCCCCCGGGCACATTCTCGGTAGGTTCCGCCTGCGGGACGACACGATGCCGCTCGTAGACCTGGACGGGATGATCGGGGGGGGCGGGGCACCCGGTGCCCCGGGGCCCGCGCCTTTCGTCCTGGTGCTGAAGACCCCGAGCGGGCGGCTTGGCCTCAAGATCGAGGGCATCCTGTGCGTCGCGAAGGCGAGTCCCGACGAAATCACGGTGATCGAGGACGGCGCCCCGGGTACCCTGTTCTCCCGGACATTTTCACAGGTCGGGCGCCCGAGGGCCTCGATGCTCCTCGACATCGACCGGGTCCTCGCGCTCGAGGGCGTCGCGGAGAGCGCCTCCCGGGGTGCCTCGACGACCGTCGAGGACACCGGTACCTGCGACGAAGCCGCCCCGTATGTCATCGTGCAAGCAGGGGACCGCCCCTTTGCATTGGAGGCCCGGGACATCCTGAGGGCGGATGGCCTGCCGCCCGACCTTGAGATGCTTCTGAAGCATCCGTACCTCCTCGGCTTCCATGCCTTCGATGGCTGCAATATCCCCGTGGCCGACCTGCTCGCCCTGCTCGGACTGCCGGGATCGAACGCGTCCGCGGCGCACAGGCACCTCGTGGTCGTCAGCAGGGGCGACCTCGCGCTCACCCTCGCCGTGGACGCCATCGTCGGGATCGAGCGGATCCGGGGCTCCGGGCTGCGGGAGCTGTCCGAGCCGACCCCGGGAAACGCCGACGTGCTTTCGGGAACCTTCGCGGGCAACGCGGGGGCCCCGGTCACGCTGTTGGACTCGGATGCGATCCTGGGGACCGTCGGGTGGAAAAGGAATGAGAGCCCGACCGCGCCGGGGGGCTCGGGTGGTTCCTCGAGCCGTGAACAAGCTGGGGATCGCTCCGAGGCGAGGTCGCAGTTCCTAGCATTTGGCGTGGCCGGGCTCACGCTTGCCACGACGCTCGGCGAGCTCTCGGCCGTGCTCCGGCTACCGGGCGATTTTGTGGACATGCGCTCGCCGGAGAGCTCGCTGGTCGGAACGTGCGTCCACGCAGGAAAGCCCGTCAGGCTTCACGACCTAGGGGTTTTGCTCGGTCTTCCTCCGATCCAGAATCTGTCTAAAGAAACGCCGATGCTGTGCACCGAGACGGCTTGCGGGTGCGTCGGATTTTTGGTGGATCGTGCGGACGTTCTCCAATCGGCAGCCCCGCAGCCCCTTCCATACAGGGACCGACGAACCCACGGTGTCGTACCCGAATTCAAGCAGATGATCCGCGTGACCGGCGAGGGTCGTGACCGGTCCGCCTGCATTATCGGCCTCGCGCGGCTGGCATCGGATCACGCAGAAGCCTAGTGCCGAAGTCGGATCGAGTGGTGCGATTCGAATGCTCTGCACCGGTGGACTTTTGGCCAAGGCCAGATTTTTGCTCCCCGGAGGGGTCCGGCTCCTGGGATTCGAGTCCCTGCAGGATTCACCAGGGCAGCTCAGTGGTAGAGTAAATGACGCATGAAACGTTGATGATAAGTCATCGACAACGAGCTGAAATCATCCTGAGTCCGCTTGAGTCGTGGAACCGACTATTCGGCTCCCGCGACGTAGGCCCGGGCGGTCCTAGAGCAGCTCATTTTCGAAATCGGGTGACAGCGGACGGGCGCCTTGCGGCCGGCGGCTAACCGGCACGCGATTGGGAAAGGGTCGATGCGATGTCAGGGGAGCTTGCCGTCGTCGGCGAATGAGAAACCCGCAATCCGTCTGCGAGGGAGCCGTGTTCATGCTGAATTGGGCACATTGCAGCGCGGTCGAGCGGGTTTCGGGAAAGGTCAGCGGAGCGTGGCTGTTTCGGGACACACGGATTCCGATAAGGGCCCTTTTTGAGAACCTGGAAGGAGGGGCGACTGTCGAGGAATTCTTCGAATGGTTTCCGGGAGTGACACGTAAGCAGGTGGAGACGGTCTTGGAATTTGCACAGCAGAGCCTGGTCGATACCTGATTCGGCAGGGTGAAGATTCTATTCGATCAAGGAAAGCCGGTGCGGTTGCGCCGATCGCAGGTTGGACATGAAGTATCAACGGCCTTTGAGCGGCGCTGGGGAACCAGGTAGAGCGGCGAGCCCTTGAGTGCTGCAGAGTCCGAGGGATTTGAATCCATCACCACGACCGACCAGAATCTTCGATGCCAGCAGAACCTGAAGGATCGCCGATTGGCGATTCTCGTGCTGATGTCCACGGATTGGAAGCGCCTCCGAGCGTACACGGAGCAGATTGCGGCTGCCGTGGACCGGTTGAAGGCTGGGGCTATAACGAGTTGGATGTTCCGGCTCTGTGAGGGGCGAGGGCTTGGCTTTCTGAAATTTGCTTGCCGGACGCGTCCGGCGCCCGGCATTCTAGCCCATTCAGGATTCGCCAGGGTAGCTCAGTGGTAGAGCAGAGGACTCATAAGCCTTTGGCCGCGGGTTCGATCCCCGCCCCTGGCACCATCTCCACTGAAGGCAGTCGGAGCCGTCCTGCCTCGGATCTGGGGATCCCGTGTGCCTACTTTTGCGGCAAAGCGAAGGCCACGTAGGTATCGCCGCTTTTCACGCCGAGTTTGCCCCCACCGCACGCGATGATGACAAATTGACGTCCATCGACCTCATAGGTCGCGGGGCTCGCGAATCCGGCGGCCGGAAGCTTCGTGCTCCAGAGCTCGCGCCCGCTCCTGCTGTCGAAGGCCCGGAACATCTCGTCGCGGGTCGCACCGATAAACAGAACCCCCCCGGCGGTCACGAGCGGGCCGCCGTAGTTCTGGGTTCCGGTGGGGGGCAAGCCCTTGGCCACAAGCTCGGGATAGATTCCCAGCGTAACCTTCCAGAGGTACTCGCCGGTGTTCAGATCGATGGCATTCAGGGTGCCCCAGGGTGGCTTGACGGCAGGATAGCCCTCGGGGTCGAGCCACACGTTGTAGCCCGTGTGGGTGTACGGGGGCGGCGTGAATTTCGCGAGCGGTGAGTCCGGCTGGTAGGTCATCCAGTCTCCGGGCTTCGACTCGTGCTCGGGCGGCGGGGCGTCGCCGACCAGGTAGGACACGACGGCCTTCCGCTGGACCTCGGTCAGGAAGCCCCACGAGGGCATGACCGCGCGGCCCTTGGTGATGACCTCAAGGATCTGCTCGCGGCTCAGGCGCTTGCCCACGTCGACCAGCGAGGGGATCCCCCCCGCCGGGTTGCCCTTCCTCCCGGCCCCGTGGCAGCCCGTGCAATTCTGGAGGAAGATCTGCTGTCCGAGCGAGGTCGCCCCCCCGGTCTCGATCATGCTAAGGATGTTGGGCATCTCGCTCGAGTTCACGTAGAGGACCCCCGAGGGATCCACGGCGGCGCCTCCCCACTCGGCGCCCCCGTCGAATCCCGGGAACACGATCGTGCCCTCGCGGCTCGGGGGCCCGAAGGGCACGTGCGGGCGCAGGTGGTAGTAGCGCTCGAGCACGGCCCGGTGCGCCTCGGGCGTGCGGTCGGTGATGAGATCGACCGTGAAGTTCTGCCGGGCGAAGGGGGCGGGCTTGAGCGGCACGGGCTGCGTCGGCGAGGCGACCTCGCCGGCCAGGTCCGAACTCGGGACCGCGACCTCCTCGTAGGGGAAGAGGTGCTCGCCGGTCACCCGGTTGAACACCCAGACGTGGCCGCTCTTGGTCACCTGGGCCACGGCCGGAATCTCCCTCCCGTCGCGATGCACCGTGAGGAGGGTCGGGGGCGCCGGCGGATCCCGGTCCCAGAGGTCGTGGTGCGTCATCTGGAAATACCAGACGACCTTGCCGGTCGAGGCCTCGAGGGTCACGAGGCAGTCGGCGTAGAGGTCGTTGCCCGGCCGGTTGCCTCCCCAGAAGTCGAAGGTCGCCGACCCGATCGGGCAGAAGACAAGGCCCCGTTCCTCGTCGACCGTCATCCCGGGCCAGGCGTTTACGCCCCCGAGCTCCTTCCATGCGTTCGGAGCCCACGCCTCGTAGCCCGCGTCGCCGGGGTAGGGCATGCCGTGGAAGATCCAGACCAGCTTGCCGGTGCGCACGTCGAACGCGCGGACGTGTCCCGGCGCCGCGGGACCCGGGCCCTCTCCCACGCGCATGGAGACGATGATCAGGTTCTTGTAGACGACGCCTGGGGTGTTCGCCTGGATGGCGAGCCCCGTGACGTCGCGCCCGAGGTCCTTCGAGAGGTCCAGGCGGCCGTGGTCACCGAAGCTGTCGATCAGGAGCCCCGTCTTGGCGTCCACGGCGTGGAGCCAATGACCATTCCCGTAGAGGATGCGCCGCTCGCTCCCGTCGGTCCAGGTCGCGAGCCCCCGGTTGACCCCGTTGGCGTCCTCCGGCACGAAGCGCCAGAGCTCCCGGCCGCTGCGCGCGTCGAGGGCCACGAGCTTCATGGCGGCGGACGTGCAGTACACGACCCCGTCGATCACCAGGGGGTTGCACTGGATCTGGGAGGTGTCGGGGCGCTTGTCGCCGGCGCTCCAGGTCCATGCGACCTGGAGCTCCGACACGTTTGTGGCGCGGATCTGGTCCAGGGACGAGTAGTGGGTGGCGCCCTTGTCACCCAGGTAAACGGGCCAGTCCTTCGAGGCCGCCGCCGGCGCGCGGGACGCCGCAAGCGCGAGAGCGAGGGCAGAACACAGCACGGGAAGCGCGGGGGTACACTTCGGCACGGGGCCACTTGAGCACCGGGCCCCGGCCTTGCCAAGGTTGAAGCGGCCGGCTCCTCTGGTTCCCCGTCAGCGCGGCAGGCCCGAGAGGTACAGGTAGCGCTCGCGGTGCGTCTCGGGGGCCGAGTAGAGGCGCGTGTCGAGGTGCATGACGGGGAAGCCCGACTCCTGTGTGTAGGCGGGCCACGGCGCCACCCCGTCTCCGTTCGGATTGCCGGTCTTTGCAAAGTTGGTCCAGTAGGTGGCGATCTCCGACGAGAGGCGCCAGTCGTCGGCCTCGAACGGCACGCCCTGCTTCGAGGCGAGCGTGTTGAACACGTACTCGATGTCGGACGCGTGCGGCGCCCCGATGTCATCGCCGGTGGCCGGAGCCCCGTTCACGCGCGTCCCGGCCGGCACGGGCACGTGCCGGTCGAACGAGTACCGGTAGACCGGGGCCTGCCCGGTGCGCCGCTGGAGCTCGAGGAGAGACCAGGTGGCGCAGCCCATGAAGAGGTCGTCCTCGAGGTCGCCGGCCGAGCGGACGGCCTCGGCTTCGGAGCCGGCCGGATAGAGCCTGAGGATCTCGTCCGAGCGGTCCCCGAAGCGCTGGCGCACGCGGGCCGTGAAGCTCGCGGCCGTGGGACGCGCCGAGCCCAGTGTGTGGTACGCCCGCACCTCGTCGGCGGTCCACCCGCCAAGGAGCGGCACATGCGCCTGCTCGCCCCGCAGGTAGGTCGCTCGAATGCCCCTCAGGAACACGTAGCCGTCGATCGTCGGGAGGCTGCGGTCGTCGAAGCTGGCGCCGTTGTAGCCCCCGGGCCCGAGCTCGGCCCGGAGCAGGTCGGCGGCCGGCACCGCGCGCAGCTGCGCGAGCGAGCGCGCCCCGAGCGCGGAGGCGAAGGCCACGCCCTTCTGCTCGGCCTGCGAAAGCGCCACCTCGGGCTCGGGCGCCACCTGGCGCTGGAGATGCGCGCCGCTTTCGGCGATCGCCCCCGAGAAGAGCCCTCGGGCAAGCGGGGAGGCGAGCAGCATGCTGACCGAGTAGGAGCCGGCCGACTCCCCGAAGAGGGTGACGCGGCCCGGGTCTCCGCCGAAGGCGGCGATGTTGCGCTTCACCCAGGCGAGCGCCGCGACCTGGTCCAGGAGGCCGTAGTTGCCCGACACCCCGTGCGGGGACTCCCGCGAGAGCTCGGGATGGGCCAGGAATCCCAGGCCCCCCATGCGGTAGTTGAGGCTGACGACGACCACCCCGCGCCCGGCCAGCCGCGCCCCGTCCTGGCGCGGCTCCGAGGAGGCGCCGGCCTTGAGGCCGCCTCCGTGGATCCAGAACATGACGGGCAGGGCGTCGGAGGCTCGGGCTGCGGGCGTCCAGACGTTCAGGTAGAGGCAGTCCTCGCTCGGGCCTGAGTCTCGGAATACCATGTCGCCGAAGAGGCGCGCCTGCATCGCCCTCGGCCCGAACGCAGTCGCCTGCCTCACGCCCTCCCAGGCCGCAGCGGGCTGGGGCTCCCGCCAGCGCAAGGCGCCGACGGGCGGCGCCGCGTAGGGCAGCCCCAGGTAGGCGCGCACGCCCGCCTCCTCCGAGGCCCGCCCCGAGACGAGGCCGGTGTCGATGCGGACCGGCTCGCTGAGCGCTGCGGCAAGGCTGGCGTGCATGGCGCACAGGAGCGCCGCTGGAAGGAGGACGCGCAAACTCTTTCGGGGATTCATGGGGCAGCGTCCGGGACCGGTCCCGCGGCGCACGTCACCAGCCCAAGGCGCCGGCGCGGGCCTGTCAACGGATCCGCCCTAGATCGCCGAGGCGAGGTCGGCGACCCGCATGATCGGGTGGAGCGCGGCGGAGACGGCGCCCAGCAGCTGGGCGGGGGTCGCAGGCTTCTTCAGGAGGACCAGGCCCTCCATCTCGAGCGTGCCGACCAGCGGGTCGGAGCGCTCGGCGCCGCTGAAGGCGAGGATCGGGAGGCCGGGCGAGAGCTTGCGCAGGGCGTGGATGAGCGCCCGGCCGTTCATGATCGGCATCATGACGTCGGTGATGACGAGCGCGGCGTCCTGCTGGCGCTGAAGGTAGATCGAGAGCGCCTCGGCGCCGTCGCTCGCCACCCGCACCCGGTAGTTGTGCGCCTCGAGGGTCAGCTTCGTGATCTCCCGAACCGAGTGCTCGTCGTCCACGACGATCACGAGTTCGCCGTGCCCGCGCTCCACCTGCGAGGCGACCTCGGGCTCGGACGCGGCCGGGTCGGTGGCCGGCAGGTACACGAGGAAGCGGCTCCCGCGCCCGGGCTGGCTCTCCACCTCGACGAAGCCCTTGTGGGCGTTCACGATCGAGGCGACCGTGGACAGCCCGAGGCCCGTCCCCTTGCCGACCCCCTTGGTCGTGAAGAAGGGCTCGAAGATCTTGGAGCGCACCTCTTCGTCCATGCCGGTGCCCGTGTCCGCGACCGACAGCACCACGTATCGGCCCGGGATGATCCCGCTCCGGCCGCCGGCCTTCTCCCAGGACACCTGCACCTCCTCCGCCTCGATGCGCAGGTCGCCGCCGTTCGACATGGCGTCGCGCGCGTTGACGCAGAGGTTGACGAGCACCTGGTGCAGCTGGGTCTCGTCGCCGATCACCCACGGGAGGTTCTCGGAGACCTTGGACGTGACGCGGATTGTGCAGGGGAGGGTCTCCTGCATGAGCCTGCGGACCTCGGAGGCCAGGCGGTCGACGGCAGTCACGTTCATCTCGTGGGCTCCGCCCCGCACGAACATGAGCACCTGCTTGACCATGTCCGCGCCGCGCCGCGCCGTCGTCTTCACCATCTCGACGATCGGGGCGCTCTCCGAGGGCGGGGCGCCCGAGATCAGGTCCGCGGCGAGGAGGATCGGCGTGAAGACGTTGTTCAGGTCGTGGGCGATCCCGCTGGCAAGCTCCCCGATGCTCTCGAGGCGCTGCGCCCGGAGGAACTGCTCGGCCACGCGCTTGCGCTCGGTGATGTCGGTGTTGACGACCAGGATATTCCTGGGCGTGCCGGCGTCGTCGCGCACCAACGTCCAGCGGGACTCGACCGTCAGCGGCTCGCCGCTGCGGGTGCGGTGGTGGAGTTCGCCCATCCATTCGCCCGCGGCGAGCGTGGCCGCCTCTGCCGCCGAGGCGGCGCTGTCGCCGGACTCGTCGAGGAGGTCCCCTACGCGCCGGCCGATGGCGTCCTCAACGGGCACCCCGTACAGGCGCTCCGCGCTGCGGTTCCAGAAGCTGATGAGGCCGGCCAGGTCCCGCACGTAGATCGCGTCCCGCGCCTTCGCGAGCAGGTCGGCCTGCTCGCGGGCCTGCGACTCCATGCGGCTGCGTATGTCGATCTCGACCCTGAGCAGCGCGTTGAGCCGCGCCAGCTCGGCCGTGCGCTCGGCGACGCGATCCTCGAGCGTGTCGCGGGCGGCCCGCAGCTCGGTCTTCAGGCGGTGGTTCATGAGCGCCATGTCGATGCCAAGCTGCAGCTCGCGCTCGCGGTACGGCTTGAGCAGGAAGCTCGCGGGCTGGGAGAGCTTGGCGCGCCGCAGCGTGTCCTCGTCGGAGCTCGATGTGAGGAACACGACGGGCACGCCGGTGTGCTCCCGGATCAGGTCGGCCGCCGCCACCCCGTCCATCTCGTCGCGCAGGGAGATGTCCATCAGCACCACGTTCGGCCTCAGCTCGGCGGCCTTGATCACGGCCTCTTCGCCCGAGGCGACCGTCGCGCATACCTCGTAGCCGAGCTTGGTCAGGCGCCGGCTGAGGTCCAGGGAGATCAGGCGGTCGTCCTCGACGACCAGGATGCGCGGTTTTTCGTTCATAGCGGTGGCCTTTCGGCGCGCGGTCCGGCCTTCGCGTCAGCGCGGCCCTGACCGACCCGCGGCGGCCCCGTGCCGGCGCTCGGTGGGAGCCCAGGGGGCTCCGCAGAATGATGGGTATTCGGTCATGAAGGTTGCTTCATGAAAACCTTCGGCTCCACGGTCGACGAGCTTGAGGCAAAAGGCCCGTCGTAGAATTGCTTACAGATGTGAGCCGGCCTCGACATGAGGCGGGCAAGGAGACCCAAGATCCTCTCCCGAAGAGGCTTGAGGAATTATGCCCTAAAGCGCGATCTCGAGCAGGTTGTCGCGGCTCGCGAGCAATGGTCCGAGGACGGAAAGCGGGAAGCACAGGCCGCCGGGCCGGTAGGGGTTGGGCTCCCGCCTGGACGGCTCAAGGCCGATGCCGTTCAGGGCCACCGAGACCGGCGCGGACGTGCCGCGACGCACCCGATAGCTCACCTCGACGGGCCGGTCGCAGAGGGTCACGTCGGCGCGCAGCCGGTCGAGGGACTTGGGCAGCACCGGGTCAATGACCAGTTCCCCGAAGGACTCGCGCAGGCCGAGGAGCGAGGCGCGCACCGTGTGGATGAAGAGCCCGGGACCGCTCGAATAGAGCCTCCATCCGCCCCGGACCGGCACCGAGCTCCCGCGCAGTTCTCCCCAGCGACGGGCGGCCACGAGGCGGTCGTCGAAATCGGCGTCCGAGCTCGAGAAGTACACGTTCGTCTGGCGGGGCGCCGCGTGGGGCACCAGGGCCTCCAGCCCGACCGGATTGACCACCTGGAGCGCCCTCCAAAGCCCGTCGGCGTCGCCGAGCTTCGCCAGGGCCTCGGCGTAGCGCAGGTGGGCATGCACGTAGAGCAGTCCGATCTCGCGGCCGACGTTGGCCGCCGTGTCCGCGCGCTTGAAGAGGTACTCGCGCCCCCCGCGGTAGGTGGCGGGCTCGCTCATCAGCCGGGCGCCGTCCGGGTACAGGAGCTCGCGCCGCACCACGTCCATGTGCCGGCGCGCCTCCTCGGGCGTGAACAGCTCGGCCAGCACGCTGCGGGTCATCGGCAGCAGGCGGTAGCGGATCCCGGTCACGGTGTCGCTCGGGTGGATGAGGGCCCGCGAGGTCCCGTCGGCCTCGGTCACGAGGAAGCCGGCCGTCAGCGACTGGGGCATCAGCCGCTCGGCGAAGTCCCGGCGCATCCGCCCGAGCAGGTCGCGCACGCGCGCCGCGCGGGCGTCCTGGCCGGCGCGCCCGAGCACCTCGGCCCACTGGCGGAAGGTGTGGTAGGCGAGGGCCACCGTCCAGGTGCTGATCATCCGCGTGCGCATCGCCGGGTCTGCGGGCTGGAGCGTGTCGTCCCAGTCGCCGTCCCCGTAGTTTACGAGCGCGGTGCCGGGCACGAAGCGGCCCTCGCAGTGGGCCACCATCCGGTCGCAGTGCTCGAGCAGCGTCTCCGAGGGGCCCGCGGTCTCGAAGGTCGAAGGGTCCGTGTAGCCGACCTGCCGCTTGAGGAACGCGAGGTCGTTGGTCGCCTCCACGTAGTCGCAGAGCGCCTTCACCGGCCAGAAGCACACGTCGCCGTGGCTGTGGGCGTGCTGGATCGACTGGAAGGGCGGGTGCATGAACCACTGGGGCCAGGAGCCGTCGCGCGCGTACTGCTGGGCAAAGACCGTCTCCAGGATCCGCTGCACCATCGCCCACTCGGCGGAGGCGAGGAGCCATTCCACCGAGCCCTGGCAGACGTCGCGCACGCCCCAGGCGGCGCCGCCCTGCTGCTCGATGCCGTGCGGCGCGGAGAAGTGGATGGCCGCATTGTGCACGAGCCACGGAAGCACCTCGTTCAGCCTCGAGGCCGCGACCGCGTCGGCCGTGCCCTCGGCCAGGAGCCGCAGCGGGGTTTCAGGCGGCAGCGAGGGCAGGGCGTCGGCCGCCCATTCGCCCCGTGCGGCCTCGACCAGGTCGCAGAGGGCCTGGCGCCCCGAAAGCGTGCCGCAGAGGACCATGCCGAAGCGCCGGAAGGGGCCGGTGCGCACCGACACGCATCCCTGGCCCCTGGAAACCCGGTCCGCGAACACGAGCTCGTCGCCGCCGATCTCCGCCGCGCGGCCCGGTTCCGCGCAGGCGATCGCGTAGCAGGTGCCCGGCAGCCGCGAGCCCATGAGGCTGCGGGGATCGGGCTCGCAGGCCACCCACTGCTCCTCGCCGTGGAGCGTGATCTCACCCCCGTGGTCGAGCTCGTTGGCCCCGAGGGCCAGGGTGTGGGTGATCAGGGCGTCCTCGACGGTCGGGCCCTCAAGCACCCGCAGGTCGAGGTAGCTGGCGGACAGGGCCTCCGAGCACCAGACCCGCGCCTCGAGCACCTGGGGCCCGAGCTTGTAGATCCAGCGCACGCCGGCCGGGGTCATCATGAACGCCGAGGGGACCCCGAGTTGCTGCCAGGCGCCCGCCCGGCGTACGAAGATCCTCTGGCCCGCGGCCCGGCCGAGCCCTAGCGTGTCGCGTACCACCGGAAGGAGCCGCCCGAAGTTGGGGTTGCCCAGGTAGGCCTGCGCCGCGAACACGCCCGCGGCGTAGCAGGAAAGCCCGAACTGGTCGTTGTCGACCCACTGCCAGGCCCCGCTGCGCAGGATGTGGGCGTGGGGCCGCGCGATGCAGGCCTCCTTGCCCCGGGAGACCACGTGGGTGTCCGGACCGTGGAAGAACGCCGCGAGGCTCCCGTCGGGCCCGCGTTCCTCATGCCGCCGGTCGCCCGGAAACCATGCCTCCCAATCGCCGTCGGAAGGGGTGTCGCCCGCCACGACCGGGGTGCTGACGAAGAGCGAGGCGGCGGGGACCAGGAGGGAAGCCGGTGCGCCCTCGCTGGCGGCCGGCCTCGGCGCGTGGACCACCTCCCACAGCCTGGGCAGGTCGGCGGGGGACGACGACTCGGGGTGGTCGGGCACGAAGCGCGCCAGGAAGACCACCTCGGTCGTGGCGGAGGGGTAGAGATGGACGCAGCGGCTCTGGAGGGCGGGCATCGCGCATTCGTACTGCAGCCTCACGCTGGGCAGCCGCTCGGCCCGAACGGCGGCAGGCACGCGCGTGAGGCGGTGGTCCGGGCCGAAGAACTGCCCGCCGTCGGTCGAGTAGGCGACGGCGCCGTTCTCGCATCCGAGGGCCAGCCAGGGGTTGCGGCCCTCGGAGGTCTTTTGGTTCTGGCGGGCCAGCACCGTCCAGCCGAGCTGGTCGTCGGCGAGCGGCAGCAGGTCGATGTACTGCGACGTGAAGGCCTCGTTGCCGCGCACGGCCGCCTCGTCCGCGAGGCCGATGTCCTGCGCGTAGAGCACATCGACCTTGAAGGTGGAGGCCGACGTGTTGGCAAGGCCCACGCGCCAGGACCAGGCGGGGCGCTCCGCGTCGAGGGCGAGGACGACGGTGCAGGCGATCCCCTCGGCGGGACGCGACGTCCATTCGTGGGCCAGCGGCCCCAGGCGACGATGCGCGACCGTGGGGCCGACCACGGGGCTCCAGCCGGAGGCGCCGTCCGGGGCGCGCCAGCGCACGATCAGCCGCATGAATCCGTCCTCGGCCGGCCCGGGCAGGAACTGGTTGATCATCACCCGGCCGAAGCCGAGCGTGAACAGCGCGCCCGACGGGCTCACGCGGGCCGTCAGGCCGCTGGGCGAGGCGAGCTCCACGAGGCCGAGGTCCGAAGCCTTCTTCAGGCTCCAGGTCGTGTTCGACGGGGCGGTGGGAATCGGGAGGGCCATGGCCGGGCGGCTGGTGCGCGTGCGGGTTGCGGGGAGCGTCGGGTCGCCGTCGGCATCGAGGCCTCCGGGGCACGCCATGGGCACCACGGCGTACCGGCGACGGCCCTCACCGGAGATCAGCGTTGCGGACGCCGGTCGTTCAACCGTTGCGCAAGGGTCCGCACACGAGCGTCATCTGGGCAAGTTGAGTCATTGGGTAAGGGGCAGCCTCATCGGGCCAATTGCAGAACGGGAAACTGTCCCATGGAATATATGACAACATTTGCATGGCAACTTAATTAGTGCCTTGGCTGCGCTCGGAAAGTCACGCCCGGACGCCCGGCGTTTAGGTCGCCCCGATGACCCGGGTCGAGTCCCGGATTACGAGCGCGGCGGGCATGTCTCCTGCGAAGGGCGCGTGCGGCAGGGGAGGGCGCGTCGCCGCCTCCACGAGAAGGCTGACGGCGCGCTCCGCAAGGTCCGCCAGGGGCTGGCGCACGGTGGTGAGCGCGGGCCGGCAGGCGGTGGCCCACATGCCATCGTCGAAGCCGACCACCGACAGGTCGTTCGGGCAGTGCAGGCCGGCCGTGCGGGCCGCGTCGATCACGCCGAAGGCGATCTCGTCGTTGGCGCAGCAGATGGCGGTGGGCCGCTCGCTCGCCCTCATGAAGGCGGCCATCCCCGCGCGGCCCGTCTCCGCGTTGAACGGGCCCTCAAAGATCCACTCGGGCCGGGTGCCTCGTCCGTCTCGGCCGAGCACCTCCAGGTAGCCCTCCTTGCGCTCGCGCGCATCGCGGGAGCCGGAGGGCCCCAGGATCAGGCCAATCTTCCTGTGCCCGAGCTGCATCAGCAGGCCCGCGGCCGAGCGGGCGCCCCCGCGGTTGTCGATGCCCACCACCGGCGCCCCGATCGAGGCCGGCTCGACGTCGGGCGGAAGCACCGACTTGGTGAGGACCAGCGGGCGGCGGTAGCCCTGCAGCTTGTGCACATCGGTCTCGGTCAGGGGCTCCGCGAAATAGATGATGCCCGAGGAGTCCATTCCCAGGTGCTGGAGGGCCTCCCGGAAGTCGGAGCGCGCGGTCTTCCTGAGCGTGCAAATATGCACGTCCCAACCGCGGGTTGCAGCCGCGTGCAGCGAGCCTGCAAGGAAGCGGCCGTAGAACTCGGAGAAGAAGATGTTCTCGTCCAGTGGCACGACGACGGTGAGCGTCGTGTTGAGCCCCCGGCGCAGGATGCGCGCACCGGGGTTGGGGGAGAAGCGCAGCTGGTCAGCCAGGTCGAGGATCTCCTTCCGCCGATGGGGGCTCACCAGGTGCGCCGTCTCCTGCCTTAGCGCCCTCGAGACCGTGGAGGGGGAAACGCCAAGGCGGGTCGCGATCTGGACGATGCCGTCCTTGGGTTTCTTGGATCGCGAATGGAAGGCCATGGAAACGTCGCGCGAGCAGATCAACCGGGCGATGAGCGGGCAAGCAAACTCTTGCAGCAGTTTGCAGCGGCCTGTCATCGGGGTGCCAGGCCGGCTGCGTTAGGGCACAAAAAAACCCGGCGTGCGGGGAGCCGCGCGCCGGGTTGTCAGGTCCCGCCCCGTAGGGGACGGAGGCCTCGGGATCAGTAGCGGAGGACCGCCGAGAGCGTGAACTTGCGGGGATCGATCAGGTAGTAGTTCGAGCCCTGGGTCAGGCTGCCGACCTGGTTGAATCCCGTGTACACCAGGGTCCGGTTGTCCGTGAGGTTGTCCACGTTCAGCTGATACTTCACGTGCAGCTTCTTGCCGAAGGCCTCGTAGGCGGTGGAGTACGAGACGAACGCGATGTACGTCGTGTAGGCGGGCGAGTAGAGGGTGCCGCCGGTCGAGATCTCCTGCTCGCCGAGCGACGTGGCACCCGCGCCGAGCGTGAGGCCGTTGACGACGCCGTCCGTGAACGTGTACGCAATGACCAGGTTGAACGTGGACTTGACGACGCCCGCCTGGTTGGCGGTGCCGGCCGTGTTGACGAGGGTCTGCTCGGCGTTGATCAGGTCCTGGTTGAGCTGGCCGTCGAGCTTCGAGCCTCCGTTGGCGACCGACTGCCATTCGCCGAGGTGGGCGGCGAAGTAGGCGCGGGAGCCGGGCAGGTCGTTTTCGCTCACGACCTTGGGCTCCGCAAAGGACGCCTGGAACTTCCAGTTGGGCGTCGGGTTGGCCGTCGCCGAGATCTCGAAGCCGGTGTCCTTCTGGTCCACGGTGTCGGCGTAGTTGAACTGGGTCGACTGATTGGGGAAGGTTCCCGACAGCGTTCCGGCCGGCCCGATGTCCGTCGCCGTGCCTCCCGCCTTGTAGTAGTCGTTCCAGATTCCCTGGATGCCGATGCCGTCACCGCTGATCTTCCCGTGGGCCTTGTCCTGGTAGTAGTCCGCGGAGATGTAGTATTTGTGGTCCTCGGTGCTGATGCGAAGGCCGACAGCGTTGGACTTGCCGGTCGCGGGACCGAAGGCCCCGCCGGTGAGGCTCGGGGAGGTTCCGCCGCCGATCGGGGCGAAGTTCTCCGAGAAGTTGTACGTGGCCGCGAGCCACTTGGTGACGTAGCCGACGAGGCCGGCCGAGTAGGTGTCGCCGCTGTCGTCCTCGTAGGTGTGGCCCTGGGGGAAGGGCAGCCCGATCGGGGGCCGCACGCTGTAGAGGTCGCTCTTGTACTGGTCGTGGCGGGCGCCGAGCGTGATGTTCAGGCGGTCATCCCATAGGCGGGTCTGGGAGACGGCGCCGAAATACTCGATCTGCTCGCTCAGGTCGTGGTCGAACCAGTTGAACGGAAGGCCCTTGTAGGAGATGGTGTTTCCGTTGTAGATGCTCGGCAGGTTGATCGAGACGTGCGGGTCGTTCCAGTACTCGCGGGCCCAGATCATGTTCTGGGTCCAGTTGTTGCCGTCCCAGGTCGAGGGATAGTTGTCGTAGCTACCGTTGTACTCGCGGGTCGACAGCAGGTGGAACTCGTCTCCGCCGGATACACTTGCCCATTCCTTCACCGGGATGCCGAAGACGGTCGTGTCGAAGTGGTAATTTAGCTGGCCGCGGAACTCGTTCACGCTGTGGTCCTGGATCTGGCGGTCGAGGAACATGTCCGAGTAGAGCTGGCCGAACTCGGGGTTCACCATGCCATTGGGCAGCTGCTTGTTGATGTCCACGGACACGTTGGTCGGCGACTCGAAGTTCTTCGAGTCCTCCGTGTCCGAGAAGCGGTAGGCCGATAGCTCGAACTCGGAGTGCTTGTCGATCTTCTGGTCGATGTAGGCCGTCAGCGTGTAGTAGCGCAGGGTGTTGGTGCCGTCCTGCGGTCCCACCGTGAAGTCGCGGCTCGGCAGTGCGGGAACGACGAGGTTCGTCCCGAGCAGCGTGTAAGAGTAAGGCCGCATGACCGCGTTCTGGTAGTAGGGGGCGTCGCTCAGGCCCGCGCCGCGGTAGCCGGCGCCCCAGTTCTGGATCGTCCCCTCCTGGGGGATCCACAGCTGGAAGGAGCCCGGGCCGCCCCATTCCGCCATCGAGTTGTAGGCGTTCGGGTTGGCCGCGGCGCCGGTACCGGTGACGGGCGTCGCGCCCCAGGTCGGCGAGTTGGTCTGGCCGTCCCACTGCGAGTACTGGTCGCTCGTGTTCTCGGCGAACTGCGGGGTCACCTGGGAGAAGGCCTCGAAGTCGAGGCGAACGGAGGTGAGGTCGCTGACCTTCAGGGTGGTCGCGATCGCGAGGCCGAATTTCTTGATCACATCGTCCTTGCGCCAGTTCTCGTCGCGGTCGCCTAGGAGGTTGATGCGCAGGCCGAGGTCGTTCTTGCCGAAGACCGACAGCCTCTGGTTGATGTCGAATACGGCGCGTTCGCCGCCGTAGCTGTTCACCTGGAGGTTGGCCTCGACGAAGTCATGGTCAAAGCGCGGGATCTTCGTGTAGGAGGTGGCCACGCCGCCGAGGCTGCCGACGCCGAAGAGGATCGAGTTCGGCCCGAGATCGAGCTCGTAGCGGTCGACGTTGAAGAAGTCCTTCACGGCGTACAGCGGGAAGTAGTTCACGGTCGGGGGCGTTCCGCCCTGCGGTCCCGCTCCTGCGCCGCGGATGTTGTCGGCCCAGGAGTTGAACTCATTGCCGCTGCCGACGTTGGGGGCGAAGTTCGCCGGCACGGCGTTCATCGTCCACTTGAGGGCGTCCGTGGCGTTGGTGAGCTGGAGGTCCGCGAGGAACTCGCCGGTCAGCGAGGTCACCGTCGACGGCGTGATCGCGAGCGGCGTGTTGTTGCGGCCGCCGGCGAGCGAATTGACGGCGGTGTAGCCGCGGTCCGTCGAGGTATCGACGGTGAAAGTGTCAAGGACGATGGGCTGCTCGACGGCCGCGGCCGTGGGGTTCGAGTTGTCGCTCGCGGGGGTGGGAGGGGTAGATGCGACCTGGGCCTTGAGCGAGGCGTTCAGGCCAAGCGTCAGCGCGAGGGCCAACGCGTATGTGCGGGTTCGTGGTGTATGCATTTGGGTTGGGTAAGACAGGGGTTAAAGGTCTCCGCGCGTAAATGGCGAACGCCGGAGCCTACAGTGGGGGGGGGTGGGAGGAGTTTCTATGACAACATTGTCATGGCAACAAAAAAAGTGCCGCACCGGCTCTGCGCGCTCGGGGGACGCGGGTCCGGCCGGGCGCTCGCCGCACACGTTATCAGCGCAAGGGTGCCCGGGCTACGGGTTCGTTTGCGCGGCCGCCGGATCCGCCTTGAAACCGATCGCGTCCAGGGCCGGCCGGATCTCAGGGTTCGCCATGAAGTTCCGCCAGGCGAGCCCGGTTCGGTAGTTCTCGATCATCACGACAATCTGCGCCTGGTTGAGTCCCATCCAGACCGGCTCGAACCAGTCCTGGCTCTCATTGAAGCCGTCGTGGAACCCGTAGATGCCCCACACGCGGTCGCCGAGGTCGCGGTAGAAGTGCTTGAGGGCGGCCATCGACTCCACCGGCGTGTAGGGGAAGACCCCGAGGGCGGCCGAGCAGCAGATCGTGCCGTTGTCGGAGTTGGGCTGGGGCGTGCCGCCCCCGGAATTGATCCCCGCGGAGAGGCCCCAGCAGTCGGGCCCGTATCCCCGGTAGTGGAGCGGGTTGGCGGCGCAGTAGGCGCGGTTCACCAGGGCCATCCGGCGGTTGTTGCTGAAATAATTCGTGTACCGGTCGCGCAGCCCCCTCGGGTCGAAACCGAGGAACGAGAACTGGGTGAAGAAAAGATTGCCGCCCGTGCCCTCGCCCACATCGAGCGGGATCCCGTAGAAGGAGTGACCGTTGGCGTAGTGGTCGCCGATCGTGGTACCGCTCCAGCCCTGCCGGTAGCGCACGGCGGTCGGGGACTGCCCGGCCCATCCGCTCGAGTAGAGCGAGGCGGGCACCGGGTGGGTCGGCGAGGCGATCGCAAGCAGGTAGACGATCATGGTCTCGTTCCAGCCGACCAGCGGGTGACCGATGTACCAGCCGTGGTCGGGGGACCAGTGCCAGTAGAGAAAGTCGCTCGAGGGCTCGCGGCGGTACCAGTCCCACTCGACGCCCCGCCAGAGTGCCGTGATGGTGCCGCGGATCTCGCGCTCGGCCGGCGACTCGCGGTCGAAGTAGTGGCGCGCGGTCAGAAGGCCCTGCATCATGAACGAAGTCTCGACCAGGTCGCCGCCGTCGTCATACGGCCCGAAGTAGGGGATCACCTTGCCGGTGCGCCCGTCCAGGAAATGCGGCCACGCGCCGTGGAAGCGGTCGGCGGTCTTCAGGAAGCGCACGATCTTGAGCAGGCGCTCCGCCGCTTGATCGCGCGTCACGAAGCCGCGCTCGGCGCCGGTCAAGAGGGCCATGATCCCGAAGCCCGAGGCTCCGAGGGCCACGAGGTTCGGGTCTCCAGGCACGACCTCGAGCGCCATGCCCGCGTTCGGGTGCGCCCCGTCCCAGTAGAGCCGGAAGCAGCCCTCCTGCACCATGCTGAGGAGTTCGTCGTCGCTGAAGGCTCGTGTCGCGCCCCCGACCGCCGCGCACGCAGGGGACTCGCGGCCGTCGAGGGAGACCGCACTCACGCGGTAGGAGGCCTTCCTCGGAGGAGCGCCCACGAAGTCGGTGTAGCGATCGAGGTTGCCCTGCTGGATCCCGATCGGCTCGTACGGGCCCCCGTCCGTCGAGCGGTAGACCACGTAGCGGAGCGCCTGGGCGCCCGGCTCGCGGGTCCACTTCAGGTCGAAGTGCCGCTCGCCGGCCTGCACGGAGAGACCCTGGGGCACCGGGGGCGTGCGCTGGGCGGGCAGCTGGGCGGGCACCACCTGCACGTCATCCACAAAGAGCGTGTGCGGCTGGCCGTCGTCCAGGCCCTGGTGGAGCACCACGGCCGCCAGGTGGCGGAGGTTGAAGCGGCTCTCGTCGGTGCTCTTGTAGATCGAGTGGAAGCGCGCCATGGGGAAGCGCAGCTGCACCCACTTGCCCGCGGGAAGCGCGTCGGCCCCCTCGAGGAGGCTGATGGCGAAGGTGCCGTTGCCGCCGGCGTCGAGCAGGTGGATGCGGGGGGCCTGGTCCTCCGAGAGGGATGCTGGCGAAAGCACCCACATCGTGAGCGTGTCGCCGTCGAAGTCGTCGACCAGCCCGTAGTGCGAACGCGTGAAAAGGGCCGCCTTCCAGTCGCCCCCGGTCGCGGCCTTCCAGGTGAGGCGCAGCGACCTCGGCGGCACCGTGGCATGGGCCGCGTCGAGCGGTATGTGGCCGTCGATGATGTCGAGCGTGCTCGGCGCGATGACGCTCGCCTCGCTCGGGCCGTAGCAGGCGAGCGGCTCGCTCTGGTCGAAGATCACGTGGCGGTCGTAGATCGACTCCGTCGATCCGCGCTCGGCCGCGAGGGCCGCCGTGCCTGTCAGTATGAGGGCGAGGGAAAGGGCGCGCATGGGGTGGTTCTTTGGGGAGGTGACGGGGCCGCGTCGCATGCGGCCCAGGGAGCGTGGCTTTTGTTCGAGGCGGGGCGCTTCGAAGGCTTCCTTTTTGGTTGCAATGCAAATGTTGTCAAAGGGAGACTTACCCCCCTCCGGAATCCCCCGCTGGGCGCCCTGTGGCCGCGCCCAACCGATACCCATCCCCCCGTCCGAAGCCCCCTACGACCCCCCCCTCGACATGCTCCGAACGCTCCGCCTCCCCACGATCGTTGCCCTTGCGCGGCCCTGGTCGGCCCTTGCCGCCGCCCCGGGAACCCAGGCCACCGAGCTTAGCACCCCCGCGGTGGAGGCCCGGGTCGATGCCCTGCTCTCCCAGATGACCCTCGAGGAGAAGATCGGGCAGACCAACCAGCTCTCGAGCGGTTCTCTCACGGGGCCCGGCAACCCCGTCGAGAACGGCGCGCAGCTGATCCGCACGGGCCGGGTCGGCAGCCTCTTCAACTCGGTCACGGCCGCCGAGACCAACGCCTTCCAGCACCAGGCGATCGACGGCTCCCGCCTGCACATCCCGATCCTCTTCGGCTTCGACGTGATCCACGGCTTCCGCACGATCTTCCCGATCCCGCTCGGGCTCTCCGCCAGCTGGGACCCGTCCCTGATCGAGGCCGTCGCTCGCACCGCCGCCGAGGAGACCTCGGCCCAGGGCGTTCGCTGGACCTTCTCGCCCATGGTCGACATCGCCCGCGACGCGCGCTGGGGCCGCATCGCGGAGGGGGCGGGCGAGGATCCCTATCTCGGCTCGGCGCTCGCCGCCGCGTACGTCCGCGGCTACCAGGGGGCCTCGCTCGGCCAGCCGACCTCGATCCTCGCCTGCGCCAAGCACTTTGTCGGCTACGGCGCCGCCGAGGGCGGTCGCGAATACAACACCACCGAGATCTCGGAGCGAACCCTCAGGGACGTGTACCTGCCTCCGTTCCACGCCGCGGTCGACGCCGGCGCGGGAACCCTGATGTCGGCCTTCAACTCGCTCGACGGCGTTCCCTCGAGCGCCAACGCCTTCACCCTGACGCAGGTGCTGCGCAAGGAGTGGGGCTTCCGGGGCTTCGTGGACAGCGACTGGACGGCCGTGCGCGAGGTCATGCTCCATGGAATCGCCGACGACGAGGCGACCGCGGCGATGAAGAGCTTCAACGCGGGCGTCGACATGGACATGCAGAGCAACCTCTACCTGCCCCACCTGGCGGCCCTCGTGCGCTCGGGCGCCGTCACGCAGGCACGGCTGGACGATGCGGTGCGGCGCATCCTGCGCATCAAGGTCGACCTCGGGCTATTCGAGCGGCCCTACGTGCCCGATCCCGGGTCGGCCAACCCCACGTCGGCCCCGGGCCGGCGCGAGCTGGCCCGGCGGGCCGCGCAGGCCTCGTTCGTGCTCCTCGAGAACCGGCCGGTTTCGGGGCAGCCGCTCCTGCCGTTCGCCGTCGCGCCAGGTCGCACGGTGGCCCTCATCGGGCCGCTGGCCGACAGCGCCCAGGAGATGCTCGGGTCCTGGTCGGGGCAGGGGAACGCCTCGGATGTCGTGACTCTGCGCACGGCCCTTCAGGAGCGCGCGGCTCGCGAGCACATGGCGGTCACCTACGCGGAGGGAACCGACGTGGCCGGCTCGGGCGAGTCAGGCATCGCCGCGGCTGTCGATGCGGCGGGCCGGGCTGACGTGGTCGTGCTGGCGCTCGGGGAAAGCGGCCGGAGCTCGGGCGAGGCCTCCGCCCGCAGCCGACTCGACCTTCCCGGGTCCCAGGAGAAGCTCCTCGAGGCGGTGGTCGCGACAGGCAAGCCGGTCGTGCTCCTCGTGTTCAACGGCCGGCCGCTCGCCCTCCCCTGGGCCTCGAAGCACGTGCCGGCGATCCTGCTCTCGTGGTTCCCCGGGATCGAGGCGGGCCCCGCGCTCGTCGGCACGCTCTTCGGTGACACCGAGCCCTCGGGCCGCCTGACGGTCTCGCTGCCGCGCAGCGTCGGGCAGGTGCCCATCTACTACAACACCCTGAACACCGGACGGCCGCGCGTCGACCCGATCGGCCTCGGCTCGACGAAGGCCGATCCCTACTACGTGACGGGCTACATCGACGAGGCGAACACGCCCCTCTATCCCTTCGGCTACGGGCTCAACTACACGGACTTCAGCTTCTCGGCGCCCGAGGCGAGCGCGGCGCGCCTTTCCGCCGCGGCGCTGAACGCAGGCGGGGCCCCGCTCGTCGTGAGCGCGGTCGTTCGCAACGCGGGCAGCAGGCCGGGCACGGCCACGGCCGAGCTCTACATCCGCCTGCGCGGCACGAGCGTCGCCCGCCCCGTCCATGAGCTCAAGGGCTTCCAGCGCGTGACGCTCGCCCCGGGCGAGAGCCGCCGGGTCGAGTTCAAGCTCGGCAAGGCCGAGCTCTCGTTCTGGAACCTCGAGATGAAGGACGTCGTGGAGCCGGGCTCCCTCTACGTATGGGTCGCGCCGGACGCCTCGAGGGGCGAGCCTGTGCGCGTCGACCTGACCGAGTAGGCGCCGACACCGAATGCCTGCGAGCACGAACGAGCGCCCCGAGCCCAACGCGCGTCCGCGGATCGCCCGGGGCTGGCGCGCGGGTGCGGCGCTCTCGGCCCTCGCGTTCCTCGTGGGCGTGCTCGCCCCGGCCCGCGCGGCGTCCCCGCAGGCCCCCTGGCCCGGGGCGCGGCCCTCCGCCGTCCTGCCCCCTGAGGACGACGCGCTCCTTGACGAGCTCCAGCACGCGGCGTTCCGCTATTTCGTGGAGCAGGCGAGCCCGACCACCGGCCTCGTGCGCGACCGCGCCCGCTCGGACGGCTCGTCAAGCCCGGGCAAGGCGAGCATCGCGGCCTCGGGCTTTGCGCTGAGCGCGTGGGCTGTCGGCACCCAGCGCGGCTGGACCGACCGCGGCACCGCACTCGAGCACGTTCGGCTCGCGCTGCGCTTCCTCGCCGACAAGGCCCCCCGCAAGCACGGCTTCTTCTACCACTTCATGGAGATGGACACCGGCGAGCGCGCCTGGAAGTGCGAGCTCTCGCCGATCGACACGGGCCTCTTCTTCGCCGGCGCCATCACCGCGCGCGAGTACTTCAAGGACCCCGAGGTGACCGAGCTCGTAGACCGACTGTTCCACGACGTGGACTGGGAGTGGTTCCTGAACGACGGCACGACGCTCGCGATGGCCTGGAACGACGAGCACGGCTTCTCGAGGTATCGCTGGAGCAAGTACGCCGAGGACATGATGCTCGGCTTCCTCGGCATGGGCGCCGTGGAGCGGCCACTGCCGGTCAGCTACTGGGCCACCTGGACGCGCACACCGGTGGGCTCCTATGCGGGCTACCACTTCATCGAGGGCCCCCAGCTCTTCATCCACCAGTTCACGCACGCCTACGTGGACTTCCGGGACCTGCGCGACGCCTACGCCGACTACTACCGCAACTCGGTGCTGGCGACGCTCGCCCAGCGGCAGTTCTGCGTGGACCTGCGGCGCGAGTTTCCGGCGTGGGGCGAGCGCCTCTGGGGGCTGACGGCCTCCGACTCGGCGGGGGGCTACAAGGCCTGGGGCGGACCCCCGCGCACCGTGGAGGCGAACGCCCTCGACGGGACGATCGTGCCGTGCGCCGCAGCGGGCTCGGTCGCGTTCGTGCCGAGCGAGGCCATGACGACCCTGCGCTACATGAGGACGGCCTACGGCGACCGCATCTGGAGCCGGTACGGCTTCGTCGACGCCTTCAACCCCGAGACCGGGTGGGTGAACCCCGACGTGATCGGCATAGACCTCGGGATCACGCTCCTGCAGGCCGAGAACGCCCGCACCGGCTTCGTGTGGGCGGTGTTCATGCAGGCGCCCGAGGTGCACCGCGCGCTGACGCGCGCCGGCTTCCTCTCCCAGAAGCGGGACCTGCCATGGCCCGACCAGGCGAAGCTCCACGAGGTGGCGGCCGAGACGTGGAAGTCGATCGAGGGCCGGCCAGTGGACGGCGACTCGCTCGGCCTTAGGCTCTCGTCGATCCTCTCGGCGAGCGCCCTCGGGCTGATACCCGAGGACGAGGCCGTCACCCGCATCTCCCGCGTCCTGGCGACCACGTCGGAGCCGGCCGGGGAGCGGGCGGTCGCCGAGTACGCCGCCAGCCTAGTCACCCTCCGCCAAGCCGTCCCGAGCCTGGCGCCCGAGGCGACGCTGCGTCTCTCGAAGATCGACTGGGCCAAGGTGCAAGTGGAGTCGAGCCTGCTCGGCTCGAGCAGCCGGCTTGCGGTGTTCTTCCAGGTGGCCACCGGGGCGCGGCCGCCCACCGCCTGGACCGACATGGCCAGGCAGGCCGACCGCGAGGGTCGCGTGTTCGTGCTGCAGCCGGCCCAGGTGCGCGACCTCGTGCTTCCCGGCCTCTGGCTCGACGAGCGCTCGATCGTGACCGGCGCCTCGTCCGCGCAGCTCGCCTACGCGATCGCCGTCGAGCGGCGCAAGACCTCGACCGCGACGTTTCCCTACGACGCGAAGACGACCGCGCTCCTCGTGGAGCAGTTCCCGGCGGAGGTGGCCGCGGGCCTGAAGCAGGCACCCTTCCCCGAGGGATGGCTCGAGGAGGCCCCGCCCGACGACCGGGAGCTCCTTCTCATGAGCCTCGCGAACCTCCTCGCCCCCGACTGCCTGCGGGACTGGTTCCAGCAGGACGCGCTCGTCAGGAACGGGCGGGCCTCGATCCCGGAGTTTGGCGTCGCCGCCTTCGGCCACACCAACTCCCTCTTCGCAAGGAACGAGCTCGCGCTGCCGATCGACCTTCCCCCGCGCCGGCGCGCGGACGTGGTGCGCGCGTCCCGGGCGCGCGAGAAGTGGCAGTGGGTCCAGGTGAAGGGCCCAGACTACAAGGTCTCGGTGGCCGACGTGAGGCCGGGCGACCCCGAGCTCGAGCTCGACTTCGCGCTCACCTGGGACGCGCAGTTCCTGCACTTCCACGCGGAGGCCGTGGACACGCCCTCCGGCTTCGCGAAGCCCCTCGGCCGGCGCTCGGTGGAGCTCTTCATCAACCCGAAGCGCGACGGGCTCGTGTGGCTCACCCCCGATAACTTCCAGTACGCGTTCAACCCGGACGGCACCGCGATGGAGTGGTTCCACAAGAAGCCGGTCGCCGCCCGCATCGTGACGACCAAGCACGGCTACAAGGTCGACGCGGACATCCCCTGGAAGGACCTGGGGCTTGCGCCCGCCCCGGGCCTGGAGTTCGACCTGACGGCGAGCGTGACGGCGGCCGGCGTCAACGAATGGGACCCGTCGCTCGAGCTCAGCTGGCGCTACTTCCTTCGCAAGGACGAGCGCTTCGGCCTGGGCACGGTGACCCTCCAGTAGCCGCCATGCACGCCGCCCGATGCCGATGGTCCGCGCTCGCCGCCCTCGCGCTCGCGGTCCTAGCGGGGTGCGGCCCCGGCCCGTCATCGACGGGCGGCCGCGTGGTCGTCAGCTACTGGGAGAAGTGGAGCGGATTCGAGGCCGACGCCATGCAGGCGGTGGTTGACGACTTCAACCGCAGCCAGGGGCGGATCGAGGTGCGGATGCTCTCCGTCAGCGGCGTCGACACGAAGCTGCTGCTCGCGGCCTCGAGCGGGCACCCTCCGGACGTCGCCGGCCTCTGGTCCGAGAACATCCCCGACTTCTCCGAGAAGGGCGCCCTGACGCCGCTCGACGGCGGCCTCGCCAAGGCGGGCATCGGCGCCGAGCGCTACGTTCCCTTCTTCTGGGAGCTCTGCAGGCACCGCGGATTCACGTGGGGCCTGCCGACGACGCCCGGGTGCGTGGCGCTCTTCTACAACAAGAAGCTGTTCCGGGCCGCGGGCCTCGACCCCGAGCGGCCGCCGCGCACGTTCGCCGAGTTCGAGGAGATGAGCCGCCGCCTGACGATCGTCGACATCGAGCGCGGGGGGCGCATGGCGCGGGTGTCCTTCTCGGAGCTCACGCCCGCCGAGCGCCTGGGCCGCCACTACACGCTCGTGCAGGTGGGACACCTTCCCCAGGACGCGGGGATGTTCCTCTCGGGCTGGGGCTGCTGGTTCGGCGCCCGGTACTATGACGGCGACCGGAAGGTGGTCGCCGACGACGCGGGCCAGGTGGCGACCTACGACTGGCTGCGCGAGACCGCCCAGACGTACGGGGTCGACAACCTGCGCAACTTCATCGAGGGCTTCGGCGTGGCGCAGTCGGGCCAGACCCCGTTCCTCGGGGGCACCGAGGCCATGGTGGTGCAGGGCCCCTGGATGCCCAACTTCATCGCCAAGTATGCGCCTGGGCTCGAGTGGGGGGCCGCCGCGTGCCCCGCCGCCGAGGGTGTCGGGGGCGGCTCCCCGGTGACGCTCGCCCAGTGCGACGTGGTTGCGATCCCCCGCGGCGCCTCCCACCCGAAGGAGGCCTTCGAGTTCATCTGCTACCTTCAGCGCCAGGAGGTGGCCGAGAAGCTCGCCCGGGCTCAGCAGAAGTTCACGGCGCTGCGCTCGGTGTCCCCGGGCTTCATCGAGCACCACCCGAACCCCGCGATCGGCCTCTTCCTCGCGCTCTCGAGGAGCCCGGCCGCGCGCAGCGTGCCCAGGCTCTCGATATGGCACGAATACGACGCGGAGCTTGCCGTCGCGCGCGAGCGCGTGCTCAGCCTGCGCTTCTCTTCGGCGGATGCCCTGCGCGAGGTGCAGGAGCGCGTGCAGTGGAGGCTGGACCGGGTGATGCGACGCTGGGACGTTGTGGGGGCCGAGAGGGTTGCGGAATGGAGGGCCTATGAAGACTGGTGAGGCCCGCCGCACCGCGCTTGGGCTCGCGTTCACGAGCCCCTGGATCGTCGGCTTCGCGGCCTTCACGCTGTTCCCCGTCTGCGCGTCGGTATATTACTCGTTCTGCGACTACGACGTGCTCTCGAGGCCGGTCTGGGTGGGGCTTCTCAACTACCAGGACATGGTCACGGACCGCGTCTTCTGGCAGTCGGTGAGCAACACGCTCGTCTTTAACCTGATGGCGCTGCCGATCGGGCTCGTCTCGGCGCTGGCGCTGGCGCTCCTCCTGAACGAGCCCGTGCGCCTGCGCGGGGTCTTCCGGGCGGTCTACTACCTGCCCTCGCTCGTGCCGGCCGTGGCGGGCGCCATGGTGTGGCTGTGGATCCTGAACAGCCGCCTCGGCCTCCTGAACCAGGCGCTCGAGGCCCTGGGCGTCTCCAGCCCGCCGCAGTGGCTGACCGACCCGGCCTGGACCAAGCCGTCGCTTGCGCTCGTGTCCCTGTGGGGCTGCGGCAACACGGTCGTCATCTACCTGGCGGCGCTGCAGGGGGTGCCCCGCTCGCTCCTCGAGGCGGCCATGATCGACGGCGCGTCCCCGTGGAAGCGCCTCGTGCACGTGACCTTGCCGGCGATCTCCCCGGTCATCTACTTCAACCTGCTGATCGGCATCATCGGTGGCCTCCAGGTCTTCTCGGCCGCGTTCGTCATGATGGGTGGCGCCGGGCCCGAGCGCTCGGTGCTCTTCTACGCCATCTACATCTACCAGAACGCGTTTGAATACCGCCACATGGGCTACGCCTCCGCCATGGCGTGGATGCTGTGCCTGCTTATCATGGCCCTCACCTGGGTGGCCTCGCGCCTGGCGCGGGGCTTCGTCCACTACCCATCCGAGTAGCCCCTCCCGTGAAGGCCGCAGCAAAGCCCCTGGTCTACCTGGTCCTCCTCACGGGGGCGGCCCTGTTCGTGCTGCCGTTCGCGTGGATGGTCCTGACGGCGCTCAAGCCGGTCGACCAGGCCCTAGGCCAGCCCCACGCCTGGCTCCCGCTGCGCTTTGAGGCCCCGCTCGGCGGCCGACGAGTGGAGGTGCGCACCGGCGACCGGGTCGTCGAGCCGAGCGTCGTGGCCCTGCAGGCGTTCAGCGCGCGCCCGGTCGTGCTGCCTGCCCGGACGGTCTGGGACGGCGCCTGGCACCCCGCAACGGGGGCCCCGCTTCCGATCAAGGTCCTTAGGGAGATCCCTGCCTCGCCCGCGGCGCCCTGGCGCGAGATCCTGAGCGTCTCGGGCGGCGAGTCCGACGTCGTGCCCGAGTCTGCCATCGATTCGCACGTGTCCTTCCGATGGGAGAACTTCCCCAGGGCGGTGGCCTCGATGCGACACTTCTGGCGCTACCTGGCCAACACCCTGATCGTGTGCGTGCTCAACGTGATCGGCACCGTGCTCTCGAGCGCGGTGGTGGCCTACGGCTTCGCGAGGATCGAGTGGCGGGGCCGCGACAGGCTCTTCGCCCTGCTGCTCGCGACCATGATGATCCCGTTCCCGGTCGTGATGGTGCCGCTCTACGGGCTCTACCGGCACCTCGGCATGGTGGGCACCCTCCAGCCCCTCTGGGTCGGCTCGTTCTTCTCGAGCGCGTTCAGCGTGTTCCTGCTGCGGCAGTTCTTCCGGACGATCCCGCAGGAGCTTACGGAGGCGGCCCGCATCGATGGGTGCGGTGAATTTCGGATCTTCTGGCAGGTCGTGCTGCCGCTCTGCAAGCCGGCCCTGGTGGTCGTGGGGCTCTTCACGTTCCTCGGAGCCTGGAACGACTTCCTGGGCCCCCTGATCTACCTGACCGACGAGCACGACTTCACGCTGGCCCTCGGCCTCGAGGCCATGAAGACGAGCCAGTCCGGGGCCAGCGAGTGGCCCTACCTGATGGCGGCGAGCACCCTTGTCATCCTGCCGGTGATCACGCTCTTCTTCCTGGCCCAGAAGAGCTTCATCGAGGGGATCGCGCTCACGGGCACCAAGGCCTGAGCCGCGCTAGGGCAGCCATCCGCCGGTCGCCTGCAGGGGGGCCGGGGACGCCCCGCGGGTCACCCAGGCCGCGAGGGCGTGGCGGGGCGCGTCCCTGACCTGGGGCGCTGGCAGGTCGAGGTCGGCCGCGACCGCACCGGCGGCGCCGAAGGGCGCAAGGGGGGCCTCCGAGAGGCCCAGGACCACGAACTCGTGGCGCAGGGTGGAGCCGCTGTTCTCCCCGGCGGTGACACGCGAGGACAGGCCGCCCCCCAGCACGGCCACGTGGCCGGTGAGCGCACCCGCGCCGCCCTCGTTGTGAAAGAGGACCCGGCAGCGGCCGCCGTCTGCGACCTCCACGGTGAGGAGCCCGGGGTGGCCCCCGCCCGAGGTGAAGCCGCCCCAGAGCGGCCGCCACTCGGCGCCGTTGCGCACGAAGCAGGGGGTGTAGACCCGACTGTTGCCCCACGACGAGGCGTAGGCGTACTGGCGCTGGGTCAGGGCCTGGCTGGAGAGCCGGTCCTTCCATCCGAGGCTGTCCCAGTAGCTCACGTGGAAGGCGACGGGCACAAAGTCGCGCCAGAGCCTGGGATCGTCGCGGAGGGCGCCCAGCCACTGGTCGGCGGGGGGACAGCTGCTGCACCCCTCGCTCGTGTACAGCTCGATCAGCGCGACCTGCCCGGGACCGCTGGAAAAGCGCAGCGGCTCGGCGGCGAGCGCACTCGCCGCGCCCATCGATGCCCACAGCAGAAAGACCTTCATGGTTATTGGAGACCCCGGGGTGGGGGATTATTCCCGGGCGGGGCGCGGGGATTCGTCGAACCGCGGTTGACCGGCGCCCCGGAACCCTAAGAGTGTAGGCAGGTCGGTTACCCCTTCACACCCCTCCCGATGCGACTCCCCACGTTCTCCCTGGCACTCCTTTGCCCACTCCTCGCCGCGGTCTCCGCGCAGGCCCAGGTCAATGTCACGATCAACGCCAACCAGGTCGTCCGCACGGTCGACCCCCGGATGTTCGCCCTCAACACCGCCGAGTGGGACGGGTCCTTCAACGACCCGCAGACCTTGACGGCCCTGCAGGCGGTGCAGCCGCTGCTGCTTCGCTACCCGGGTGGCAGCTCCTCGGACGACTACAACTGGCAGACGAACACAAACGTGATTGAGAACACCCCGGGGGGCAGCGCCCCGTTCGCGATGTTCGCGCCGGTCGCCAAGCAGATCGGGGCCCAGGCGATCATCACGGTCAACTACGGCACGGGAAATCCCGGGCTTGCCGCAGACTGGGTGAGGGAGTCGAACGTCACCAACAGCTACGGGTTCAAGTACTGGGAGGTGGGCAACGAGTGCTACGGCACGTGGGAGGACGACACGTACAGCCTTCCGCACGACCCCTACACCTACGCCGTGAACGCGGTGCAGTACATCACGGCCATGAAGCAGGTGGACCCGACCATCAAGATCGGGGTGCCTGTCGTGACGGGTGAGGACTCGTATGCCGTCGGTTACACCTCGCACCCCGCGACCAATTCGGCGACGGGCGTGCCCCACAATGGATGGACCCCGGTCGTCCTCGCGACGATGAAGAGCCTGGGTGTGCTGCCGGACTTCCTGATCTACCACCGCTACGAGCAGAACCCGGGCAACGAGTCGGACTCGGCCCTGCTCCAGGCCGCCCTCACCTGGTCCCAGGACGCCGCCAACCTGCGCGGCATGCTGACCGACTACGTCGGCGGGTCCGCCGCCGCGGGCATCGAGCTCCTGGTCACCGAGAACAACTCCGTGTCCTACAATCCGGGCAAGCAGACCACGAGCCTCGTCAACGGGCTCTACATGGCCGACAGCCTCGGGAACCTGCTCCAGACAGAGTTCAACTCGATGGTCTGGTGGGACCTGCATAACAACCAGATCTCCACCAACAACAATAGCTCGACCCTCTACGGCTGGCGGGAGTACGGGGACTACGGGATCGAGTCGGGCAATTCCTACGCGGTGGTGAACAGCAACCCGGCCCATGACGGCTACCCGGTCTTCTATGTGATGAAGCTCCTGACGCACTTCGCGCGGGGCGGCGACAAGGTCGTGAGCACCACCACCAACAACCCGCTTCTGTCGGCCTACTCGGTCGTCCGGAAGGACGGCTCGCTCTCGATCCTGGTCATCAACAAGAGCTCCAGCACCACCTACACCGCCACCTTTGCGATTTCCGGGTACACGCCCCAGTCCACCGCGACCGTGTACACCTACGGCATGACCCAGGACACGGCGGCGCAGATGGGCACCGGCTCGAAGGATATCGCCACGGCCACCCTGACCGGCGCCGGCGCCAGCTTCCCGGCCTCGTTCGCCCCGTACTCGGCCACGGTGATTTCGCTCACGACCCCCGTGCTCTCGCCGGTAGCCTCGGCCCAGCCGAGTTCGCAGACGATCGCCCCGGGCACGACCGTCGTGTTCAGTTTCCCGACCACCGGGTCGCCCGCGCCGACCTACCAATGGTCTCTAAACGGGACCGCGATTCCCTCGGCCACCAGCTCAAACCTCGAGATCACAGGCGCCACGTCGGCCAACGCGGGCACCTACACCTGCGTGGCCACCAACTCCTCGGGCAGCCTCCAGAGCGGCCCCGCCGTGCTCACGGTGACGGCCACGAACAACGTGGGGCGCCTCGTGAACCTCTCCTGCAGGGCCGCGGTCGGCACCGGGGGCAACATCCTGATCTCGGGATTCGCCGTCGGGGGATCCGGGACCTCCGGCCAGGTGCCGCTCCTGATCCGGGCCTCGGGCCCCGCGCTGACGGGCTTCGGCGTCACGGGCACGCTTCCGGACCCGGAGCTCCAGCTCTACCAGGGAACGACGCTCCTCGCCTCGGATACCGGATGGCAGGCCTCCCAGACCATCTCGGCAGCCGCCGCCTCGGTCGGCGCGTTCTCGTGGGGCAGCGCGCCGACGCCGGACTCGGCGCTCCTGCAGACCCTCGCGGGCGGCGCCTTCACGGCCCAGGTCCTAGGGGCCGGCGGGGACACGGGCGTGGCGCTTGCCGAGGTGTACGACACGAGGCCCGCGGCCTCGTACGCGCCGACCCAGGCGCGCCTGGTGAACCTCTCGACCCGAGTCCAGGTGGGAACGGGCGGGAACGTCCTGATCGCCGGCTTCGTGATCGGGGGGACCACCTCGCGGACCGTTCTCGTGCGGGC
>CAIXHE010000109.1 GCA_903919205.1 uncultured Opitutaceae bacterium | reverse complement strand
TCGCCGTGGGGGCCGACTACTCAAGCCTCTCGCACGGGATCCTCGGGCACCTGGTGTCGCATTCGGACAGCCTGGGCGGCGCCCTGAAGGTGCTTTGCCGGTACCAGAGGCTGCTGTCGGGGGGCGACTTCCTTGAAATCAAGGAGGAGGGAACCCAGGCGATCCTGACCTACCACGCGGACGATCCGGACCCGAGCCTGTGGCCCACGGTCGTGGAGCGCGCCTTCGCCAGCATCTTCACGGTGGCCAGGGGCGAGGCGGTGGGCCGATTCGCGCTGACCTCAGCGGAATTCGACTACCCCGAGCCTCCGTACGGCTCCGCCTACAGGGAATTTTTCGGCGCCCCGTGCCGCTTTGGGGCCGCCAAGAGCCGGCTCGTGTTCCCGAGGTCGCTGCTGGGACTGCGAATGAGAAACCGCCACTCCGCCCTCCACGCGGTCCTCACGCGGGAGGTGGAGGCTGCGCATCCGGGGCTGACCGGCGAAGGCAGCGCGACGACGGCCAGGCTTTGGAACTGCCTTCCGGGCCTGCTGGACCGAGGAGCGGTCTCGGCGCGGGACGCGTCGGGGGCGATCGGCGTGAGCGAACGCACCCTGCACCGGCGACTCTCCCTGGAGGGAACCCCCTACCTGAAGCTCCTGGACAAGGCCCGCTTCGAGCGCGCGATGAGCCTGATGGCCCGGCCGGATGTATCCCTCGAGGAGGTCTCGTTGGCCTGTGGGTTTCTGGACAACAGCGGGTTTTATCGCGCCTTCAGGAGATGGACGGGGAAGGCCCCGCGGGCCTTTCGAAAGTCCATGGGAAAGAAGGCTGGGGGCCCCCGGGTCGGAACCGCGCGGCGGCGTCCGCCGTGATCCGCCGGGTCCCCGTCACGGCTTCACGCGCAGCTCCGGCGGCAGGAACGCGTCCGTCGCGACGCGCTCCACGGGAAACGCGGCCCGGATGAACTTGATCCTGGCCAGGAGATCGATCTCGTCCTGGAGCCTGGCGAGCGAGAGGGCTCCGATGTGCTCGTGGCGGTCGGCGAGGCCGTCGATCAGGTGCTCCTTGCGCATGATGTCGAGCGACGCGTTGAAATACTCCGCGGCCACCTCGTGGTTCCGGTCCATCACCTGCTTCCGGCCGGGCGACGCGTCGCCGAAGATGAAATCGTTCCATCCCTTGTTCGACGCCGCGACGAAGTCCCGGACCACGTCCGGGTGGGCCTTCGCGAAGGCATGGGTCGTGATGATCACCCGGTAGGGGTCGTAGCCCGTCTCCGAGATGTACAGCGTGCGCGCCTTCACCCCGTTCTTCTTCACGAAGTACGGCTCGTTCGTCAGGTACACCTGCTGGATCGTGTCCTTGTTGCCCATGAAGCGCGTGAGCTCGAAGGCCACCGGCACGACGTTGATCCGGATCCCGTACTTCTGCTGGACGTGCGAGATCCATCCCGTGCCCGGGACCCCGATGATGGTGCGCCCGTCCAGGTCCTTGAACGAATGGACGGGGCTCTCCTCGTGCACGAGCACCGCCTCCGGGTAGCGCTCCATGAACGCCCCGACGATCAGGAAGGGCAGGCCCTGCTCGGCCTGCTCGATCACGTCGTCGCTCGCCGCGATCGCGAACTGCGCGTGCCCTACGGCGAGCTCGACGATCGGGTGCGTGTTGGGGCCCCCGGGGGCAATGGTCACGTCGAGGCCGACGTCCCGGTAGAATCCCCTGTCGAGCGCCTGGTAGAAGCCGCCGTGCTCCGCCTCGGGATACCAGTCGGTCTCCAGGGTGACGGGGATGCTCTTTTCGCGGGACGCGGCCGGCGACTTCGGCCCGCAGCCGCTCGCGAGGAGCACGCCGAGGGCGAGGCCGGGCACGAGCGCCCGCCGGAGCGCCGCCGTGCAGGCTCCCCAGCGCGTTCCGGGGGAACGCGGGCTTGGCTGTCTTGCTGCACCAGAGGGGGAGGCCGTCGGCATGCGCCGCGTCGAGCATCGCGCGTGCCACGCCCGTGGCGCGGGCGGGCAGGGGGGGCCGATGGCGAGGCGCGCTGGGCATGGTAGCTGCTCAGGCGACCGTATGCCCTCAAGCCCGGGAAACATCGGGGCGCCCCGGCGCCCGTGCCCATGATTGGGACCCGTCTTGAGGCGCCGTTTGCCGACGTGGAGTTGATCCCGGGGGTTCCCGCTCTCATGAGGGACGGCGCGCGGCTGGTGGCCGACATCTACAGGCCCAAGGGCGACGGGCCCTGGCCCGTCCTCCTGATGCGCACGGCGTACGGCCGCGACGTCGCCTCCGGGCTCGTGTACGCCCCCCCCGCCTGGTACGCCCGCCGCGGGTTCATGGTCGTGGTCCAGGACGTGCGGGGCCGCGGCGACAGCGAGGGCTCCTACTATCCTTTCCGGCACGAGCGCGAGGACGGATACGACTCGGTGCAATGGGCCGCCGGACTCGACCGCTCCAACGGCCGCGTGGGTCTTTTCGGCTTCAGCTACCAGGCGGTGGTCCAGCTGTTTGCGGCGCTCGACCGGCCGCCGGCCCTGTGCGCCCTGGCGCCGCACATGACGCCGTTCGACCTCTATGCCGACTGGTTCTACCGCGACGGCCTGCTCGAGCTCTGGAACCTCGGGTGGGCGAACCAGATGCTCCGCGAGGACGCCCGGCGGATCGGGGCGCCCAGCACGGCCGACCTCGACCGGTCCTGGAGCGACCTCGGGGGGCTGCTGCGCCAGCTGCCCCTGCGCCGCGCCGCGCCCCTGACGAACCCCGACCTGCCCCGGTACGCGGCCGACTGGCTCGAGCACTCGACCTACGACCGCTACTGGGAGCCGTGGAACCTCCTGCTGAAGACCCGAGAGCTCGGCTACCCGATGTTCCACCTGTCGGGCTGGTACGACATCTTCCTGCGGGGATCGATCGCGGGCTACACGGCCCTGGCCAAGGACCGGGGCGACCAGTTCCTGCTCGCCACGCCGTGGGCGCACTCCCCGTGGGGAACCCACGTGGCGGGGGCGGATTTCGGGCCGGGCGCCGCGCCCAAGGTCGACGAGATGGTGGTCGAGTGGTTCCGGCATTGGCTGGGCCCCAAGGCCGGTCAGGCGCCCTGTCCCCTGAGCGGATGCCGCTACTTTTCCCTGGGGGAGAACCGCTGGCGGCAGTCCGAGACCTGGCCCCCGGCCGGATCGAGGAGCCTCGACTTGCGGCTTGGCAGCGGCGGCCGGGCGAATTCCCGCTTCGGGGACGGCACGCTCGGGGAGGTCGCCCCCGGGAGCACCGAGGACGTGCTCGGCTACGAGCCCGAGGTCCCGGTGGCGGCCCCGGGGGGCGGCCAGGGCGGCATGGCCTCGTACGGGCCGCATGAGCTCTCGGTCCAGCAGCAGTCGAATTCGCTCCTCGTCTACTCGTCTGCCGAGCTGAAGCAGCCCGTGCGGATCGCCGGTTCGCCTCGACTCACGGTCCACGTGCAGGCCACGTCGCCCACCCTCGACCTGGTCGCACGCCTGTCCCGGGTGGGGCGGGACGGGCGAACGATGTTCCTGTGCATGGGGGCCCGCCGCCTGCGCACCGCGAACGCGGTCACCGCGGCCACCGTGCCGCTCGATCCCATCGCCGCGCACTGGTCGGCGGGGGAGCGGATCCGACTCGACCTCGCGGCCTCGTCGTTCCCCTTGTACCCGCGCAACAGCGGCACGGCGGCCGACGCGCTCGACGTGGCGAGCCCGGCCGAGTTCGGCCGCGCCCTGGCCATGGTGTACCACGACCCGTCGAGGCCCTCGAGCCTCTCGCTGCCGGAGCTCCCCGCCGACTGACCCCCTTCATGCCGCCCGCCCCCGACACGCCTCCCCCCGTCCCGCCCGCTCCCTCCGGGAGCCTCTGCGTGGCCGACGAAGCCACCTTCTGGCCGAACTTGCGCTGGCCCCAGTTCAAGGCGTGGCCCGACAAGGCGCGCACGCTGGTCGTCGTGCCGCTCGCCGGATTGTGCGACGCCGGCCTCGGCCATCCGCTGGACGCCGAGGAGACCGTTCTCACCGCGGTGCTCCGGGCCGCGAGCGCCTCGAGGCCCGGGAACCTCCCGCTCCTCGTCCTGCCGCCGCTGCGCTTTGTCCTCGGCCCCCACCCGGGCTGCGCCTTCCCGATCGGTCCCGCCGTGGCGCACGCGCTCGTGCGGGAGGTGGTCGAGTCGGTGGTCGCCTCGGGCTTCCGGCGGGTCGTGCTCTTCAACTCGAGCCCCTGGAACGAGGACCTCGTGGACGCCGCGGCGCGCGACCTGCGGGTCTCGCTCGGGATCCAGACGTTCTGCGTGAACCTGGGCGCGCTGGGGCTCGATTTTCACCCTGCGCGCAGCCGCTCGAGGCGGACGCTCCAGACGGTCCTCACCGCCCTCTACCGAAGGGAGCCGAGGCAGGCGCCGCCCGTCGGGGCCGCCAGCACCTTCGTGCGGGAGGCGCCCGTGCCCCTGCCCGCGCCGTGGGAGAGCCTTGCGGCCGCCGGGGCCGAAGCCCCGGCGGTCCTCGAGGGGTGCGCCGCCCTCCTCGCCTCGCTCCTCGGCGAAATCCACGCCCATCCCGAGCTGCCCGACAGCACCCCCCTATGAACGCCCCCTTTCCCGCCTACCGCGACCGTTACCTGCCGGCCCTCTGCCTCGCCGAGATCGACGCGCTGCCCCACAAGGCGTGGGCGCCCGTGATCCTGCAGGTCGGCGCGATCGAGCAGCACGGCCCCCACCTGCCGGTGGCGGTCGACTCGCTGCTCGGGCAGATCTGGCTCAACCTGGCCCTGCCGCTGCTGCCGCCCGACCTGCCGTGCTATGTCGCGCCCCCGGTCACCATCGGCAAGAGCAACGAGCACTGGGGCTTCCCCGGCACGCTGTTCGTCTCGAAGGACACGCTGCGCGAGCTCCTGCTGTCGATCGCACGCCAGTTGCACCGCTGGGGATTCCGGCACCTCGCCGTCCTGAACAGCCACGGGGGCAACGTGGCGGTCATCAACTACACGATGGAGGAGGTGCGCTCGGAGCTGGGCATGCGCGTCTCGACGCTCAGGGGCGCATGGGACCTGGACGTGTCGCGGCAGGAACTCACGTACGGGTTCCACGCGAACGAGGCGGAGACGTCCTGGCTCCTGGCGGCGGCCCCCGGGCTGGTCGACATGAGCCAGGCCGTGTGCGAGTACCCGGCGCAGGTGGGCGACGACGGGATGCTTCGGCCGGAGTTCGCGCCGGCGACCTTCGCCTGGATCACGCGGGACATCTCGCGAAGCGGCATCATGGGCGACGCCCCGGCGGCCACCGCCGAGAAGGGACTGAGGTGGTTTCGCGGCGGGGCGGAGCGCTACGCCAAGGGAATCGTCGAGGCGGCACTGAAGGCTCGCGAGGCCCTGTCGTAGGCGGACCCGCGGCCGCCCCGGCGGGGCAGGGAGCGTTTCACCCCATATGTCGCGGCGTGCGGCGGCCCCATGATGGGGCCCCTTGACTGAGATTTCCACGCGACGCCCGGGAGGCCCTCCGACGGACGGGGCGCGCCGCGCGACCCCGTTCTCCCCGTGATGCTGCGCGCCTCGGCACAATGGCCGCGATGGATCGCGGGCAAGCTTCACCTGAGTGATCCCGCCGACGACGGCCCCCTGCGGGCGGAGCTCCTGAGCGGGGACCAGCTCGCACGCCACGCCACGGCGCTCGCGCGAAGCCACCGCTCCTCGGTGCGCGCCGGGTCGAGCCGGCTTCTCGGCCGCCTTACGCGAAACGAGGAGGGCCTGCGCGCGTTCAACATCGCCACCCTCGCGGTCGACCCGCGCAGGCGCATCACCCCGGCCGCCGAGTGGCTGCTGGACAACTTCTACCTCGTCGAGGAGCAGATAGGCCTCGCCCGCCGGCACCTGCCCCGCAGCTACAGCAGGGAGCTGCCCCGGCTGCTGAACGGCGCGGCGGTCGGATTCCCCCGCGTCTACGGCATCGTCCTTGATATCATCGCCCACTCCGACGCCCAGATCGACGTCGCCCCGCTCGCGACCTTCATCGCCGCCTATCAGACCGAGACCTGCCTCACGCTCGGGGAGCTCTGGGCGATCCCGATCATGCTGCGCCTCGGGCTGATCGAGAACCTGCATCGGATCACCGAGGGCCTGGCGCGCGCCCGGGAGGCGCGCAACCTCGCGGACCTCTGGGCCGACCGGCTGCAGCGGGTCGTCGAGCAGAACCCCTCGCGCCTCGTGATCGTCGTGGCCGACATGGCGAAGTCGGAACCCGCGCTCACCCGCTCGTTCGTGGCGCAGTTTAGCCAGCGCCTCGCGCGCCAGGGCCCCGTCCTGCACCTGGCCCGCAGCTGGCTCGATCACCGGCTGTCTGAAGAGGGCGTGAGCATCGACGAGAGGGTCCAGCAGGAGGGCCAGTCCCAGGCAGCCGACCAGGTGTCGGTCAGCCACAGCATCGCGAGCCTGCGCCTGCTCGGCTCGACCGACTGGAAGGATTTCGTGGAGGGGCTGAGCGTGGTCGACCAGACCCTCCGTGGGGATCCCTCCGGGGCGTACCGATCCATGGACTTCCATACGCGGGACGGCTACCGGCATGCCGTCGAGGCGCTCTCCAGGCACAGCCGGATCCCCGAGGGCGAGGTGGCCGGGCATGCGGTGCGCATGGCGGCGGAGGCCGCCCTGCTCTCGGGCCCCGGGGACCGCTCGGCCCACGTGGGATTCTACCTGGTGGACGACGGCCGGCGCGCCCTGTGGCGTGCCGTGCGCGTGCGCTGGCCCTGGCGCACCCGGCTCGAGAACCTGCTCACGCGCTGGCCTGTCGCGAGCTACTCGGGCGCCGTCCTCCTTGCCACCCTCGCCGCGACCTGGGCGGCATGGGCATGGGTGCGCTCGCCCGGCGAGGCGGTGTGGCGCCTCGCCCTCTGGGCGCTCGCGGTCGCCGCGGGCTCGAGCCGGATGGCCGTCGCCCTCGTCAACTGGTGCTCGATGCTTCTCATACGGCCGGGGCGGATCCCGCGCCTGGATTTCGGGAAGGGAATTGACCCCGACTGCGCGACGCTGGTGGCGGTCCCGTCGATCCTTTCAAGCGAGGAGGGCATCGACCGCCTGGTTGAGACCCTCGAGATCCACCAGCTTTCCAACCGCGACCCGAACCTGCACTTCGCGCTTCTCACCGACTTCAGGGACGCACCGAGCGAGCAGATGCCGGGCGACGCGTCCCTGCTCGCACGCGCCCGCGAGGGAATCGAGAGGCTGAACGCGAAGGTGCCCGCGTCCCCGGCGGGCCGCTTCTTCCTTTTCCACAGGCCGCGCCGCTGGAATCCCGGCGAGGGGGTCTGGATGGGCTACGAGCGCAAGCGCGGCAAGCTCGCCGAGCTGAACGCGCTGCTCCGCGGCCGGGGCCGCGACCGGTTCTCGGAGGTGGTGGGAGACCTCGGCGGCCTCTCCCCCGTGCGCTACGTGCTCACGCTCGACGAGGACACCCAGCTTCCGCGCGACGCGGCGCGGGAGCTCGCCGGCGCCATGGCCCATCCCCTGAACCGGCCGGTGTTTGACGCGGCCACCGGGGTCGTGACCAAGGGCTACGGCATCCTCCAGCCGCGGATCGGCGTCAGCCTGCCGGGCGCTCGCGCCACCTGGTTCGCCCGCCTCTACTCGGGTGACGCGGGGATCGATCCCTACACGCGAGAGGTCTCGGACGTCTACCAGGACCTGTTCCACGAGGGGTCCTTCATCGGCAAGGGCATCTACGAGGTGGATGCCTTCGAGCGGGCGCTCGGGGGGCGTTTCCCCGAGAACGCCGTGCTCAGCCACGACCTGCTCGAGGCCTGCCACGCGCGATCGGCGCTCGTGAGCGATGTGGAGCTCTTCGAGGAGTCCCCGTCGCGCTACAATGTCGACGCTTCGAGGCGCCGCCGATGGATCCGCGGTGACTGGCAGATCTGCCCGTGGCTCCTTCCCCGGGTCCCCGCGGCGGGCTCCGTCCGGACGGCGAACGCGATCGCCGCCCTCGGGCGCTGGAAGATCCTCGACAACCTGCGGCGCAGCCTGGTGCCCTTCGCGCTTGTCGCCCTGGTCGGGGCCGGCTGGCTGCTCACTCCCCAGCACGCTCGACTGGGCCCGATGCTGGTCGTTGCGATCCTGCTGCTGCCGGGTGTGCTCTCGACCCTGGTCGACCTTCTTCGAAAGCCGGCCGATCTGCCGTTTGCGCCGCACTTTTGGGGTGCCGCCGCCCTCGCCTGGCGCCAGCTGCTGCAGGCCGTCCTCGCGCTGGCGTTCATGCCCTACGACGCCTGGGTGAGCGCGGATGCGATCGGGCGCACCCTGGTGCGGCTCCTGTGGACGCGCCGGCACCTCCTCCAGTGGCGCACGTCCAGCGACGCCTCGGGCGCGGCGCCGGCCGGCCTTCACCAGTTCCTTGCCGACATGTGGATCGGCCCCTTCGTGGCGCTGGCCGGGCTCGGCGTCCTGGCGGCCAGCCGTCCTGCGGGCGCGGCTTGGTGCCTGCCGATCGCCCTGCTCTGGTTCCTGAGCCCCGCGGTTGCCTGGTGGATCAGCCGCCCGATCCGGGTCGAGCCTCCCAAGCTGAGCCCCGACCAGCTCGCGTTCCTCGGGCGCACCGCCCGCTCGACCTGGCACTTCTTCGAGACCTTCGCGTCAAAGGAGGAAAACTGGCTTCCCCCGGACAACTTCCAGGAGATCCCGTCCCCGCGCGTCGCGTCGCGGACGTCCCCGACGAACATCGGGCTCTCGCTGCTCGCCAACCTTGCGGCCGCGGACCTCGGCTACGTCTCCGCGGGCGGCGCCGTGGCGCGTACGCGGGACACGTTCGCCACGCTCCTTCGGATGGAGCGGCACCGCGGCCACTTCTACAACTGGTATGACACGCGCAGCCTGGAGCCGCTCCCGCCCCGCTACCTTTCGAGCGTCGACAGCGGCAACCTGGCGGGTCACCTGCTGACCCTTGGGGCCGGCCTGCGGGAGATGTCCGAGGCCCCCATCCTCTCACCGCGCGCCCTCGCAGGACTTCGCGACACGGCGGGTGTCCTTCAGGCCCTCGCGGGCGCCGACGCCGGGCTCGCGGCGATCGTCAGGGGACTGGGTGCCTCACCCTCGGGCCTGGCCGCCGACTACGCTCTCCTCGAGCGCACCGCGGGGCTGGCCCACGCCGTCGCCGGAGCGTTCGCCGCCCGCGGCGGCGCGCCCGCTGAATGGTCCGCGGCCCTCGAGCGGGACTGCCGGGGCCACATGGAGGAGGTGCTCCTGTTCTCCCCGTGGCTCGCGCGGCGCGCGGGCGAGGGCGGCCCGGGCCCGGCGGAGCCTGCACCAACCCTGCGGGAGGTCTCGGCGTGGGCCCCGGCCTGCGCGGCCGTCCTGCAGGCCACGCCCGAGCGCGCGGCCGAGATGGAGCGGGCGGGCGGACGCGCCCGGGAGCGCATCGAGGAGCTCGGCTCATTGGCCGACCTGGCCGAGGGCTTCGCGACGATGGACTTCCAGTTCCTCTTCAACGAGTCGCGCAACCTCTTCAGCACCGGCTACAACGTGACCGACCGCAGGTTCGACTCGGGATTCTACGACCTGCTGGCGTCGGAGGCGCGCCTGTGCAGCTATGTCGCCATCGCGCTTGGCCAGGCGCCGCAGGACCACTGGTTCTCGCTCGGGCGGCTGCTCGTCGCCTCGCGGGGGACCCCCGTCCTGGTCTCCTGGAGCGGCTCGATGTTCGAGTACCTGATGCCGCTCCTCGTCATGCCCTCCTGTGAGAAGACGCTGCTCGATGACACGTACCGATCGGCCGTGCTCCACCAGATCTCCTACGCGCGGAGCCTGGACCTTCCCTGGGGAACCTCCGAGTCGGGATACAACCGAACCGACGTCGACCTAAACTACCAGTACCGGGCCTTCGGGGTCCCGGGCCTCGGGATGAAGCGCGGGCTGGCCGAGGACAAGGTGATCGCCCCCTACGCCACGGCCCTCGCGCTCATGGTCGCCCCGGCGGAGGCCTGCGAGAACCTCCAGCGCCTGGCGAGCGACGGACGCATGGGTGCGTATGGGCTCTACGAGGCGGTGGACTATACGGCCGAGCGCCTGCCCCCCGACCAGACGAGCGTGACCATCCGCTCGTTCATGGCCCATCACCAGGCCATGAGCCTGATTGCGATGGCCAACCTCTCCTGCGGAAACGCGATGCAGCGGCGGTTCATGGCCTGCCCGCTCCTTCGGGCCGCCGACCTGCTGTTGCAGGAGCGCCCGCCGAAGGCGCCCGCCAGCCTCCCGGAGAAGGACTTCACGAGCGACCTAGAGCGCGGCGTGGCGGTCGACGCGACGAGCACCGTGCGCGTCCTCGCGGACCCGGGCTCGCCGGCCCCCGACGTTCATCTCCTCTCCAATGGAAGCTACCACGTGGCCGTCACGAGCGCGGGGGGCGGCTACAGCCGGTGGCGCGACCTCGCGGTGACGCGCTGGCGCGAGGACGCGACGCTCGACGACTGGGGCACGTTTGTCTTCCTGCGCGACCTGGCGACCGGCGAAGCCTGGTCGGCCGCGCACCAGCCCACCCGATGCGCGGGGAGGGACTACCGGGCCATCTTCAGCGCGGCCAAGGTCGAATTCCTCCAGGTGCGCGGCGATCTCGAGATCCACACAAGCCTGTGCGTGTCCCCGGAGGACGACGTCGAGCTGCGGCGCATCACCCTCAAGAACCGCTCGACGGCGCCGCGGCACATCGAACTCACGAGCTACGCCGAGGTGGTGCTCGCGACCCAGGGGGCGGATGCTGCGCACCCGGCGTTTGGCGACCTCTTCGTGCAGACCGAGACGATCGACGGCCCCACCGCCCTCCTGTGCACGCGCCGGGCCCGCTCCGCCGGCGAGCAGCCACCGTGGATGCTGCACATGGTGGGGCTCCATTGCACCGAGCTCGGCGAGGCCTCGTGCGAGACCGACCGGCTCCGGTTCGTGGGCCGCGGGGGCACCCTGGCGCATCCCGCGGCGATGCGCGGCGGCGCGCCCCTGTCCAACACCGTCGGCTCCGTGCTCGACCCCATCGTGTCGGTCAGGCGGTCGGTCGTTCTGGGACCCGACGACTCGGCCGTGTTCGACGTGGTGCAGGGCGTCTCGACGAGCCGCCAGGGCGTGCTGGCCCAGCTCGAGAAATACCGCAGCCCGCGGATGGCGGACCGCGCGTTCGACCTCGCGTGGACGCATGGGCAGGTGACGCTACGCCAGCTGGACGCGACCGAGGGCGAGGCCCAGATGTACGGGCGGATCGCGAGCGCGCTGATCTATGCCGATCCGTCGCGCCGCGCCCCAGCCGAGGCCCAGGCCGAGAACCGCCGCAACCAGAGCGGCCTATGGAGCTACGGGATCTCGGGGGACCTTCCGCTCGTGGTGCTCCGGATCAACGGCGTAGACCACCTCGACTGGGTCCTGCAGCTCGTGAAGGCCCATGCATTCTGGAAGCTGAAGGGGCTTGCGGCGGAGATGATGATCCTGGTCGAGGACGTGTCCATCTACCGACAGTCGCTTCATGACCAGATCGCCGGACTGGTCGGCTCGGGCGGCTCGCAGGCCTCGGAGAGGGCCGGCGGGATCTTTGTGCGAAGCCTGGACCAGGTCCCTAGCGAGGACCTGGCCCTCTTCCAGGCCTCGGCCCGCGTCTACTTCGACGGGGACGACGGCACGCTGGCCGAGCAGATGGAGCAGCGAAGGGTGCAGGAACCCAGGCCCCTTCCGCTCGTCCCCTCCCGCTCGCAGCGCGCGCAGGCGCCGGGCCCGGTCGCCCCGCGCGAGCTGATCTTTCAGAACGGTCTGGGCGGCTTCACGAAGGACGGCCACGAGTACGTGATCACCCTGGCCGCGGGTCAGATGACCCCGATGCCCTGGATCAACGTGATCGCGAACCCATCCTTCGGGACCGTGGTCTCGGAGGGCGGGAGCGCCTACACCTGGGCCGAGAACTCCCACGAGTTCCGGACGACGCCCTGGAACGACGACCCCGTGAGCGACACGACGGGCGAAGCCCTGTACCTGCGCGACGAGCAGACCGGCCAGGTCTGGTCCCCCACGCCGCTGCCGGCGAGGGGCACCACGCCCTACGTGGTCCGGCACGGGTTCGGCTATACCGTGTTTGAGCACGAGGAGAACGGGATCGCCTCGGAGCTCTGGGTGTACGTCGCCATGGACGCGCCGGTGAAGTTCTCGGTGGTGCGCCTGCGCAACCTCTCGGATCGGGCGCGCCGGATATCGGCGACCGGCTATTGGGAATGGGTGCTTGGCGAGCAGAGGCAGGGTAGCCTGTTGCACGTGCGCACCGAGGTCGACGCCATGACCGGGGCCCTCATGGCCCGCAATCCCTACAACATCGACTTCGCCGGAAGGATAGCCTTCGCCGACGTGAGCGAGCCCGTGAGGTCGGTGACCGGCGACCGCAGGGAGTTCCTGGGGCGCAACGGCAGCGCCGCCAGGCCTGCGGCCCTTCGGCGCGCTCGCCTCTCGGGCAAGGTGGGGGCGGGGCTGGATCCCTGCGGGGCGATCCAGGTGGCGGTGGACCTGGACGCCCTGGAGGAGCGGGAGGTGACCTTCAGGCTCGGCGTGGGGCGCAGCCTCGCGGACGTCCAGGACCTCGTGCAGCGGTTCCGCCGCGCCGAGGCCGGGCGCCAGGCGCTCGAGGGCGTGTGGGCGCACTGGAACCGCACGCTCGGCGCGGTGAACGTGGACACGCCCGACGCCTCGGTGAACATGCTCGTGAACGGCTGGCTCATGTACCAGACGATCAGCGGGCGGCTGTGGGGCCGCACGGGCTTCTACCAGTCGGGCGGGGCCTATGGATTCCGCGACCAGCTGCAGGACGTGATGGCCCTCGTCCACACGGAGCCGGCGCTCACGCGCGAGCACCTCCTCCGGGCCGCCGGGCGCCAGTACGAGGAGGGAGACGTGCAGCACTGGTGGCATCCTCCGTCGGGCCGCGGTGTTCGGACTCGCTTCTCGGATGACCTTCTCTGGCTGCCCTATGCGACCTGCCGCTACGTCTCGAGCGTAGCGGACACGGGCGTCCTCGACGAGAGGGTCGGCTTCCTCAAGGGACGCGCGGTCAAGCCGGAAGAGGAGTCCTACTATGAGCTGCCCGCGCGCTCCGAGGAGACGGGCACGCTCTACGAGCATTGCGTGCGCGCCATCGAGCGCGGCACGACGGCGGGCGTGCATGGCCTGCCACTGATGGGCTGCGGGGACTGGAACGACGGCATGAACCGGGTGGGCGACCGAGGCCGCGGCGAGAGCGTGTGGCTCGCCTTCTTCCTTCACGACGTGCTCGCGCGCTTCTCCCCCGTGGCGCGCGGCCGGGGGGATTCCGCGTTCGCCGATCGCTGCGACGCGGAGGCGCTCAGGCTGCGGGGGGCGATCGCGGCCCACGGGTGGGATGGAGCCTGGTACCTGCGCGCCTTCTTCGACGACGGGACGCCGCTCGGGTCGGCGTCCGGAGCGGAATGCCAGATCGACTCGCTTCCGCAGAGCTGGTCGGTGATCAGCGGAGCCGGCGAGACGGCTCGCTCGCTCCAGGCGATGGAGTCCGTCGACCGGCGCCTGGCGCGCCGCGACCTGAGCCTTGTGCAGCTGCTGGCGCCGCCGTTTGACAAGGCCCCGCTCGACCCGGGCTACATCCGGGGGTACATCCCGGGCGTCCGGGAGAACGGCGGGCAGTACACGCAGGCGGCGCTCTGGGTGGCCATGGCGCTGGCCGAGATGGGCCAGTCCGAGCGCGCATGGGAATACTTTGGGATGCTAAACCCCGTCCATCACAGCTCGACGCCGGCGAAGGTGGCAACCTACAAGGTCGAGCCCTACGTGATGGTCGCCGATATTTATGCCGTGCCCCCTCACGAGGGACGCGGCGGATGGACGTGGTACACCGGCTCTGCGGGCTGGGCCTACCGCCTTCTCGCTGAGAGCCTGCTCGGGATCCACCTGGAAGGCGAGCGGCTGCGCCTTGAGCCGCGCATGCCCGCGGCCTGGGCCTCCTTCAAGGTTCACTACCGATACCGCAGGACCGTGTACCACATCACGTTCACACGTCGGGCGGGGGCCCTGCCGGGCGCCGGCCTGAGTGTCGACGGGCGAGGCGTCGAGGGCCGCGCCATCTCGCTGCATGACGACCAGCTCGAGCATGCCGTCGAACTCGAGGTCGCCTAGCGACCCCGAGGCCCCTAGCTGATCCGGGCGTCCTGAAGGTCGCCGTCCGTCTCGCCGGTGAGGTCGCGCTTGGCCTGTTCATAGTCGCCCTGGGTCACGGCGGAGGCGCTGCGTCCCGCGCAGAGCGCCAGTTCTCGTGTCCGGGCGTGGAGCGATTCGCGGGAAACGCGGCAGCGGCAAAGCGGGTCGGGAGAAGCAAACGGAGTCATGGAATGTTAGGAGGCGGGCGCCGGCCCCAAAGGGCGCGGGCGGGGCCTAGTCGGTGAAGAGCTCCGAGCCGCGGGTCTCCGCGTGCGAGGGCACGGGGGCCGAAACCCGGGGATTCACCCCGAGGTCGCGCGCCTGGGGCCGCTCAAAGCCGGACCTGTAGCGTCGAATGATGATCGAGACGCCCGCGGACACAGCCAGGAGGCCGAGCACCCATGCCGGGATGGAAAGGCCGAAGAAGAGATCGACTCCAAAAAAGATGAGGAAGCTGGCGAGGAGGAGCTGTGTCATGGTTCGGCGGGGTAGGTGGTCAGATCTGGTGGGTCACGATCAGCACGACGAGCACCACCAGGATAAGGCCGAGTCCGCCGCTCGGGTAGTAGCCCCAGTAACGGCTATGCCGCCACACAGGCAGCGCCCCGACCACGAAGAGGGCCACTAGGAAGAGCCACAGAAGCCTCACGGGCGATCCCCCGAGGCGAGCCTCGATCGAGGGCATTGCCGCCCGATGCGCCGCGTCTGCGGGCCTCTTTCAACCGGGGACGAGGGGAACATCTCGCCGAGCGTACAGGGTGCCCCGCCCCCGGAACATGGGGTCTTGGCCTGCCCTCGGGTGACCCTCAGCCGTGGGCTGCAAGCTCGGGCTCACGCGCCTTGCGCGCGCCCTTTGCGGACGGCGCGTCGCGCGGGCCGGAGCGGTCGATCGCCCGCTTGCCGCCTGGGAGCGGGGTGCCGGGAAGACCCTTGCTGTCGTTCTCGCGGCGGCCGCCGATCATTGTCAACAGCTGCCCGACCGTGTGCGAGAGATCCGTGGCCTGCGTGCTGAGCTCCTCGGAGTTGGCCGCACCCTCCTCGGCCATCGCCGCATTTGACTGCGTCACGCGGTCCATCTGGCTGACGGCGGTATTCACCTGGGCGATGCCCTGGCTCTGCTCGGCCGAGGCGGTCGCGATCTCGGCCACGAGCGTGTCGAGCCTACGGATCTGGTCCTGGACGGTGCGGAAGCTCTCGGCAACCTGGCTGCTGATGCCGACGCCCTGGGTGCTCTTGGAGACCGAGTCCTCGATCTTGGCGGCGGTCTCCTTTGCGGCGGCCGCGCAGCGCTGGGCCAGCGAGCGCACCTCGTCGGCCACGACCGCGAAGCCGGCGCCGGCCTCGCCGGCGCGGGCCGCCTCGACGGCTGCGTTGAGGGCCAGTATATTGGTCTGGAAGGCGATCTCGTCGATGGTCTTCAGGATCTTCGTGATGTCCTGGCTCGCCGCCTGGATCTCGTTCATCGCGCGGCCCATCGAGGCCACCTGCTCGGCGCCTGTGTCGGCGCACCGGCGCGCCTCGGCGGCTGCAGCCTTGGCCTTCTGGGAGCTATCCGAGTTGCGGCTGGTCATGCTTGCCATCTCCTCTAGGGAGGCGGCCGTCTCCTCGAGGGCCGCGGCCTGCTGGTTGGCCCCGTCGGCGAGGGATTGGCTGGATGCGGAAATCTCTTGGGACACCGCGGTAACGTGGCTGCCGCCTTCGCGGATCTGCTCGAGGGAGCGAAGCAGCGGCAGGCTCAGGAAGCGTCCCAGCCTGTAGGACACGAAGGCGAGGGCGACAAGGCTCACCGCAAACACGCACCCCGCCTGGAGCTCGGCCTGACGGAGCACCGCCTCGCCCTCGGTCACGTTCACGCGCGTCAGGACCGTCCAGCCGAGGCCCGGGAAGCCCATGGCGCCCCTCGAGTGGGCGAAGCCGGCATTCTCCCAAATCTTCTTCCTGGCGTTCAACGACCGCACGTAGCCGGCCTGCCCCAGCACGCCCCTTCGCGCGGCCTCGACGCCGCGCTGGGCGAGGTTGAGCTTGAAGAGCACGGTGGGGTCGTGGCCACTTAGGGCGCCCGCGTGAACTGCGGGGTCCCAATCTACAATCACTCGGCCCTCGCGGTCCAAGACCGTCAGGGTGGCCGAGTGGTAGCCCTGGTGCTGGAGATCCAAGTAGGCCTCGTTGACGATGTTCTCGACTAGGCTGAAGTCAGCAAAATCGCACCATACCCCGATCACCTTGCCGTCCGGGTCGCGCAGCGGGGCCGCGAAGACGATCGAGAGCCCGTCCCCGCCGGTCACTCGCGCGAGAGCCGGATCAAACGAGGGATCCTGCACGTACGTGCCGTCGAGCAGGTCGCTCTTGAGGAAATGCCCCGCCAGGCTCTCCCTGAACCAAGCGGCTTCCTTGAAGTTCTGTTGGTAGACTGGGGCCGTTTCGATCGCGTGGCCGGCGGCGTCGCGATCATTGACGGCGATCACTCGGCCCTCGAGGTCCACGGCCACCATGAGCGGATACACCCCGTACAATTTCACATATGCGTTCATCGCGGCGGAAACGGCGTTCTTGTCCGATCCCACCTTGCGCCAGGTTGGGGTGTCGTGCGCCGCACGGCTCATACTGAAGGACTGGACGTCCTCGTAGCGCTGCAAAAGGGTACGGTCGATGACGTCGAGCACCGATGCGCTCGAGGCCTGGAAGGATCCTCCGAGCTGGTGGCCCACTGCGCTGAGCGATCGGAGCGAGAAAACGGTGGCTACGGCAAGCGGGAGCAGGCCGAACACCGTGAAGGCTGCGATCAGCTTCGCTGAAAAATCCCAGGACGAGAGCCTCTTCATCGGCGGCTCGCAGGGTTTGGCGCCACCGCTGCAATGCCGGCCGGCTTCAAGGCCCGCGCCAGGCATCCGCCATCGAACACGGTTTTGCAGGAAGGTCGGCTCGCAGGGTGCACGTAGCCCCCTTCGGCGTCACTGGGCCCGACTTTAGCCAAAAGACACCGGCCCTGTCCGTCGGACTTAATCGATAAGAAACTAACAGAGAATAAGTTACGGTCGGGTAGTCGGGCGATGGGGGCCTGCGCATCGAAGCTCGGACCCTGGGCTTCCCACCGTGTCCGAGGAAGCATGGGGTCCTCTCCCCATAGGACAGGCCCCGGCTGCGGATCCATAATGGGGAATGCCGCAACGAGACGCGAGTTCGAGCAGCCTTCCAAAGGGGAAGGTCCCGGAGGCGGCGGTGCCCGAGCCCGGGCGGGTTCCCCGCGAGCATCTCATTGGGACCAACGCAGACCTCTTGAACCATCTCGGTGCCTCGGTGCGTGCATTGCGCCACGGGCTGGGGCTCACCCAGGAGGAACTTGCGGAGCGCGCCCACCTCCACCGCACCTATGTCGCGGACATCGAGCGCGGTGCCCGCAACATCACCCTCCACAGCCTCGCCACGCTGGCGCAGGGGCTTGGGGTGCGCCTATGCGACGTGTTCCAGCAGATCGCCGTCGCCGGCGGCACGGCGACCCGCAAGCCCGGCGGCGACCTGCGCGACATCCTCCTCGTCGAGCACGACACCGAGGCGGCGCGCCAGGCGGCCGACGTGTTCAGACGCGCCGGGCTCGCTCATCCGCTCCACATCGTACGAAGCGGCAAGGCCGCCTTTGACTATCTCCTGGGACGCGGCCGTTACGCCCGCAATCCACCGGCCCTTCCCCAGCTGATCCTCGTGGTTCCGGACCTTCCCGGAATGTCCCCGGAGCAGTTTCTGAGTGCGCTGGGTGCGGAGAAGGGGATCGGCGACCTTCCCGTGCTGGTGCTCGGGGTCTCCGCCCAGCGGCCCGGAGCCTTCGCGACCTTGGCAGGCTTCGGCGGCCGCCCGCCCGAGCCCGCGGGATCCCCAGCAGGCGGCTAGCCGGTGCACGCTTTGCGGCCCTCGGGGGCCTCATTGGGTCTAGACCCCATGGCCGGCCAAGCGCTCGCCCAGTAGCATGGAGCCTCGCTCGAGGACCCGCTGCTTGCGCAGGCAACCACGCCTGCCCTGCGGGGACCGCCCGAGCCTACACCCGATGAGGCCCAACCGCTCGTTCTCCACCCTGATCTGCCTCGTCGTCCTGGCCGCGGGATTCTCTTGGGCCTATTCGAGCCATGCCGGGGGCTCCAGCGCGGCGACCGTCGTCATCCTGATCGCCACGTTCGTGGTGGGGGCGGCCATCGCCTCCTCCATTCAGGTGGCCAACCAGTGGGACCGCGCCGTCATCCTCCGACTGGGCAAGTTCCACGCCCTGAAGGGGCCAGGGCTCTTCGTCATCATCCCGATGATCGACGACATTCCCTACTGGATCGACACGCGCGTGATCACGACGGCCTTCAAGGCCGAGAAGACCCTCACCAAGGACACCGTGCCGGTCGACGTGGACGCCGTGCTGTTTTGGAAGATCGTCGACCCGAAGAAGGCGGCCTTGGACGTGGCAGACTACCAGAGCGCGATCAGCTGGGCGTCCCAGACCGCGCTTCGCGACGTCATCGGCAAGACCGTGCTCGCGGAGATGCTTGAGGGGCGGGACAAGATCAGCGCCCTCCTTCAGAAGATCATCGACGAGCGAACCGAGCCCTGGGGCATAAACGTGATATCGGTGGAAGTGAAGGATGTCCTGATTCCCTCGGCCCTCGAGGACGCGATGTCGATGCAGGCGCAGGCCGAGCGCGAGCGCCAGGCCCGCGTGATCCTTGGCGACTCGGAGCGCCAGGTCGCCGAGAAGTTTGCAGAGGCCGCAAAAAGCTACGCCCACAATCCCGTGGCGCTTCACTTGCGCGCGATGAATATGCTCTACGAGGGCCTGAAGGAGAACTCGACGATCGTGATCGTGCCGAGCTCGGCGGTAGACTCCATGCAGCTCGGTGGCCTGGGCGGCCTAGCCGGCCTCACCGCGCTCACCATGGGCCTCGACAAGGCCAAGGAGGCCGGCGGGACGATCGCCGCGGTGCTGTCGGGGGGCCCGGCCGCCGCCGCAGGCGACTCGTCCAGGCTTTAGGACCGAAGGGGCCCCTCTCTATCTAGAGGGAGGTGGTTTCACGCTCGAAGGGCGCGGAATAGAGATTCTGCAGCTCTCGCATGGCGTCCCCCATGGGCGAACTCAGGCCGGGGCGCAGCGTCCTTAGGCCGCGCGCGATCCCGAGCGAGACCGGGTCACTCAGCTCCCTCTCTGCCTCGAGCCAGATCTCGTTGTTGCTGAATGCGGGACAGCCCTTCTCGCGCCAAAGTAGGGTCGCGAGCCGGGATATCTGCTCGTGGGTGGGAGTGGCCCGGTCACCTGCCGGGTTTACGTTTTCGGCCTGAGCCTGTGTGTTCATCATAGATTTCGGCCGGGGCCCCGAGCGCCCCGGGCTGTCGTGTTCAGAGCATCTTCCTCATCGCCTTCAGCTCGCGCCTGCGCTTTCCGCTCTGCGCGGGATAGCCCATCGTCATCCTCCTCATCCGGTCGAGGATGATCTGGGATACGATCAGGCGCGCGGACTCCTTGTCGTCGGCAGGGACGATGTACCACGGGGCGGCGGTCGTTCCGGTGTTCTCTATGCACTGCTCAAAGGCCTTCACGTAGTGGGACCAATACTTGCGCTCGTGGACGTCCGCCGCGCTGAACTTCCAGTTCTTGTCGGGCTCGGTCAGGCGCTCAAGGAACCGCCTCTTCTGCTCCCCCTTTGAAAGGTGGAGGAAGATCTTGACGATGTGGGTTCCACACCTCGCCAGGTGCTCCTCCATCTCGACAATGGACCGGTACCGACCCGCCCAGATTGCCTTGCTGCTGGGCTGTGGGCCCAGAGGCAGCTGGCCCTCCAGCAGCTCCGGATGGACCTTCACGACGAGCACGTTCTCATAGTAGGAACGGTTGAAGATGCCGATCCTCCCGCGCTCGGGGAGCCTGCACGTGGTGCGCCACAGGAAGTCGTGCCGCAGCTCCTCGGCGCTCGGCTCCTTGAAGCAGAACACCTCGCATCCCTGGGGATCGACCCCCGACATCACGTGCCGGATCGCCCCGTCCTTGCCCGCGGCGTCTATGCCCTGGAAGATGATCAGGAGCGCGCAGCGGCCGCTCGCGTAATGCAGCTGCTGGAGGGCGCTCAGCTCGGTCACGTGCCGCTCAAGAATCCGGTCATACGCGGCCTTCGAGGCACAGACCGGTTCCTGCCGCGTCGCGATGTCGCGCAGGTCCGGGCGACGGCGCAGGCCGGCGCGGTAATGCGCGGGGATGATGCTCACGGGTGCGCCGGCCCGGCGGCCGATGGCTGGCCCCGCGGCGGGGGATTGGATGGTCCTGGAGGGTTCACGGGGTGGATTGCCCACCTCGGGGCCGATTCGGGGACGGTACCACGGAACGCATGGCCTTGGTCATGGGGTCCTCTCCCCATGGAAGACGCCAAGGCCATGCCGTAAGCTGAGCTCATGAATATGCCCCACCTCCTTCGAAAACTCATTTTCGGCGCCGCGACAATGGCCCTGGTTTCGGGTCCCGTGCTCGGAAGCGTGGACGGCGTGGATCCGACGAGCAGCCATCTCTGGTCGTCGGTGAAGGGCGACACCTATTCCGAGCGCGAGCACTTTGCCAAGGGTGTCGCCCAGATGTCGGCGCGGTTCGACGCGCAAATCGGCGAGCTCAAGGCGAAGCGCAATGGAATGGTGAAGGACACCGACGACTGGGACTTCGCGATGAAAGACGTTGAGAACAGCCGCGCCATGCTGACCGACAGGATCAGCATCCTGTCGCAGGCAAAAACTCCCGAAAGCTGGAGCGAAGCCAAGGACAAGATCGGCGAGGCCTGGCACCGGGCGCAGCTGGCCGTCGACAACATGAACGGAACCCGCACCTCTTGAAGAGCCCAAGCCCATCTTCCAATGCGTACGTACCCCTTGCTCCCATGAAGACCCGTTCCGCCTCACGCTATCCGGCCCTGTTTGCCGCGGCCTGCCTGATCGCATCGATCGCGCTTCCCATGGCCGGCGGCTCCGCGCTTCCCCCGCTCAATCAACCGGCCACGTCCGAGCACCGCCCGGGAAAGTTGGTCTGGGCCGACCTGTTCACGACCGACGCCGCAGCGGCGACGGCGTTCTACAGCAGCCTGCTCGGATGGACGTCCGAGACGCTCGGCTCGAAGGGCAGGAACTACGTCGTGCTCAGCAACGGCGGGGTTCCGGTCGCCGGTATATCCCAAAGATCGGTCAAGACCCCAGGCCACCCCTCGCGGTGGATCGGGTACCTTGCGGTCACGGATGCCGCGGCATCGGTATCGGCGGCCGTCAAGGACGGGGGCAAGGTTCGCGCCCCCTCCCGAAGCTTCCCGGACCGCGGCTACCAGGCGATCGTTGCGGACAGCGATGGCAACCCGATCGGCCTGCTCCAGTCGAGCACCGGCGACCCCGCGGATGGCGATCCGAAGCCCGGCGCCTGGAACTGGTTCGAAGTTTACGCGAAGTCACCCAAGGTAAGCTCGGACTTTTACCACGACGTCTTCGGGCTCGCGGTGGCCACGGAGCTGGACGCGTCCCGGAGCAGCGAGTTCACGCTCTCGAGCGAGGGGAGGGCCCGCGGGGGAGTGGCCCCCATGCCCTCCGGGGAAGACGTCAAGCCGAGTTGGCTCGGAGTGATCCGTGTGGCCGACCTGGACAAGACCCTCGCGAAGGTGCCGGTGCTCGGCGGCGAGATCCTCGTTTCCCCGCACGCGGTCGAATTCGGTAGCCGGTTTGCCATCATTCTCGACCCGACCGGGGGCACCCTGGGCCTCGTGGAATACATCGACAGCGCGAACCCCGCCAACAACCCATGAAACACCCCTCCAAAGCACTCCTTGCCGCGTTCTCCATCGCCTGCATGGCCTTCATCTACAGCGGCTGCGTCGGATACGTCGGCGGCGGCGGTGGGTACTACGATGGCGGCGGCGTGTGGGTCGGCGACGGCGGATGGATAGACGGCGGCGGCCGCGGCTGGTACGGCCACGGCGGTGGCTACGCCCACCCGGGCGGCGGTGGCGGCCACGGCGGCGGGCATCGATAGCCCGGAGCCTTCCGAAGGCTCCGCGCAACCACCGGGTTTCGATTCCGAACGGGGAAGGGGCCTCTGCGGGCAGGCATTGCGTCGCCTGGGTATGCTGCAAAAAGCGGATCCCCAAAATCTAGGGCAACGCGGAGGGTTGGGCTGTACACCCCATAGATGCAATCGATGTCGGGGCGTATCCTGGGCACATGTCCGAACAACCTTCCAAATCAGTGTCCACTTCAGCCAAGGCGTTGACCGTTCCCCAGTTCATGGTGGCCCTCGCCGTCGGCGGCACGCTCAGCTTTTTCTTTTCGGGATGCGCCAGCGATCCGGTGTCCCACGTGGTGTCGGCCCCGCCTCCGGCGCGCCCTGCGGCTGTCCAGTCCACAACCACGGTGACGTCCACGCCCGCGCTGGTGGTGAATCCCGCGGTCGCCACGGTCATCCCGGCGTCGACGGTCAGCACCGTGACGGTGACCCAGGCGCCCCCGGCCGCGCAACCGGAGGTCGTGCTCGCGCAGCCGTCACCTGAATACGTATGGCTCAAGGGCTATTGGACCTGGCGTGACAACCAGTACGAGTGGATGGCGGGCCATTGGCAGCTGCCACCGAATGCGGGCGCCGTCTGGATGGCTCCGCGCTGGGAGCAGGAGGGTAACGCCTATCGCTTCTACGAGGGCTACTGGAACTGACCCGCCTGCCGAACAGGAATCTCGCGCACGGGCTGCATGCCTCGGCGGGGCCAAGGACGCGAGGTCCTCACGGATGCGAATGCAGAGTTCCGATCGGGGCCGGCGTCGGGCCGCAAGCAAACTCGATCCTGAATCCCAATGTCCTCAATGAAATCACCCCCCATGAAACCCGAATCCCCATCCCTATCTTCGCCCTACCTTACGGTGCCACGGACGGTCCCCACCCACGAGGAGATCGCCGTCGAGGCGGAAGTCTTGTGGCGCCAGAGGGGATGTCCCGTGGGCCGCGACGCCGAGATTTGGCTCGAGGCCGAGAGGGTCCTTCATCACCTTCCGCAGCTACCCAAAGACGAGAACGACCAGATCGCCCTCAAGGATCCCCTCTCCCGGATGGGCGTCGACAGTGATGAGGTGATGGAGGAGCTGGAGGAACTCTTCCCTGGAGGGAATGGGGACGTTTCTACTTCACTCTGACAGGGCCTAGCAGCCCGAAGTGGCTCGGATCAAGGCGCGGGGCTTTGGCCGCGAACCGCCGCAAACGCCCGAAGCGGAAGCCTCCGGGTAAGACCCCATACCGGCTGCGTATCACAGGGTTTATCCTGAGGGCAACATGCCCGACCCATCTTCCCCCGCACCCCGGAGCAGCCCCCCGCCGTCGACCCCGGCGAACGCCCCCGCCGGCAAGGAAGCGGCCGAGGCTCCGCGTGGTTCCACCCTCATCAGGTTCGCGCCGCTCCTCGCGGTCGCGCTCGGCATCCTGAGCGCGGTCCTCCTCGTCTCGACCCTCGTATTTTGGAACCAGGTCGGCAACAGGGACAACACGCTCGAACAGGGGGCCAACAGGCTGGTCCAGCTCCAGGCGGCCGCAGAGGAGCTCCAGGCCCAGGTGACCCTGGACAAGACTTCGATCGAGCGCATGGGAAAGAGGGTGGACGCGGCGAAGGCCGAAAGCGCCGTCCGCCAGGCTGATCTCGACAAGATCACGCTCGCCGACGTGGACCTGCAGACGAACCTCGAGAAGGCCCGGGCTTCCGCCACGGATTTCCAGACCCAGATGGAGGATGCGAGGGTTGCCTCCATCAAACGGCAGGGCGACGTGGATGTGGCAAAGGCGCAGAACGAGGTCCTTCGCACCCAGCTCTCCCAGGCCCAATCGGACGTCAACCAGCTCCAGGCCCAGTTGGTCAAGGCCAGGGCCGACGCGGCGGATCTGGCGGAGCAACTCGCCAAGGCACAGAAGCCCAGCCCGCGCTCAAAGTCGTAGGCGGGTCGCCGCGCGTGCCTAGGCAGCGGGTCCCGGGGGATCCCCTCCGACCGGGTCTGCGGACGGCTCGAGGTCGCCGTACGCCCTCCGGATCTCCTCGACGTGCGCTCGGTACCCCTCTGCATCGCCGAAGTCCACGAACTTCCTGTAGCGGCTGTGGGCGCACTTGGAGCAGGCCGCATGTTTGATCGGACACCAATGCTGCTCGGTGCGGGCCGCGATCTCCGTGAAATAGGCCAGGATGCCGTTGGCATACGCGCAGTACGCGCAGTTGAGCTTCTCCGCCCAGTTGAGATAGCTCAGATGGTGCCGGTCGAACGCCAGGTAGGCGCCCCGCCTCACCTTGGGGATCCCGTAGATGGGAAAGCAGATCGCCTGATAGACCGTGCCGACGACATCGCAAAAGAGGATGGGCACGGCGCACATCCAGATGACCGGCGACGTGATCACCACCAGGAAGCGCGAATGGGCGAGATACCGGTGGAATCCGACCTTGAGCTCCTTGTGCTTGGCGCGCGCGGCGTCGGTGAACTGCACCGAACCTCCTTTGATCTTATAGCAATACTCCGCCTCCTTTTTCTGCGTCTCCTCCATGAGCTCCCTCTCCAGCTCGCGCATTTTGCCCAGCAGGGTGTCGAGTCGTTCGTTCATGGTTTTTGGATCGGGGTGCCCGCGGCGCGTCTGTATTCCCGCGTTCCTTCCGGCCGGGTTCGTGGAACCGGCGCCCTGCGCAAGGCCTCGGTAGCTGCCCCAGCCGGTAAACCTACGGGTCCCACAGCCGCCCGTCTCTGGGGTGAAACCCTAATTTGCGCGTGGTCGGGCGAATTTGAACCTGATGGAGCTCAAGATAAGTGATTCACATTAAGGCTGTAGCGCCGGGAGAATCTCGAGCTGCGGGCCGACGAGCGCACCTTCGCCGAACAGGTGGGGTTTTACCCCATGGACATAAAATGGGCACCATGAGACAGTCCCTGCGAGCTGGAGGTCGTCCGCCATCCCAAGGTTGGCGCGCGAGCATCTATCTCCACGGATGCCGTTCACGAAATCCAAACGAAGCACTCAAAAGCTCGCGAAGCGCTACTGCGACGCTTTGAGGAGGGGAATGGCTGGCGATTCGGCCGCAGCCTTGAGAAGTGCGGGTCAAATCGGGAGATTGGCGATAGCCGGCGGCTTGGGGTCGATTGCGCTCGCCCGCATGCACGAGGTGGCGATGCACGCCATCCTTCCGTCGGACATGTCGGCCCACAAGAGGGCCCGGGCAATCGAGCAGGCGGCGCGGTTCCTGGCAAACGTGCTGGAGCCCATTGAGAAGACGACCGAGTACGCCGTGCGCAACCTCTCGGAACTGAAGCAATCCAACGAACTGCTGCGCAAGCGCTCGGTCGAGCTGCTCACCGCAAACCGCCAGCTTAGGGGCGAGATCGCGAGGCGTGTTGCCGCAGAGAAGTCCCTCAGGACCAGCGAGCGAAAGACGGTTCTCCTGCTCGAGGAGGCGCGCACGATGCAGACCCGGCTCCGGCTCCTGTCGCACCAGATCCTTTCCGCGCAGGAGGAGGAGCGCAAGGAGATCAGCCGGGAGCTCCACGACGAGATCGTGCAGACGCTCACGGGGATCAACGTCCAGCTGGCGGGCCTGAAGATGGAGTCGGGCCTGAACAAGCGCAGCTTTTCGAAGAGGATCGGCCGCACCCAGCTTCTCGTCGAGAAGTCGGTGAATATCGTGCACCGCTTCGCCCGCAACCTTCGCCCGCAGCTTCTGGACGACCTGGGCCTTATACCCGCCCTCGTCGCCTACTTGAAGGGCTATACCGAGCGCACCGGCCTGCACGTGAGTTTTCGCGCCTTCGCCGGGGTCGAGAAGCTGAGCAACGAGAGGCGCACCGTCCTTTTCCGCGTGGCCCAGGCCGCCCTGGTGAACGTGGCGGAGCACGCCCGTGCGAGCCATGTGAGCCTCACCTTCAGGGAGATGCCGAAGGAGGTATCCATGGTGATCAAGGACAACGGCACCTCCTTCGACGTCGCGCGGGCGCTCGACTCTCGGAGGAACAAGAGGCTCGGGCTGATTGGCATGCGGGAGCGCGTGGAGATGGTCGGCGGCCTCTTTAACGTCGAGTCCAGGCCCGGATCGGGCACCATCATTTCGGCAACCCTACCCCTACCCAGTCACTAACCCCACCTCAAAACCATGAAACGTGTCAAAACTCTCCTCGCCGACGACCACACCATCGTACGCGAGGGCCTGCGCGCCCTACTGATCGCCGATCCAGGGATCGAGGTGGTCGGAGAGGCAACGAACGGCCGGGATGCGGTCGAGCTCTCGCTGTCCCTTCGTCCAGAGGTCGTGGTGATGGACATCGCGATGCCCCAGCTGAACGGCCTTGAGGCCACCAGCAAGATCCGCGCGATCCTCCCGGACACCAAAGTGATCATCCTCTCCGCCCACAGCGACGACGCCTACATCGACCGGGTGATCGCGATCGGCGCCTCGGGTTTCCTGGTCAAGCAGACCTCCGCACAGATCCTGGCCAAGGCGATCCACGAGGTGGTGGCCGGCAATACGTTCTACAGTCCCCTGGTTTCCAAGCGCATGCGCGACCATTACCAGAAGCCCGACAAGACGGGCGGCCTCATGATCCGTAGGGCGACCGGCCTCACGACACGGGAGCTGGAAGTGATCCAGCTCGTGGCGGAGGGCCGCGCCAACAAGCAGGTGGCCGCGGATCTGAAGATCAGCATCAAGACCGTCGAGAAGCACCGGCAGCACCTGATGGACAAGCTCAACATCCATGACACCGCCGGCCTCACCCGGTATGCGATCGCCCAGGGGATCATCGAGAGCAGCGTCCAGGTGACGATTGTCTGAGGGCCGCGGGTGGGCCCGGGTCGCGCCTTCGCACTCAGGCGGACGACACGATCGCAAGGGTTCCCTCGCTGCGGACCGGCTCGAACCATTGCGACAGCGGAGTGTCCGGCTCGAAGTCGGGCTGGGACTCTGCAATCAGTTGCCGAAGGCTTTCGCGGGCGCGGGCGATGCGGCTTTTGACGGTGCCGACATTCACTCCCAGCTTCCGCGCGATCTCGCCGTAGGGGCGGCTCAGGCCGTTCCTCAGGACAAGCACGTTCCGCTGCTGGGCGTTAAGCTGCGCCATGCAGTCGGCGACGAGGTCGGAAAACTCCCTCGCCGACGCCGCGCGCGAGGGCCCGGGGGCCTCGCAGGCGATCAGATCGGAAAAGGTCCCGCGGGTGTCGTCGTTCAGGGCGCAGTCGAGCGAGTAGGTTAGGTGCACCCGCCTGGCGATATGGTGCTTCAGCCGGTTTCGGGCGAGATTGAACGCGATCTTGTGGAGCCAGGTGGACAGGGAGGAGTCCCCCCGGAATCGCGCGAGGCCCCGATGGGCGCGGACGAAGGTGTCCTGGGCAATTTCCTCGGCGTCGGCATAGTTGCGGAGGTAGCGCAGGGCGACCGAAAGCATCTTCTTCCGGTACCTAGCGACGATCTCGATGAAGGCCTCCTCGTCGCCCTCGTTGAACCGCCGTACGAGTTCCGAGTCCAACGAGGCCTCGCCGCGGGAGCGCGCGGACCAGTTGATCGAATCTGCCGTTCCCTGCGGATTCGCGCGGGAGGTTCCGTTGTCGAGGGAGGTTGCTACCATGATGGAGGGAAGCTTACCGGCGCCCATCAGAGCTGAACATGGGGTTTTCACCTAGGCACGTCAGGGGGGCTCGGTAATCCGGTGAACACCCCATGGCGACCGGGCGCCGCCCGACGTACTCTGGCTGCGTGCATACGCCTCCAGCCCCCCCTTCGTCCTTTCAGACAGGCGTGGGAAGGCTCGGCGTGCGCGAGGCATGGGCTCAGGGCCCGGGCGCCTCGGTCCCGGTGCAGCTGCCCGACCCCTTCGATCGTCCCCATTTCCCAAGTACCCCCAACCCAGAGAGAGATACCAAATGAACCTTCGCTCCCCCATCGCATTGATCATCGCCGCGACCCTCCCAGTCGCCGCTCTTGCAGCCTCCACCGACAGCAAGATCGAGGACGCGGCCACGTCCTCCTACAACTACCGCGTTGTGCTTGACGGCCGCGTGTCCGTGAAGGCCAACGACGGCGTCGTGACGCTGACGGGGACCGTCCCGGACAAGAGTGACCGGTCCCTGGCCGAGGACACTGCGGGGAATCTCCCGGGCGTCGTGCGGGTCGACAACCGGATCGTCGTGAGCTCGGACAACCCGGAGCATTCCGACGGATGGATCGCTCTCATGGTGAGGGGCGAGCTCCTCATCAAGGGCAACGTCAGCGCCATCGACACGAAGGTGGCGGTCAAGGACGGCGTCGTGACGCTCACGGGCAACGCGACGAGCGCAGCGCAGAAGGACCTCACGGCTGTCTTCGCGGGTGAGGTGGAGAACGTGAAGTCGGTGACGAACAACATGGTGGTTGCGCCGCCCGCCGCGGGTGGCAGCGCGGTCGCGGACGTGATCGACGACGCCTCCATCACCTCCGAGGTCAAGTACGCCCTCCTCAGCCATCACGCGACGAGCGCAGTCTCGACCAAGATCACCACCAATGACGGCGTGGTCATCGTGACGGGGGTCGCCGGCTCGGATGCGGAGAAGGAGCTCGTGACCAAGCTCGCCCAGGACTCGCGCGGGGTGAAGTCCGTCGTGAACGACATGACGGTCAAGTCCTGATAAGAAACCCTCCATCGCGGACCTCGGGTTGTGTTCCGGCCTCCAGGCCGGAACCCCCCCAGACCCCGACCCACTCACATGAAAACCAATATCGGACTAAACGACGAGGCCCGCCTTGAGGTGGGCGAAATCCTGAACCTCATCCTCGCGGATGAATACGTTCTCTATACGACCACCCGGGACTATCACTGGAACGTGACCGGGCCAGAGTTCAGGAGCCTGCACCTGCAGTTCGAGGCCCAGTTCGAGGAGGTGGCCAAGTGGATCGACGACGTTGCCGAGCGCGCTCGCTCGATCGGCGTACCCGCCGAGGGAAACTGGGCGGCGCTCACCAAGGCCGCGCGCACGTCCGCAGATCCCGGCAAGGAGCTATCGGCCAACGAGATGCTCCTGGAGCTTCTCTCGCTTAACCAGGATCTGGTGATCCAGCTGCGCAAGGACATAGAGTCCTGCACCGAGCGTTACGAGGACGCCGGCACGGCGGACTTCATCACGGGCTTGATGGAGAAGCACGAGAAGGCCTGCTGGATGCTCCGCGCGCAGCTTGAGACGGACGAGCAGGAAGCCGCCCAGGAGCTCGTCCATGAATAAGTCCCTCTCCCTCGCGCTCCTGGTCATCGGCATCATCATGATCGTCTATGGGTTCAGCGCCTCCCACTCGATGAGCTCTGGGGTCGCGCGGGCGATCACCGGATCGCCCTCGAACAAGACGTTCTGGCTCCTCGCGGTCGGTGTCCTGATATCGGTCGTCGGCCTAGGGGGCCTCTTCCACGAGTCCAATTCAACCTGAAGGTTCACCCATGCTGAAATACGCCCTCGGATTTTTCATCGTCGCCGTCATTGCGGGCATCCTCGGATTCGGAGTCATTGCCGGGACCCTCGCCCTCATAGCGAGGGGCATATTCATTTTGTTCATCATTCTGTTCATCGCGGCCCTGATCAACAGCCGCCGGGTGTAATTGTTTGGCCGCCAATGCGGGCGGCCCCCTTCCGACGACCCTCAGGGACCAAGCACGGTGCCCGCGGGTGCATTCCAGAGGCAGAGGGCCGGCACCTCCCCATTGTGGCGCTCGAAGCCGAGGATGCTGATCGATGCGGTGCCCAGCGCCAGGTGCTCTCCATGCCCGGCGCCGAGGCCCATCCATCGCAGCGCGAGCACCCGTAGGAACTGCCCGTGCGAGAACAGGGCCACGACGCCCTCCAATTGCCTGAGGGCGAGTAGCACACGTTCCGCGCGGGCGGTGACCTTCTCCACGCTCTCGCCGCCGACGCATCCATCCTTGTACAGGGTCCACCCGGGATGGTGCGCGCAGATCTCCGGCGTCGTCTCCCCCTCGAAGGCCCCGTAGTCCCATTCCCTCAGGTCGGCATCCACCCTGGCGTTCGATCCGAGCCCCGACAGGTCGCACGTCTGGCGGGCGCGCTGGAGCGGGCTTGTAAGGACGATTTGGATGTCGAGGGGCTGCAGGGACCGTCGCAGCGAGAGGGCCTCGCTCCTGCCCTTGTCGGTGAGGGGGAGGTCGGTGTGACCCGTGTGCTGGCCCGTCCCCGTCCAGGTGGTGTCCCCGTGGCGCACGAGAATGACCCGCATCAGCACGGCGAGGCCCCCCGATTAGGAACGCCTCGGCGGTCCGGGGTCGCGGGGATGCCCGCGCGGCCTGCGGCGGCGGATGTCGGGTTCGGCGGCCTCATTTCTGCCAGAGGAGCTCGTTGAACTCGAGGGGAACGGCGATCCCGTCATGGCGCGGCACGATCCGCGCGGTGTAGTCGCTGGCCTCCCTCGCGGACGAGACCACGGCGGTGTACCTGCGGCCCCGGGCTGCGTCCCCGTGTGGACCCTGCTCGGTCATTTTCACCGTCTCGTCGCCTCCTCCATCCTGTCCCATGGCGTAGAGTTCGACGCTGACCTCCCCCGGAGCCACGCTTCCAAGGAATGCCTCGACCCCGATCGTGCGCGCTGCCCCGCGGGTCTCGACCGTGACCGAGCCGAAGTGCACGCCCGGCCAGCGCGCAGGCATCGAGTGGCACCACTCCACGAGGCTCTGTGCCTGCGAGCCCCGGTTGCGTGCCCGCGCCTCAAACTCGTCGCAGGCCGGCAGGTAGTGCGTCTCGGTGTACTGGGTCACCGTGCGGTGCGCCGAGAACTGGGGCGTGAGCACCGCCATGCTCTCGCGGATCCGGGACAGCCAGGCCCTGGGCATGCCGGCGGCGTCGCGGGCGTAGAACTCGGGGATGACGTCCTGCTCCAACCGTTCGTAGAGGGCCTCGGCCTCGGCGGCGTCCCAGGCCGGATCATTGCCGTGCTCGCGGCCGTCCCCAAGGGCCCAGCCGACCTGCGGCCGATAGGCCTCGGCCCACCAGCCGTCCAGCTCGGACAGGTTCAGGCCTCCGTTCACCAGGACCTTCATCCCGCTTGTGCCGCTTGCCTCCCACGGGCGGCGAGGGGTGTTGATCCAGACGTCGACGCCCTGGACCAGGTGCTCGGCCATACGCATGTCGTAGTCGGCGAGGAAGACCACGGGGGGGTTGGCGTCGCTGTGGCGAATGAACTCGACCCACTGCTGGATGAGGGCCTGCCCGACCAGGTCGGCGGGGTGCGCCTTGCCCGCCAGGATCAGCTGCGCGGGGCGCTTCGCGTTCTTCAGGATGCCCGTCAGCCTGGCCGGATCGTGCAGCAGCAGGTTGGGCCGCTTGTACTCGGCGAAGCGGCGCGCGAACCCAAGGGTCAGCACGTCCGGCCTAAGGCGCGCGAGGGCCAGGGTCGCCTTAGCGGTGTCGACGCCACTATCGCTCAGCTGCGCCTCGAGCTTGTGCTGGGCGTAGGCGACGAGGCGGCGCCGGCTCGCGACGCGCAGGGCCCAGATCCTGTCGTCGGAGACCCTTCGCACGTCGGCCTCCAGCGTGCTGGACATTCCCAGCCAGCGGCCCTTTCCGCAGGCCTCCGTCCAGAGGGCGTCGGATTCCGCGGAGTCCCAGGTCGGCATGTGGACGCCGTTGGTCACGTGCCCCACCGGGACCTCGTCCTCCGGCCACCTGGGGAAGAGCGGGGAGAAGATGTGCCGGCTGACGAGCCCGTGCAGCTCGCTGACGCCGTTCACCGCGCCGCTGCCGCGGAACGCCAGGTAGGCCATGTTGAAGGGCTCGGCCGGGTCCGCGCAGGGGCCGTGGCCCATGGCAAGGAGCTCGGCGAGCGAAAGCTGCAGCTCCGTGGCGTACGAGGCGAGGTGCTTGCCGATCAGGTAGGGAGGGAACAGGTCGAACCCCGCCGCCACCGCCGTATGGGTGGTGAAGAGATTGCCGGTGCGCGTCGCGGCCAGGGCCACGTCGAACGAGGCCCCGGCGTCCTTCATGAAGCTGCGCGCCCGCTCGAGGAGGGCGAAGGCCGCATGCCCCTCGTTCAGGTGGCACACCTCGGGCTTGATCCCCAGGGCCGCGAGCAGCCGCCAGCCCCCGATGCCCAGAATGATCTCCTGCTGGAGCCGCACCTCGGGGCCGCCGCCGTAGAGCTCGCTCGTGATGCCTCGCAGCTCGGGCGCGTTGGCCTCGTCGTTGGTGTCCAGCAGGTACAGGCGCCTGCGCCCGACCAGCACACTCCACGCCCGCAGCCAGACCGAATACCCCGTCAACGCCAGCTCGAGTCGAAGGATCCCGCCGCCGGGATGCAGCACCGGCGTGACGGGCAGCTTGGCGGGATCGTTGTAGGGATAGAGCGCCTGCTGGCAGCCGGCCGGGTCGATCACCTGGCGGAAATAGCCGTGCTGGTAGAGCAGACCCACGCCCACGACCGGTATCCCGAGGTCGCTGGCGGCCTTGAGCTGGTCGCCCGCCACGTTGCCCAGGCCCCCCGAATAGATGGGAAGGGCCTCGCTGAGCATGAATTCCATGCAGAAATAGGCGACGCACGTGAGCGTGGCCGTCGGATACCTCTGCGCGAACCAGGTGGGTTCCGACAGGCAATGGCGCCTCGCCTCCATCGTCGATTCAAGGAGTTGGTGGAAGCCGGGGTCAGCCAGAGCCGTTGACAGGGCTGCCTGGGATATGCCCCGGAGCACGGCGTCCGGATGCTGGGTCTGGTCCCATAGCGCGGGATCGAGCCTTTTCCACAGCGCGTCGGAGCCGTGGTTCCACGTCCAACGCAGGTCGAGGGCCAGCTCGCGGAGCGCCTCCAGGTCCTTGGCTCCCTCGGGAGACGCTGGCGGGGCGGAGGGCGGGGGATTCATGTGTGGGGTTGCGTACGTCGGTCCTCAGGACGGATCGCCCTGTCCGCGCCAAGCGATGGGGGGGGCGGCTGGCGTCGCCCCGGCGGCCGCGGGCTCGGGTTCGGCCCCGGGATGGAACGTGGCGGCGACCGCCGCCTGTGCCTCAACCAGCACGCGGCGTAGGTGGTCCGGACCAAGGAAACTCTCTGCGTAGATCTTGTAGATGCTCTCGGTGCCGGAGGGCCGCGCCGCGAACCAGGCGTTCTCGGTCTCGACCTTCAGGCCGCCTATGGGCGCGTGGTTGCCCGGCGCCCGGGTGAGGATCGTCTTGATTTTCTCGCCGGCCAATTCCTGGGTCTTCAGGTCGGCGGGCCCCATCTTCATCAGAAGGGCCTGCTCGGCGGGGGTCGCCGGTGCGTCTAGCCGGTCGTAGGCCGGCTTGCCGAACTCGGCGGTGAGCGCCGTATAGATCGCGTCGGGCGCGCGGTGGGCCTGGGCGGTGATCTCGGCGGCCAGCAGGCAGGGGATGAATCCATCCTTGTCGGTGGTCCACGCGCCGCCGTCGAGCCGCAGGAAGGTCGCCCCCGCACTTTCCTCGCCACAGAAGCCGAGCGAGGAATCGAGGAGCCCGTCCACGAACCACTTGAAGCCCACGGGCACCTCGTAGAGCTTCCGCCCGAGGCGGGCCGTGATCCGGTCGATGATCGCGCTGCTCACCACGGTCTTTCCCACGCCCGACGAGCTGCGCCAGTACGAGCGGTCCTGGAAAAGGTGGGAGATGCACACCGCCAGATAGTGGTTCGGGGGAAGGAGCCCCGCGCCCCGCGTCACGATGCCGTGCCGGTCGTGGTCCGTGTCGCAGGCAAACGAGAGGTCGAAGCGGTCCTTCATGCCGATCAGCCGCTGCATCGCGTACGGAGACGAGGGATCCATCCGGATCTGGCCGTCCCAGTCGACCGTCATGAAGCGGAACGTGGGGTCGACCGTCTCGCTGACGACGGTCAGGTCTATTCCGTGGTGTTCGGCGATCCGCGGCCAATAGTGCACCCCGGCGCCCCCGAGCGGATCCACGCCCAGGTGGAGGCCGCTGTTGCGGATCACGTCCATTTTCACGACGTTGCCCAGGTCGTTCACGTAGGGGGTGATGAAGTCGTGCCCGTGGGTGGTCTCGGCGTGCATGGCGCGCTCGTAGGGGATTCGCTTCACCCCGCGCAGGCCGTCCTCGATCAGGGCGTTGGCCCGGGCCTCGATCACGCGCGTTACGGCGTCCGAGGCGGGTCCCGCATGGGGCGGGTTGTACTTGAAGCCGCCGGTCTTCGGCGGGTTGTGCGACGGGGTGATCACGATGCCGTCGGCGAACCCGCTGATGCGTCCCTTGTTGTGCCCCAGGATCGCGTGCGAGATCACCGGGGTGGGGGTGAATTCACCACCGAAGGCGATCATCGTCTCGACACCGTTTGCAGCCAGCACCTCGAGCGCGGTGGCCTGCGCGGGGGCGGAAAGCGCATGCGTGTCCTCCCCGAGGAAGAGGGGCCCCGAGGTGCCCTGGGAGGCCCGGTATTCGCAGATGGCCTGCGTGATCGCGAGGATGTGCGCCTCGTTGAACGAGCGGTCGAAGGAGCAGCCCCGGTGCCCCGAGGTTCCAAAGTGGACGCGCTCGGAGGGAACCGCGGGGTTGGGCACCTCCGTATAGTAGGCGGTGACCAGCCTTGGGACATCCACGAGGATCCGCTCCGGGGCGGGCCTGCCCGCGAGGGGATCGACCTTCATAGGATTCCCCGGAACGGGATCTCCTCCAGTGCCATGACCTTGGACACGCGCCGGCAGTGCCGCTCGGCGGTGCTGAAGCGCGCTGAGAGGAACGTCTGCACAATTTCCCAGGCGAGTTCCTCGAGGACGACCCGCCCGCCGAGGCACAGCACGTTCATATGGTCGTCTTCCACGCCCTGGTGGGCCGAGTACAGGTCGTGGACCCTGCATGCGCGGACGCCGTCCACCTTGTTCGCGGCGATGCAGGCCCCTACGCCGCTGCCGCAGATGCCGATCCCGCGATCGACGTTTCCCGAGGCGACGGCCGCGGCCATGGGCACGATGAAGTCGGGGTAGTCGTCGCCCTCCCGAAGCCCCTCGTCGCCGAAGTCGACCACGGCCCAGCCCTCCGCCCGAAGCATGCCGGTGAGGTATTCCTTGAGCTCGAAGCCGCCGTGGTCGGCCGCGATGCCCACGCGCAGGGCAAGCGACTCGGGAGGTGTGTCGGGCGGGTACATGGTTGGGGGTGCGGGGACTAGTCGAGGGGCGACGCCCGCTCGATCTGGGAGGAGTATTTTCCCTGGACGGCCAGGCCGTTGCACTCCGTGCGGTGCCTGAGGGCGTCCTGCGCCGCCGGGACGTTTGCCGCCAGGCCTCGCCAGGCCGCCATCGCGTCGTTCTGCAGGGCCCGCCCGAAGGAGAAGCTGAGCGTCCACGGGGCGCGCCCCATGGCGCAGATCGCGTTGAGCCTCGCGGTTGCGGCCACGCTGCTCTGGCCGCCGGAGAGGAACACGATCCCGGGAACGGCCGAGGGGACCGAGCGGCGTAGGCAGCGCAGCGTGCCCTCGGCGACCTCCCAGTCCGGCGCTGTGTCCGGGGAGTCCCTTCCTGGAAGCACCATGCCGGTCTTCAGGATCATCTTCTCCAGCGACACCTGGTACTCCGAAAGGTGGTCAAAGAGGTTGGACAGGACGCGGGTCGTGACCTCCTCGCAGCGCTGGAGCGTGTGGTTTCCATCCATCAGGACCTCCGGCTCGATGATCGGCACCAGGCTCGCCTCCTGGCAAAGGGCGGCAAAGCGCGCCAGGGCCTGCGTGTTGGCGTCGATGCAGGCGCGGGAGGGAAGCTGGGCCGACACAGCGATCACGGCCCGCCACTTGGTGAACCGCGCGCCGAGGCGCCAGTACTCCGCGAGGCGCTCGCGCAGCCCGTCCAGCCCCTCCGTCACCTTCTCCCCGGGCAGGGACGGCAGGGCGACGGTCCCCTTGTCCACCTTGATTCCGGGGATCACACCGCTGCGCGACAGCACATCGGGTATCAGCGCGTCGCCCACCTTCTGCCGTAGGGTCTCGTCGTAGAGGATGACCCCGCTGATGTGCTCGGGCAGCGTGGGGGTCGTGATCAGCATCGCCCGGTAGTTGCGCCGGCTCTCCTCCGTGCAGGCTATGCCGAGGGCCTCGAATCTCTTCCCGATCGTCTTCAGGCTCTCGTCGGCCGCGAGCAGCCCCTTTCCCGGGGCGAGCAGCGCCTCGACTGTGGAGCGCATGATGGATGCAGGCATGGGGGCGGTTCCTAGGGATGCAGGTCGACCGAGTCGGGATGGAAGTGGGACAGGATCTCCTTCGCGCGGGCCACGTCCACGGCGGTCCCGTCCGCCACCACCAAGAACTTGTCGTTCTTGATCGCCGTCTCGTAGCGAAGGACGCTGTCCTTCGGTATGCCGAGGCTCACGAGCCCCGCGCCGAGGGCGCTCAGGCCGCCGACCACCAGGGCCCCCTCGAGCCCGGAAACGATCCAGGCGACCATGGGCCCGGCCACCAGCAGGGGGCCGACCCCGGGCACGAAGAAGAAGGCGGAGCCGAACAGAAGGCCCCAGATCCCGCCCCAGAAGGCGCCATTCCTGCCCCAGGTCTTCATGCGGTCGCCCGTGGTGTAGTATCCCACGACGTGCTCGTCCGTGGTGTAGTCGCGACCTACGATGGAAAGGCGCTTCATGTCGTATCCCGACCTTTGGAGGTCGGTGATCGCCCCCTCTGCGCCCTCGTGGGTGGAGAAGATGGCTACGGTGGAACTGCTCATGATGGGTATTGGGACGTTTCCGTATGGCTCTTTGATGGACGGAGGGGCTTCAGGCGTCCTCTCGGTCGGTCTTCTCGGCGGCCTTCGCGGCTTGGAGCATCTGGTCGTGCTCGGCTTCCTCGACCCCCTGCTCGACCATCTGCTCGCTCATGCTCCGGCCCTCGTCGTCCATGTCCTCGCTGATGCCGCCCGGCGTCTCGAATCCCTTGCTGCCCGGGACGGGATCCCAGCGCTCGGACTCCGGGAGCGCATCGATTGCGGCCTCGCGCGCGTCGATATCCTCTCCCCCGGTCAGCTCGCGCTGGGCCTGCTCCACTTCCGCATCGGTCGGGGGCAGGTGCGCGCGCCCGTCGATCTCGGACAGCTCCGCGGCCCGGTGGTGGATGTCCCGCTCGGAGATGGGCCCCGTGCCCTTGAAGTCCTCGCTGATGACGCCCTTGTTTATTGGATTGTTTTTCATGAGATGTAGGGGCCCCTTCCGGGATCAGTCCCAGAGCCCGGATTCACCGTTGGAGTCGTGGACCGCCGGAACCTCGTCCGACGGCGGGGCTTCCTTGTCCGAGCTCAGGAAGATCTTGGATTCCTCGTAGCTGATATCTTCAACCTGGTTGACCGGTATGCGGATCTCGCTCTTGCGGGGCCACAACCCGGCGCCGACCACGATCTGCCTCACGCGCCAGGCCTTCTCATCCAGCCGCAGGCCGGCCAGCGTGCCGATGGGGCGCTCCTTGGACTGGACCTCATAGCCCAGCACGCCGAGCACGCTCCGAAGGTGCGGGTCCTCACGCCGCCGCGGGGCGAACAGGTCAACGACCTCGGCCTGAAGCGGGCTCAGAAGCTCGGGCAGCCCGCCCGCGCTCCAGCTCGCGCCCTCGTCCCAGTAGGCGGGCCACCCGTAGTGGCGGTAGTAGTCGATCTCGTATTGCCGCGACACGGGCTTGTGCGACTCGATGGGCGGGCTCGCCTCGATCTGACTGGTCGTGAGGTTGATCGTCAGCGAGCCCGAGCTGGGCGAGACGTGCCCGATGGCGTTGGGCGCCAGGAGCACCAGCCGGCCGTGCATCCACGAGCCCGTGTCGGCCACCAGGTAGCGCACGGCCCACCCCTCGTCGTCGAAATAGATGTCCTGGAGGGACCCGATCTCGCCGTCGAGGGCGTCCAGCCTCTTTCCTATCAGGGCCTGGGTGTGGATGAGCATGGAAGGGAGGTTCGCTTTCTGATGCCGGACGACCCCGCGGGGCGCCCTGACCTTAGAGTCCCGGAGCGTAACCCGGACCCGGCGCGGGGACCATGGGGTAAAACCCCACGTGGGCCGGTCATCGGGGCGCCCTACACCACCCTCAGGACGATCTTGCCGCGGGCATGGCCCCGCTGGCTCAGCTCCTGGCCCCGGGTCGCGTCCGACAGGGGTAACGTGGTCTCGACGATGACCTTCAGGTTCTCGCTGTCCACCAGCTTGGCGAGTTCGGCCAGTTGACCGATGTCCGAGCGGGCGAAGAAGAAGACACCCCGCGCCTTGAATTGGGCCGCCAGAGTCTCGGAGGGCGGGCTCACCACGGAGACCAGGATCCCGCCGGGCTTGAGCACCTTCCAGGAGCGCTCCTGCACGTCGCCTCCCTGGGTGTCGATCACCACGTCTACGGGCCCGACCACGTCCTCGAAGCGCTCCCGCTGGTAGTCGACCACCTGGTCGATCCCGAGTTTTCTCAGGAAGTCATGGTTGCCCTCCGAGGCGGTGCCGGCGACGAACGCGCCCTTCCACTTGGCGAGCTGGAGCGCCATGCTGCCGACGCCGCCCGCGGCCCCCTGGATCAGCACGCGCTGGCCCTTCGCCAGGGCGCCATGCTCGAAGAGGGCCTGCCATGCGGTGAGGCCGGCCATCGGCAGGCCTGCTGCATGCAGATGGTCCACCGACGCGGGCTTCAGGGCCACCTCGGACTCCTTGATGACGATGTATTCCGCATAGGCCCCGTCCCGGGCGACATCCGGGCAACTCATGACCTCGTCCCCGACCTTCAGGCGCTTGAGGTTGCCGCCGATCGAATGCACGACCCCGGACACGTCCCACCCGAGAACGAGCGGCAGGGTGTGGCGGATCTTCTCGACCAGGAAACCCTCGCGGATCTTCCAGTCGACCGGGTTCACGCCGGCGGCGTGGACCCGCACGAGCACCTCCCCGTCTCCCGGGTGGGGACACGGCGCGTCCTCGTAGGCGAGCACCTCGGGGCCTCCGTACCGAAAGATGCAGACGCACTTCATCAGCTTCATGTGTGGGCGTCCGGCAGGCCGGCGAAGAACACCCGCGCCTTCTCGAGGAGCTGGCCGTCGGAGAGGTGGTTCTCGTTGACGACGACCGAGCCCACCACGCGGCGGGAGAGCTCGGGTCGGTGCTTCTTAAGCCAGCCCACGAACTGGTCCATCTCGCTGCTCATCCCCGTGCCGTTGCCGAAGACGAGAACCTTGCGGGCCCCCTTGAGGGCGTTCGCCAGCGGGGTGAAGAAGGTGTTCGGGTCCGGCTTCTCCTCGCCCTCGGCGAACTCCCTCGAATGCGCTGCATGGCGGAAGTAGTGGGGCTCGTTGGTCAGCATCTTCGCCGCCTCGGACCCAGGAACCCCGGAGTTGAAGAGCCGGGCCTCGTGGTGATCGATGACCACCAACCAATGGCCCTCGAGCTCGGGCGCCTTGAATTCCGGTATCTCCGTCTGCTCAAGGAAATGCCTGAGGACCATGACCTCGTGGTCCTCGGAGACGTCCTTCGTGCGGTGGGGCGGCAGCGTGATGAACTGCCCGTTGCGCGTCACCTTCGTGTTGCCGTTGGGCTCGGTCTCGACCGTGCCCAGCTGGCTGAACATGCCGTAGACGTCGTGCCAGCCCAGGTTGTGGGACATCGGGTGCTGGAAGATGCGCTCATAGGTGCGGAGTTGGGATCCTGATAGCTGGCTGCGCGGATGCATGGTGGTGGGCTCAGGCGGGTCGTCTGCGCGCGGGATGCCGCAGCGGCCCCTCCTGAGGTCAGGAGCATGCGCCGAAGGAACAGGCCCACCAATGGGGTCAAACCCTAGCCTGGCGCGAAGCCTTGCGCCGGGGCCGCGCGGCTTCCTTCGGTATCGTCGCGCGGATTTCCGTGCCCGACTTGAGCACGGAGGTGAGCGAGAGGGCCCCGCCCACGTGCGCGGCGCGCTCGCGCATTCCCGCGATCCCGAGGCCGTCCACGCGGTCGGGTCCCTGCCCCGCCTTCCTGCGCCTCGTGTCGAAGCCCTGCCCGTCGTCCCTGACGCTGAGCTGCACGAACAGCCGAGACTGCGTCAGGCTCACCGTCACCCCCCGCGCGTCGGCGTGCTTCTCGATGTTCCTGAGGGCCTCCTGGAGGATGCGGTAGAGCGTGAGCTCGCTGTCGATGTTGAGTCGGGTGGGCATGTTCGTGCACGTGATCCGGGAAGGCACCCCGGTGCGCTCGGAGAAGCTTTCGACGGCGTTGCGCAGGGCCGCGACCAGGCCGAGCTGGTCCAGAATGCTCGGCCTCAGGTCGTGCGATATGCGCTCGACCTCCTCGGCGGTCCTGCTCGCCAGGTCGCGCAGCGCGAGGGCATCGCTTTTGAGCGGCCCGCTGCCGCCCTCAAAACTTTCCAGCAGAGCCTGGCTTCTGAAGAGCACGGCGCAGATCAGCTGGGTGATGCCGTCGTGGAGCTCGAGGGCCACCCGCCCGCGCTCGGCCTCCTGGACCTGGACGACCCGGTGGGTGAGCGCCCGCATCAGGGTCTCGGTGCGCTGCGCCTCGGTCAGGTCCGTGACGACAAGCCCGATCGGGACCGCGCGCGAACCTCCTCCATCGCCCTGGTTGACGGAGACCTGCACGGGCGTCTGCGTGCCGTCGACGCCGCGGAGGACGAGCCGTATCTTGGCATCATCCCCCTCGGCGGCACCGAGCATCTGGCGGAACGCAGCCCGGTCCGCCCGGGAAAGAAAGCGGGTGAAGTCGGTTCCTATCACCCGCTTGAGCGGGCACCCCACCATCCGTGCGAAGCATCGGTTCGAGAAGAGGATGAGCATCCGGCGGGTGATCGTGAGCGCCCCCTCGTTCATGGACTCGATCAGCGTGCGGTAGGCGCTCTCTTCGCCCCGGAGGGTGTAGACCCTCGGACCGAGCTCTCCGGGCACGACCAGGGTGTCCACCTCGCCCGAGAGGATCGCCCGAAGGGCCTGCTCCGCCTCCTCCATGCGCATCCTAGCCTCGGCGAGCGCGAGTCGGCCCCGGAACGGGCGGTGTGGCCTCGGGGGCTTCATGGGGAATCACCCGCTCCCCTGCCGGCGTCGCAGGACAGTAGAAACTTGCCCGAGTTCATCATGTTGCCGATGAAGCGCCTCACGGGAAGCGGGCGCTCCCGAACGAGGGTGGGAGTGGCGACGATCTGGCTCTTGCGCGCCAGGGCGGGCTCCTGGTAGATGTCGACCACCTGCAGGTCGTAGCGAGAGCCGAGTTGCGCCTCGCATACGTCGTGGACACTCCGGAGGGCCTCGCGCGAGCGCGCCGTGGCTCCGGCGACATAGAGCCGCAGCACGTAGGTCACCCGTGTGTTGCTTGCCAGGGCCTTCCGGAAGGCCCCGGTGGTGCGGATGCTCTTTTTTTTCTTCAGTGGGAGCCGTTCAATCAGAGGCGCGCAGGTCGAGGCCCAACAGGGCCTTCTCCATGTCGGATAGCGTACCGATGATCGTTCGCACGGGGCGGGGCAGTAACCTCACGACGGTGGGTATGGCCAGGATCTGGTCGCCCTTGGCGAGGCGGGGATCCTTGAGCAGGTCCACCACCTTGATGCGATAGCGTCCCTTGAGGTGGGTCTCGCAGAGCTTTTTCAGATTTGTAAGGGCCTCCATCGACTTGGGCGTCTGGTCCATGACGTAGAGCCGAAGTTGCCAGAGCTTCGCCGTGAGTCGGCCCCGCTTCTTGGGGGGGGTGCTCTTCTTTGCACGCTTCATCGCCGTGCGCGCCCCTCGTGCGAGCCATCGCTCGCTCCATTCCCGTCCCCATCTCGGGCTCCGTCCCGCGCCCCGTCCCTCGCTCCGTCCGCGAGGGTGGCGTCCGCCTGGCGGAGGCGACCGAGCTCCGTGCGCTCGGTCTTCAGCATCCGCGTCCGCGTGCCGACCTGCTCGTCGATCCGGCGCAGTTCCTCCGCGCTTGCCTCGTGCTCGGAGCGCAGCGCGGAGATCTGCCGCTCCAGCGCGACGCGCGCGCGCTCCAGCTCCCGCTTTCTGCGGGCGGCCTCCTGCTGGCCGGCAAGGACCTCGGCCTTTTCTCGCGCGGTCTGGGCGGCCCTCGCCGAGCCCGTGAGCACCCCGCTGGTACCGATGTAGGCGTCGACCAAGTCGATCCCCTTGTCGGAGATGAGAAACTCGCGGATCTGGTTCGAATGCGCCATCCCTCGAGCCTTGAGCACGTAGAGGACGCGGTTGCGCTCGCCGTTGCCCTCAAAGTCCTGCAGCAGGAGCCACGAGTCCATGAGCGAGGACATCGCGGCCTCGCTCGTGGCGAGCACGTGTCCCCCTTGGGTCAGGCTCGTGAAGAGCGAGGTGATCTGGCGCGCCTTCAGGTAGTCGATGAGGCGGGTCACCATGCCCTTCCCCTCCGATTCGGTGCCAGCGTTCATGAGGCTGGTGATCGGGTCCATGATCACGACCTGGGGCTCGAAGGCCTGGATCTCCTTGAACATCGTCGAGAGGTGCATCTCGAGGCCGTACAGCGAAGGGCGCGCCGAGTGGAACCGCAGGAGTTTGCGTTTCACGAGCGGCTCGAGATCCAGGCCGATCGAGTTCATGTTGCGCACGATCTGGTGCGGTGACTCCTCGAAGGAGAAGAACAGCACTCGCTCTCCCCGATGACACGCCGCATGGGCGAAGTTCGCCGCGACGATGGTCTTTCCGGTGCCGGGCGTTCCGGTGAGCAGGATGCTGCTCCCGCGGAAGAAGCCGCGGCCTCCGAGCATCGCGTCGAGCCGGGGGATGCCGGTCGCGATGCGATCGCTGGACACCCGGTGGTTGAGGGAGAGCGAGGTGATGGGCTGCACGCTCAGGCCGTCATGCCCGATCAGGAACGGAAATTCGTTCGTGCCGTGAAGGGCGCCGCGGTACTTGACGACCCGCATGTGTCTCGTCGCGATCTGGTCGTTCACCCGGTGGTCGAGCAGGATCACGCAGTCGGACACATACTCCTCCAGGCCGTGGCGCGTCAGGTGGTCCCGCCCGCGCTCCGCGGTGATGATGGCGGTCACGCCCTTGTCCTTCAACCAGCGGAACAGCCGCCGAAGCTCGGCCCGCAGCACGGCCTCGTTGCGCAGGCCCGAGAACAGTGCCTCCAGGGAATCGAGCACCACGCGCTTGGCGCCCACGGAGTCTATCGCAAAGTTGAGGCGAACGAAGAGGCCCTCCAGGTCGTAGTCGCCGCTCTCTTGGACGTCGCCGGACTCAATGTGGACGTAGTCGATGACCAGCATCTTGTGCTTCGTGAGCGAGGCGAGGTCGAAGCCCAGCGAGGCCACGTTTGCGGTCAGCTCGGCCTCGGTCTCCTCGAACGACATCAGAACCCCCGCCTCGTGGTACAGGGTAGCGCCTCGGACGAGGAATTCGGTCGCCAGGAGGGTCTTGCCGCAGCCGGCGCCCCCGCACACCAAGGTCGGCCGTCCCAAGGGGAGACCCCCGCCGGTGATTTCATCCAGCCCACGGATCCCCGTCCTGCACTTGGGCAGGGGAACGCGTTTTGGGGTAGATCGTTTTCCCTTGGTTTTCATCAATTTATATACCTCTTCTCTTTGGTTAACGACCAAGCTCAACCCATGGATGGGCTCTGGGGTCTTTCCCTAATGGCCCCGGGCGCCCCCGATCCCGCCCCGGGCGGTCAGTCCCGGAAGATGTCGAAGGGCTCCACGCGCAGGACCTTGCGGGCCCCTATGTAGCTCGAGACTCCCGCGATCACCAGGACCATGCCAAAGGCCGCGCTCAGGTTTCCAAAGGTGATGGTCGCGGCGTAGTTGGGCAGCCTCGCCTTGGCCAACAGGATCATCAGGGTGACAAGGCCCACGCCCAGCCCGTATCCGGTCAGGGCCATCAGGCTGGCCATGAAGAGGATCATGTAGACCAGCTCGCACCCCTTGGCCCCTATGGCCTTCAGGGCGCCGAATTTGTCGAGATTCTCGAGAATGAAGGTGTAAAAGGTCTGCCCGGAGATCGACAGGCCCACGATGAAGCTGATCACCGTCATCAGCAGGATGTTGGTGCCTATGCCGGTCTGATAGGTGAAGTAATCGGAGATGCGCTGGCGGAAGCCGGCCGCGGTGTAGGCCACGTATCCCAGCTTGGCGACCTGGCGCTGGATGCCCGCGATCGCGGCCTGGTTCTTGGGCTTCACCAGCACGTAGGAGGTCGTGTAGCGCGTGGACGGGATGAAGTGGATCGCCCGGTTGTAGGTGGTGTAGAGCGTCGGGATCCCATTCAGGCCATTGGATGCCACCCGGGCGATGCCGACGATCGTGCACCTGAAGTCATTGAGCTCGAAGGAGGTTCCCACCTTCGGGTTGCCCAGCTTCGGGAACTCGGCGTCGTCGACCGCAAACACGGTGTTGTCGTTGTAGATGTCGAGGATGTTACCCTGCTCGATCTCGGGCCTCCCGAGCAGGCTCGAGTCGTCGAGGCCGACCACGTAGACCGCCTGGAACGTCCCATTGGAGAGCTTGACGAGCGCCCCGCCCATGAAGAGCGGCACGGCATAACTCACGCCGTCCATGCTCCGCACCGCGTCCAGGACGTAGTCGGGCATGGGGATCGCAGCCGAGGCCACGTTGACCGAGGGATCCATCACCCAGACCTCCGCGCCGACATTGGTCACCGTGGAGCATGCGCGGTCGAGGATGCCCGCGAAGACGGCGGTCATGTTGAGCATCAGGAACACCGCGAACGTGATGCCGATCAGGAGCGCCGAGAATTTCCCCTTGTCGTTGACCAGCAGCTTGAAGCCGATCCTCAGGATGCCGCTGTACTTCATGGCATCGCCACCTGACCCGCCGAGTCCGATGCGTTCCACCAGCCCCCCCCAAGCGCGGCGAACAGGGCGACCGTGTCCTGGTGGCGCTGGGCGAGCGCCTGGAGGTAGTTGGCCGACGCCTGATGGGCCTGCACGTCCGCCCCGAGGACATCCGCGTACGCCGCGATCCCGGCGCGGTAGTTGGCCTGCAGGAGCGCGAGCGATTGGTCGGCGGCGTCGCGGGCGCTCACCTGCGAGCGCAGGGCCTGCGCGTCATGCTCAAGCGCATGCAGACAGTCGGCGACCTGCGCGAAGGCGGCGAGCACCGTCAGCCTATAGGTGGCCTGGGACTGCTGGAACGCCTCCATGGCCGCCCTTCGGCCGTACCAGAGCGAGCCGCCCTGGAACAGCGGGATGGTCGCGGTCGGCCCCACGCTCCAGAACCTGCCCGAGGAAGGCGTGACCGTGCCAAGGCCGGACCCGCTCCCGCCATAGGTGCCGCTCAGGCTGAAGCTGGGAAAGAGTGCGGCGGTCGCCACGCCGATGTTCGCGCTCGCCTCGTGAAGCTGGGCCTCCGCGGCCAGGATGTCCGGGCGCTGCCGCACCAGATCCGACGGCAGGCTGAGCGGAAGCTCGGCGGGGACGGCGAGCGTGGCGAGGTCGATGTCCGGCAGGCTGGAGGCGGACGGGACCTCGCCCTCGAGGCTCGACAGGAGGTCGTCCGCCTCGTCGGCCTTCTGGCGCAGGGGCGCGAGGAGCGCCTCGTTGGCGGTGATCAGCCCGACCTGGGCGAGCACGCTCGAGTAGGCGGCGGTACCCGAGTGGTACTGCACCTCGATCAGGTCCAGCTGCTCGTGCTGCAGGGCGAGGATCCTCTGGGTGGCGAGGATCTCGCCCCTGTAGGCGGCCCGCGCGATGCTCGTGTCCACGACATTGGCTGAGAGCGAGAGGTATGCGGCGGCGGCCTCGAAGCGCTGGTATTGCACCGCAGCGCGAAGCCCCTCCACGGTCCGGCGCTGTCCGCCGAAGACATCCAGGGCATAGCTCACGCTTCCGGTGAGCGTAACCAGAGTGAAGGTCTCGCTGGGCGTCGCGAGGCCCTCGGTGGCCGCGGCCGTGTGCTCGCGGCTCGCGTCCAGCGCGGCCTGCGCGTGCGGATAGAAGACGCCGTAGCCCGCGCGCAGGGTGTCGCGGCTCTGGCGAAGGCTGGCCTCCGCCGCCTGCAGGGAGGGGTTGCTGGCGAGCGACTGGGCCATCACGGCGTCAAGGGCGTCGGACTTGAACAGGCGCCACCACCCGTCGTTCAGGGGGTTGCCCGAGGCGAGGTGCTGGGGGTTCTTGTCGGCGTCGAGCGTGGCCAGTTCGGGCGCAGCATGCGTGAAGCGGCTCGCGGAGGGCGCGCCGGGCTTCACGAAGTCGGGCCCGACCGCGCACGACGCCAGCAGCGCCGACGACGCTCCGAGCGCGAGCCTTCCAAGGACGGGGAAGCGGGGTGCGTGCATGGGGTTTCGCGGTATCCTCGGGCCGCTATTTCTGCCCGATGTACACATCGACGAGCTGTCCCGGGTAGACGGGCAGGTCCTGCTTCTGGAAGCGGAAAATCACGGGCAGCACGCGCAGGTCCACCTTCTCGGTGCGCTGGTCGGAGAGCTCGATCTTCGGTGAGACGAAGGGCTGCACCCGCACGAACTCGAGGGGCACCTTGACGGTCGATCCCGTGAGGGACATCTCCGCGCGGATGTGCCACTTCGAGGGTATCCGTGAGATCAGGATCTCGTCGACGTAGCAGCGGACAGCCAGGTACTCCTGGGGCGGGCCCATGATCACCATCTGGTCGAATCCCTGCGTATAGGGATCGTACGCACCCTGCGACGAGACGTAGCTGCCGACCGTGGCGTAGACGGACAGCACCAGGCCCTCGATGGGCGCCTTGATCACGAATTTCTGGAGCAGCGCCTTGGCGGACTCATAGGCCTGGCGGCCGGCTTGGTAGGTCTTCTCCTGGTTCGCGATGTCGTAGCTCCAGGCACCCGCCTTCGTGAGGTCGAACTGCCTGCGGGCGACGTCCAGGGCGGACTGTGCCTGAATGACCGCGTCCTGGGCGATGTCGAGGGAGATCCGGCTGATGCTCTTCGGGTCGATGTCGAAGGAGGCGCGGTCCTTGTCATACTGGTCGCGCTCCGCCTTGAGATTGGATTCGGCGAGGCCCACCTGGGCCCCCGCGATCGCCAGCGTCTCGGGCCTTGGCTCGACCTTGAGTTCCTCGAGGAGCGCCAGGGCCGCCTCGGCCTGAAGGCGGAGCTGCTCGGTGGTCGCGCGCTGGACCGAGTCGTCGATGGCCACGAGGGGCGCCCCAGCGGCGACCTGCTGGCCCTCGCGCACGAAGACCTGGGTGATCGCCCCGGCGACCTCCGGGTAGATGTTGATGTTCGAGCCGTTGGGCTGGTCGCTCTCGATGATGCCGTCGGCGTAGATGGCCGAGTCGTAGGGGCTCGCCACGGGTGGAAACTCCGCGGGCTGCGCGCTGTGCTTGATGCCGAAGAGGTAGGCGACCAGCACGGCCCCGGCGAAGCCGAGCGCGGACAATCCGAAGATCACCTTGTTGCGCAGGGGGGCCTTCTCGGTAGGCGGGCTCGCCTGCGGCTTCGCGGGGTCGCGCAGGCCGGAGACCGCGCTGGCATCCTCGGTCTTCGCTGCGGGATGGGTGAGCTCGAGGGCCTTGGGGTCCGCCTTCACCTTCTCGGGGGTTGGCGCCTTCTCGTCGGCCTTGGGCGCCTGAACGGGATCGGGGGCGGCCTTCTCAGGGGCGGGCTGGGTCTCTGCGCTGCTCATTCGGTCCCCTCTCCCTTGGCGGACGTGGAGGCAAGGTGGCCGTCCTCCATGTGAAGGATGCGGTCCGCGTACTCGTTGATTCGCGCGTCGTGGGTGACGATCAGGATGCACCGCTTATCATTGAGCACATGATCCTTCACGAAGGAGATGATCGCCCGGCCGGTGTCGCCGTCCAGGGAGGCGGTGGGTTCGTCGAATATCAGGATCTGCGGCCCGCCGATGATGGCCCTCGCGATGGCGACCCTCTGCTGCTCCCCGCCCGAAAGCTTCACCGGGAGGATCTCCGTGCGGTTTTGCAGGCCCACGACCCCGAGGTACCTGCGGGCCTCGTCGATCGACTGGTTCCAGTCCTGCTGCTTCAGGATCAGCGGGATCGCGACGTTCTCGGCCGTGGTCAGCCGGGGAAAGAGATGATAGTCCTGAAACACGAATCCCACGGTGTTGAGCCGGAAATCCGCGAGCTGGTCGTCGTTCAGGGTCCAGATGTCGGCCCCCTTTACCTTAACCTGGCCCTCGTTGGGCCGGAGGATTCCCGACAGCATGCTCAGCAGGGTCGTCTTGCCGCTCCCCGAAGGGCCCACGATGAACAGCATCTCCCCGAAGTGGGCCACCATGTTGGCGTGGTTGACCGCGGTGACCCGGGTCTCCCCCTCCCCGAACCACTTGGTGATCTGGGTTGCTGATATCGCGGGCTCGGTGCCCTCAGCTTCCATGGACGTGGTGGTGGAGGCGCGCCTCCGAGCGGTGCGTGGGAATGTTGGAGGCCAGGCACGCCTTCGCCTCGAGCCAGTTGTCCAGGTCGTGGCCGGGTTCGCGGCTGCCTTGCGTGTAAAGATGGTAGGCGTAGGCGCGGATGTCGTCCTCGCTGGGAACGCGGGCGCTCGGAACGGGGGGGACCTTTGCCTTGGGCGCGGCTTCGGCCTTCGAAGGCGCTGCTTTGGATGGAGGAATCATGGACCGAAGGTTATCTCCGGGTCCTGCGGACCGGTATGGGGTCTTGGCCCCTCGGCGTCGGCGTTCGGGCACGCTCTCGCTACTCCAACCGAAGGAACCGAAGGCGCAGATGCAGGCGCTCGGCCTCCCGCTGGAGCTGGCAGAGCAGGGGCAGGGCGCGGCGCTGCACCCCGAGATAACGACGGTAGTGCTCGATGCGGGCGATCTCGTCGAGGGCGTCGGCCGTCAGAAACGGAGCCCCCTCGGCCCACACCACATGGGCGTCCAGGAGACCGAGCCGGCAGTAGTAGCGCAGCATCTCGGGATGCACGGAGGAAAGGGCCGCGGCCGCCTCGATCGAATAGTGCACAAGCCGGGCGGGCGGCAGGCAGACCAGCGTCAGCAACGGGCTCGAGTAGAAGACGGCCGCGTGGCGCTCCGCGGAGGCCTCCGTCCGGGTCTCGCGGGGGTGCCGGGCGGCTGCATGCGTCTCGTGGTGGGCGGCTTCCGCGGAGTGGCCGGTGCGGTCGTCCGCCGGACGCGGGCTCTTCTTGTGAGCGGTGGAATTCATTTTGAGGGTGGGTCTGTTCGGCCGGAACGGGCAAGGGGGCCCACCGGATCTGTCCTGCACGGCAGCATGCGCCCGCGCACCGGCCCCCAAAATGGGGTGTTACCCGAAGCGGGGGCCCGCCAGTCCCTTCCGGGCTGATCACCCCATTGCCTGGAGTGCGTGCGGGCGTCCAAGGTGGGCCGTGACCTCCCGAGCCCAGGCCAGAGCATTGGCGAGCCCGAGCGCCGGCGTCCTCGCCGTGAACGCCGGCTCGTCCAGCGTGCGCTTCGCGGTCTTCGACGCTGGCGCACCCTTTGTCCTCCGCCTCTCGGGCAAGCTCGACCGCCTCGGCCTGGCGGGAGCCGAGCTGACCGCTTCGCCGGGGCACGCGGGCCCCGTCCGGATTTCCCGCGACCGTCCCACGGCCCTGCGGCAGCTGCTGGCGTGGCTCGAGGACCGGCGTGTATTCGAGGCCGTCCGCGTGGTCGGGCACCGCATCGTGCAGGGCATGACCCGCACGAAGCCGGAGCGCGTGACCGCGCGGCTGCTCGCGGACCTGCACAGCCACACGGCCTACGATCCGGACCACCTCCCGCTCGAGATCGAGCTGATGGAGGCGATACGGTCCCGCCATCCCCGGCTCCCCCAGGTCGCCTGCTTCGACACGGCGTTCCACCGGGACATGCCGGCGGTCGCTCGGCTCCTCCCCATCCCGTGGAAGTACGGCCGGATGGGGGTCGAGCGCTATGGATTCCACGGGATCTCCTACGAGTACCTCATGGGGGAGCTCGCGCGACTCGACCCGAGGGCCGCTGCGCGGGGACGGGTGATCCTCGCCCATCTGGGCAACGGCGCCAGCCTGGCCGCGGTGAAGGGCGGTCGCAGCCGCGACACCAGCATGGGGTTCACCCCGGCCGCGGGGCTGGTGATGAGCACGCGCACGGGGGACCTCGATCCCGGGCTGCTTGCTTTCATGGCCCGGCGGCAGGCGATGGGCCCTGCCGGCTTCGAGCGGATGGTGAACCATGAGTCGGGGCTGCTCGGGGTCTCCGGTTTCAGCTCCGACATGCGCGACCTTCTCCGCTGCGAGAAAAGCCGCCCTCGCGCCGCGGCCGCCATCGAGCTCTTTTGCTACCAGGCCAGGAAATGGATCGGGGCCTATGCCGCCGCGCTCGGGGGCCTCGACACGCTGGTCTTTGCCGGGGGCATCGGCGAGAACGCCCCCGAGGTGCGGGCGCGCATCTGCGAGGGGCTTGGCTTCCTCGGGGTGCGGATCGACGCCAGGCGCAATGCGGGCAACGCACCCGTGATCTCAACGCGCGCGAGCCGCGTCACGGTGCGCATGATCCGAACCGACGAGGAGCTCATGATCGCCCGTTCCGCATGGCTCCTGGGCCTGCGGCGGTGATCCGGCCGGCCCGGTGTAGGGTTTGACCCCATGGTCCGGGGCTGCCCGGCGCGGCATCCTACCTCGCTGCGACTTCCGGGCGCCCAGAGGGCCCGGCCGCGCGCCACCCAACCTATGAAACTCGTCACCAAGAGGGCCATCAGCGCCGGCACCGCCCCGAAGTCGCTCCTAGGCAACGGAGCCCACGCCCGCGTCGCACCCGCGCCCGAGGGCCCCAAGGCAGGGGGCCCGCTCACGGACGAACTCCTCCAGCGCATGAACGCCTATTGGCGCGCCGCGAACTACCTGTCCGTCGGGCAGATCTACCTCTACAACAACCCCCTGCTGAAGGAGCCGCTCAAGCTCTCGGACGTGAAGCCGATCGTGGTGGGCCACTGGGGAACGACGCCGGGTCAGAACTTCATCTACGTCCACCTGAACCGGGTGATCAAGAAGTACGACCTCGACATGTTCTACATAGCGGGCCCCGGGCACGGCGGACCGGCGATCGTGGGGAATGTCTACCTTGAGGGCACGTGGAGCGAGGTCTACCCGGACGTCACCCAGGACGAGGCGGGACTGAAGAAGCTGTTCAAGCAGTTCTCGTTTCCGGGAGGCATCTCGAGCCACGTGGCCCCCACGACGCCCGGCTCGATCCACGAGGGCGGCGAGCTCGGGTACTCGCTCAGCCACGCGTTCGGTGCGGCCTTCGACAACCCGGGCCTTATCGTCGCCTGCGTCATCGGCGACGGCGAGTCGGAGACCGGCCCGCTCGCGACCGCATGGCAGTCGAACAAGTTTCTCGATGCCGTCACCGACGGGGCGGTGCTGCCGATCCTCCACCTGAACGGCTACAAGATCAGCAACCCCACGGTCCTCGCGCGCGTCGAGCCCGCGGAGCTGGAGCAGTTCCTTAGGGGCTGCGGGTGGGAGCCCTATTTCGTCGAGGGCGACGACCCGCAGAAGATGCACCAGCTGATGGCGGCTGCGATGGACACGGCCATCGAGGAGATCCGGCGGATCCAGAAGCACGCTCGCGGCAGCAAGGACGCGACGCGGCCGCGATGGCCGGTCGTCGTGCTCCGGTCCCCCAAGGGCTGGACCGGTCCCAAGTACGTCGACGGGCTCAAGATCGAGGGCACGTTCCGAGCCCACCAGGTTCCTATGCTTGTCGACGCCGACCATCCCGAGCACGTGAAGCTCCTCGAGGCCTGGATGAAGAGCTACAGGCCCGACGAGCTCTTCGACAAGAGAGGCCGCCTGATTGCCGAGCTCGCCGAGCTCGCGCCCGAGGGCGACCGCCGCATGGGGGCGAACCCGCACGCGAACGGCGGCATCCTGCTGCGCGACCTGGACATGCCGGACTTCCGCGACCACGCGCTCGCGGTCCCGGCTCCCGGCGCCATCGAGGGCCAGGACACGATGGTGCTCGGCCGGTTCCTGAAGGACGTGATCAGCCTCAATCCGCGCAACTTCAGGGTGTTTGGCCCCGACGAGACCCTGTCCAACCTCCTTGGCGCCGTGTTCGACGTCACCAACCGGCAGTGGGACGCGAAGCACGTGGACAACGACGAGTGGCTCGCCCCGGAGGGGCGCGTCCTCGACTCGATGCTGAGCGAGCACCAGTGCGAGGGCTGGCTCGAGGGCTACCTGCTGACGGGCCGCCACGGCCTCTTCAACAGCTACGAGGCGTTCATCCGCATCATCGACTCGATGTTCAGCCAGCATGCGAAATGGCTCAAGGTGACCCTGGAGCTGCCCTGGCGCAGGAAGATCTCCTCCCTCAACTACATCCTCGCCTCCCATGTCTGGCAGCAGGACCACAACGGCTTCACCCACCAGGATCCCGGCTTCCTGGACCACGTCATCAACAAGAAGGCCGAGATCGTGCGCGTGTACCTCCCGCCCGACGCCAATTGCCTGTTGTCGGTGTTCGACCACTGCCTGCGGAGCCGCGACTACGTGAACGTGGTGGTTGCGGGCAAGCATCCCCTACCGCAGTGGCTCACCATAGAGGAAGCCGTCGTGCACTGCACCCTCGGCGTGGGCATCTGGACGTGGGCCAGCAACGACCAGGGGGGGGAGCCGGACCTCGTCATGGCCTGCTGCGGCGACACCCCGACCCTCGAGATCCTGGCGGCGGTCTCGATCCTCAGGCGGTACCTGCCGAGCCTGCGCATCCGGGTGATCAATGTCGTGGACCTGATGAGGCTCGAGCCCGACACCGAGCATCCCCACGGCCTCAGCGACCGGAACTACGATGCCCTATTCACGAAAGACAAGCCGATCATCTTCGGGTTTCACGGCTATCCGTGGCTTGTCCACAGGCTCACCTACCGACGCACCAACCGGAACATCCACGTGAGGGGCTACAAGGAGGAGGGGACGATCACGACCCCCTTCGACATCCGGGTCCAGAACGAGCTGGACCGCTTTCACCTCGCGCAGGACGCCGTAGACCGGCTCCCCCAGCTCGGCTCCGAGGGTGACTACCTGAAGCAGGCCATCCGCAACAAGCTGGTCGAGCACAAGCTGTACATCGACAAGCACGGCCAGGACCTGCCCGAGATCCGGAATTGGAAATGGGGCAATCCCGACGCAGGCAAGATCTAGGAGCCCGGGCCTGTCCCGACCGGTGATGACGCAGGGGCCGGGGACCGCCGTGCGATGACCGCAGAGTCCAAGCAGCCGCCACCTCCCCCGGCCACGCCGGCCGGGGGCCTTTCGGCCGCCGAGGCAACGAGCCGACTCGCGGCGTGGGGTCCGAACTCGCTGCCCGACACGCGGCCTGGAGTGCTCTGGAGGGTCCTCTCGCAGTTTTCGGCGCCCGTCCCCTGGCTGCTCGAGGCCGCGCTCGTGCTGGAGATCTGCCTGGGCAAGTATGTCGAGGGGTCGATCCTGCTTGCCCTGCTCACGTTCAACGCGCTCCTCGGCTTCGTGCAGGAGGGGAGGGCCCAGGCTACTCTGGTGGCGCTCAGGTCCCGCCTCGCCCTCAGCGCCTCGGTGCTCCGGGATGGAAAATGGAGGGTGGTTCCCGCCGCGCAGGTGGTGCCGGGCGACCGGGTGAAGCTGAGCCTCGGGGGGCGCGTGCCCGCCGACGTGACCCTGACCGGAGGGGAGGTCCTGATTGACCAGTCGATGCTGACCGGCGAGTCGATCCCGATCGACGCCGGCCCCGGCGTCCTCACCTTCTCCGGGGCGCTCGTCAGGCGCGGGGAGGCCGAGGCGCTCGTGACGGCCACGGGCAGCCGCAGCAAGTTCGGGAGATCGGCGGAGCTCGTCCGCACGGCGAGCGTCGAGAGCACGCAGCAGAAGGCCGTCTTCCGCGTGGTGCGCAACCTCGCGATCTGCAACGGTGCGATCACGGTGGCCCTGGCCTTCTACGCGCACCACCTGGGGCGCCCCCCAAGCGAGATCATTACCCTCGTGCTGACTGCGGTCCTGGCCTCGGTCCCGGTGGCCCTTCCCGCCACCTTCACCCTGGCCGCGGCGGTGGGCGCGAGGGACCTCGGCCGGGTCGGCGTCCTGCCGACGCGGCTGTCGGCGGTTGACGAGGCGGCGAGCATCGACGTGCTCTGCGCGGACAAGACCGGAACCCTGACCTGCAACGAGCTCAGCGTCACGCAGACCCGCCCGATGCAGGGCTTCGACGAAGCCCACGTGCTCGGCTTCGCCTCCCTGGCCAGCTCGGAGGGCGGACAGGACACCGTGGACGCCGCGGTGCGCTCGGCGGCCCTGCTCCATCCGGCGGCGGGCCTACCCGCGCTCCTCCATTTCTCGCACTTCGACCCCGCGACCAAGATGTCCCAGGCCACGCTTTCACCCGGCGGCGGCGCCGAGCTTGCGGTGAAGGGGGCCTTCGACGTGGTCTCGCGCCTATGCCAGGCTTGTCCCGAGGCGTCCGGGGTCGCCGCCCAGATGGAGGCGAGCGGGATGCGCGTGCTCGCGGTAGCCGCGGGCGCCCCAGGCAACCTGAGGCTCGCCGGGGTGATCGGCCTGAGCGACCCGCCCCGCGCGGACTCCTCCGCCCTCGTGGCCGAGCTCGGCACCCTCGGCGTGCGCACGGTCATGATCACGGGTGATGCACCGGAGACCGCGCTCATCGCGGCCCGCGAGGTGGGTCTCGAGGGCCCCGCGTGCCCGCCCGGGGCGGTGCCCCCCGACGCTCGGCCCGAGCAATACTCCGTCTACGCCGGGGTGCTTCCCGAGGGGAAATTCGCCCTGGTGAAGGCCTTCCAGAGGAGCGGGCACACCGTGGGCATGTGCGGCGACGGCGCGAACGATGCGCCTGCGCTGCGCCAGGCGCACATGGGCATCGCCGTCGCCACCGCAACCGACGTGGCCAAGGCGGCGGCCGGCATCGTGCTGACGAAGCCGGGACTGGGGGGGATCGTCGCCTCGGTGAAGGAGGGCCGGATCACCTTCCAGAGGATCCTCACCTACACGCTCAACTCGGTGACCAAGAAGATCGTGCAGGTGCTCTTTCTGGCCGCGGGCCTCGTGCTGACCGGGCACGCCATCCTCACCCCGATGCTGATGGTGATCGTCATGCTGACCGGCGATCTCCTCGGGATGTCGCTCACCACGGACAATGTCCGCCCCTCCCCCAAACCCAACGCGTGGCATGTCGGGGGCCTCACCCTGGCGGGCGCCTTCATGGGCTTCTGCGAGCTCGGCTACTGCCTGGCGGTGCTCCTGGTTGCGCGGGGCCGGCTGGGGCCGGCCATCGAGCCGCTCAGGACCTTTGCGTTCCTCGCCATCGTCTTCGGAAACCAGGCGACCACGTACTGCAACCGGGTGCGACTCGGGCTGTGGACCTCGCCCCCCAGCGGCTGGCTGGTCGCTTCGAGCGTCGCGGACGTGGCGATCGCCTCCGCGCTTGCCCTCTGGGGCGTGGCCATGGCGCCTGTCCCGCCCCTGTGGATCGCATGCATGCTCGCGGGCGCGGCGGCCTTCGCGGTCCTCCTCGACCTCGCGAAGGTCCCGGTCCTGCGGCGCCTGCGCCTGTCCTAGTGGATCGGGCGGGTTTCACCCCATCTCGCAGCCCCGTTCAAAACGGTAGTCTCCCCCGGGTCCGGTCGCGGCCCAGCGACCACCCCTTCACCTTGAACCCACCGCGGCGCAGCCAACCGAAGCCCCGTCCATGATTGACGCGGCCCACACCCCGAACCTCGGGTCCGTCGTCGCGGTCAGGGGCAGCGTGGTGGACGCCGCCTTCGACGTCCGACTGCCTCCGGTCAACTCCGTCCTGCGCACGGGCCCGGACGACAGGATGGTGATCGAGGTGCTCGCCCAGCTCGATGCCCGGCGGGTGCGGGGCATCGCGCTCACGACCACCCAGGGCCTAGCGCGGGGGATGGTGGTGAGGGACACCGGTGAGCCCCTGAGGTCGCCCGTCGGCAAGGCCATCATCTCGCGCATGTTCGACGTCTTCGGGGACCCGATCGACCGCATGCCCGCCCCCGGTCCCGTCGCGTGGCGGGACAGCGACCACGCCCCGCCGACGCTCGCGGAGCGCTCTACCAAGTCCGAGGTCTTCGAGACCGGGATCAAGGCGATCGACGTCCTGATCCCCCTGGAGCGCGGGGGCAAGGCCGGGCTCTTTGGCGGCGCGGGCGTGGGCAAGACCGTGCTCCTGACGGAGATGATCCACAACATGCTCGGCCACGAGAAGGGCATCAGCGTCTTCTGCGGCATCGGCGAGCGCTGCCGCGAGGGCGAGGAGCTCTACAGCGCCATGAAGGCGGCCGACGTGCTCAAGAACATGGTGATGGTGTACGGCCAGATGAACGAGCCGCCCGGCAGCCGCTTCAGGGTGGGCAACACCGCGCTCACGATCTGCGAGTATTTCCGGGACGACGAGCACCGCGACGTCCTGTTCCTCGTGGATAACATCTTCCGCTTCATCCAGGCGGGCATGGAGGTCTCGGGCCTCCTCGGGCAGATGCCCTCGAGGATGGGCTACCAGCCCACGATGGGCACGGAGCTCTCCGGGCTGGAGGAGCGCGTTGCGAACACCCTCCACGGGTCGATCACCTCGATCCAGGCCGTGTACGTCCCTGCCGACGACCTCACGGACCCCGCGGCCGTGCACGTGTTCTCGCACCTCTCCGCCTCGATCGTGCTCTCGCGCAAGCGCGCGAGCGAGGGGCTCTACCCGGCCATAGAGCTGCTCCAGTCGAGTTCCAAGATGGCGACGCGGGCGATCGTCGGGGACGCCCACTACGAGCTCGCGCAGGCGGTCCGCAAGACGCTCGCCCGCTACGAGGACCTGAAGGACATCATCTCGATGCTCGGCATGGAGCAGCTCTCGCCGGACGACCGTCTCGCGGCCGGCCGGGCCCGCAGGCTCCAGCGGTTCCTGACGCAGCCGTTCTTCGCCACCGAGCAGTTCACCGGGATCAAGGGCAAGACCGTGAGCCTCAAGGACTCGCTCGACGGATGCGAGCGCATCCTCCGGGACGAGTACAAGGACTATCCGGAGAGCGCGCTCTACATGATCGGTGCCATCAGCGAGGCCAAGAAGCCGGAGCCCGCCCCCAAGCCGCAGCCGCCGAAGGCCGCCGCCGCGGTCGCCGCGAAGGGGGCCTCCGGCGCGCCGCCCAAGGAGGCCAAGGCCGCAGCCCCTCAAGCCGAGCCCGCGCAGGCGCCTGCCGTCCCCGCGGCTCCCAAGGCGGCCGAGGCAGCCCCGGGCCCCAGGGCCCCGCAGGGCGCCCCCAAGCCCCCTCCCAGCGCATGACCCTCAAGATTCTCCTTCCCTTCGAGGTGCTTGCGGACAAGCCGAACGTCTCCCGCATCGTGGCCGAGACTCCCGACGGGTCCTTCGGGATCCTCCCGCACCGCCGGGACTGCGTCGCGGCCCTGGCGCCCGGAATCCTCACCTATGAGGTCGAGGGGCAGGGCGTCACCTACGTGGCCGTCGACCAGGGCGTGCTCGTGAAGGACGGCGACCAGGTTCTGGTCTCGGTGCGGCGCGCGATCTCGGGCACGGACCTCGGCAGCCTGCACGATTCCGTGAAGCGCCAGTTCCTCACCTTCGACACGGGCGAGCAGCGGGTCCGCCAGGCCGTCGCCAAGATCGAGGTGGGCTTCGTGGACCGCCTCGAACACTTCACCCATGAGCGATGACCCCAAGCCCGGACCCAAGGATCCGCGCGAGGGATTCCTCGAGGAGATCTCCGACAAGGCCGCGCGCAAGCTCAAGGCCGAGCGGGACGGACCGAGGGGCGTCTGGTTCGGCCTCGGCATGACCGGGCTCGTGGGCTGGTCCGTCGCGGTGCCCACCGTGGCCGGGGCGCTCCTCGGGCTCTGGATCGACCACCACCACCCGGGCCCGCGCTCGTGGACCCTGATGCTGCTCGTGGCCGGGCTCGCACTGGGCTGCTTCAACGCGTGGCGTTGGGTGGCTCAGGAGAACAAGTCGATGGGCGACGAGCCCGACTCCAAGGATGAATGACGTGCCCCGCATCCTCCTAGCCCTTCTCGCGGGCCTGCTGCTCGGGGGCGCCTTCTACGGCGGCCTCTGGTGGACGGTGCTGCGCGGCGTGTCCTCAAGCCGGCCTGCCGCCTGGTTCCTCGGCAGCATCGTGGTCCGCATGGCGCTGGTCGCCACGGGCTTCATCCTGGTCGCGCGCGAGGACTGGAGGCGGTGGCTCGCCTGCATGCTCGGCTTCCTGGTCGCCCGCCCGGTCGTGGCGCACATGACGCGCGCCCACCCCAAGCCCGCGCAGTCGCCAGCGAAGGACGCGCACCCATGAACCTCACGACCGACCAGGACATCCTCTGGCAGCACGGGTTCGCCAAGCTGAACCTCACCGTCCTGACGACCTGGATCATGATGGTTGCCATGTCGGCGGGAGCGTGGCTGATCACCCGCAGGCTCGCCACCGGCGCCGTGATTTCCCGCTGGCAGGCCACCCTTGAGATCCTGGTCGGCGCCATCCAGGAGCAGATCAAGGAGCTGGGCGTCGACAACCCGGGGCGCTACCTCGCTTTCCTCGCCACGCTCTTCCTCTTCGTCGGCACGGCCGCCCTCGGCACGATCATCCCGGGCTTCAAGCCGCCGACCGGCTCCCTCTCCACGACGGCCGCGCTCGCGCTCCTCGTGTTCGTGGCCGTGCCGTTCTACGGCGTCCGAGCGCAGGGCCTCTGGAGCTACCTGAAGAGCTACACGACGCCGTCCTTCATCATGCTCCCCTTCAACATCATCAGCGAGTTCTCGCGCACGCTGGCCCTGGCGGTGCGCCTCTTCGGCAACATGATGAGCGGCGTGATGATTGTCGCGATCCTCCTCACCATCACCCCGTTCATCTTCCCGGTCGCCATGACGGCGCTCGGGCTGCTGACGGGCATGGTCCAGGCCTACATCTTCGGAATTCTTGCCGCGGTCTACATCGCGGCAGCCACGCGGTCGCCGACGCCGAAGCCGGCCCCCAAGGCCGCGCCCGCCCACCCATAACCCGTTCCAGCAAACCCAAGGACTCCCATGGACCCTACCACCATCATCGCCGTCACCTCCATCGCCACAGCCGGCATCACCACCGGCTTCGGCTGCATGGGGCCGGCCCTCGGCGAGGGCCGCGCCGTCGCCAGCGCCCTCACCTCGCTCGCGCAGCAGCCCGACGCCTCGTCGACCATCACGCGCACCCTGTTCGTCGGGCTTGCGATGATCGAGTCGACCGCGATCTACACCTTCGTCGTGTCGATGATCCTCATCTTCGCGAATCCCTTCTGGACCCACGTGATCGCCAAGGCGGGCGCCAAATAGCCATGCTCATTGACTGGTTCACCGTGGGCGCCCAGGCGCTCAACTTCATCATCCTCGTCTGGCTGCTGAAGCACTTCCTCTACAAGCCGGTCCTCGCCGCCATCGACACCCGCGAGAAGCGCATCGCCGCCGAGGTTGCCGACGCCAACACAAAGAGGGCGGAGGCCCAGAAGTCCAGGGACGACTTCCAGGCCAAGGACAAGGCTTTCGACGACCAGCGCGCCACGCTCCTTGCCAAGGCGGTGGACGACGCCAAGGCCGACCACGACCGCCTGGTGGGGGACGCGCGCAAGGAGGCCGACGCCCTGCGCGCCAGCCAGCAGGCCTCCCTGCGCGACGAGCTCTCGGCCCTGGGCGCCCAGGTGAGGCGCAGCGCCAGCGACGAGGTGTTCGCCATCGCCCGAAAGACCCTCGCGGACCTCGCCACGGTGAGCCTGGAGGAGCGCATGGGAGAGGTCTTCACCCGCCGGCTGCGGCAGATGGACGCCCAGTCGAAGGAGGCGCTGGGCGCGGCGCTGCGCGGCTCGGCCGAGCCCGCGGTGGTCACCAGCACCTTCGACATCCCCGGGGCGCAGCGCGCCGCGATCCAGAACGCGCTCAACGAGACGTTCTCGACCGAGGTGAAGGTGAGGTTCGCCGACTCGGACACCACGGTCTGCGGCATCGAGCTGCGCGCCGGGGGGCAAAAGGTGGGCTGGAGCATCGCCGAGTATCTCGGTGCCCTCGATCGGAGGGTGGGGGGCCTGCTGGACTCGCAGGGGCCCGGTGCGAAGCCGGGGGCGGCCGTGGCGGCCACCCACGTGAACGCGGCCGCGGTATGAACGCCCGCGCCGGAACCCTCGACGCCGCGCTGGACCGCGCGTTCGGTGACCTGCGGGAGGCGCGCGAGGCCTTCAGCCCCGTTCTTAAGACGCACGAGGTGGGCACCGTGCTCAGCATCTCCACCGGTATCGCCCGCGTTTCCGGCCTGCCTGGCGTGGGCTTCGAGGAGCTCGTGAGGTTCAAGGGCGGCCTCCTGGGAATCGCCTTCAACGTCGACGAGCACGAGGTGGGCGTGATCCTGCTTGGCGAATTCCAGGAGCTGCGCGCCGGGGACGAGGTCGAGCGCACCGGGCGGGTCGCGGACATCGTGGTCGGCAACGGGCTCCTCGGGCGGGTCGTCGACCCGCTCGGCGATCCCCTCGACAACCGCGGGCCCGTTCCCGGAACGGAGCGCCGGCCCGTCGAGCGTCCGGCGCCGCCCATCATGGACCGGCAGTCGGTCTCCGTGCCCCTCCAGACCGGGCTGATCGTGGTCGACGCACTCGTGCCGGTGGGGCGCGGGCAGAGGGAGCTGATCCTCGGGGACCGCGAGACCGGGAAGACCACGATCGCAATCGACACCATCCTCAACCAGCGCGGCAAGGACGTCCTGTGCGTCTACTGCGCCATCTGCCAGCGCGCCTCGGCCGTGGCCAAGGTGGTCGCCTCGCTCCAGGCGGCCGGTGCCATGGACTACACCGTGGTCCTGGTGGCCGACGGCGCGGCGGCGCCCGGCCTCGCCTACATCGCGCCGTACGCGGCCACGAGCATCGCCGAACACTTCATGGAGTGCGGCCGGGACGTGCTGATCGTCTACGACGACCTGACGCACCATGCGCGCTCCTACCGCGAGCTCTCGCTCCTGCTGCGCCGCCCGCCCGGGCGCGAGGCCTTCCCGGGCGACATTTTCTACATCCACTCGCGCATGCTCGAGCGCTCGACTCACCTCTCGAAGGAGCGCGGGGGCGGCTCGCTGACGGCGCTGCCGGTCATCGAGACGGAGGCCGGGGACATCTCGGCCTACATCCCCACGAACCTGATCTCGATCACGGATGGCCAGATCTACCTCTCGCCGAAGCTCTTCGAGCTCGGGGTGATGCCCGCGGTCGACGCGGGCAAGTCGGTGTCGCGGGTCGGGGGCGAGGCCCAGCGCCCGGCCTATCGCGCGATCGCAGGGGACCTGAAGCTCGCCTACTCGCAGTTCGCGGAGCTGGAGGCCTTCGCCAAGTTCGGGACGCGGCTGGACGCGGCGACCGGCCGCACGATCGACCACGGCCGGCGCATCCGCGCCTGCTTCATCCAGCCCGAGTCGCAGCCCGTGCCCCTCACCGACCAGATCGTCATCCTGGTCGCCCTGACGGCCGGCCTGTTCGACCCGGTCCCGGTCGACCGCGTCGCGCAGGGCGTGCGCGAGCTGCGCGCGGCCGTGTGCCAGCTGCCGAAGGACGTGCGGGAGCACGCGGCCGCGGCCGTCAGCCTGTCGGCCGCGGACCACACGGCGATCCTGGACACGGCCCGGCGCGTGCTGGCGCCGCTGGTTCCCGCCCCGAGTCCGAACCCGCCCGCCCCATGAGCGGGGCGGCCCTTAGCCTGAGCCGAAGGATCACCACCGCCGGCGACCTGGAGGGCGTCGTCCGGGCCATGAAGGCGCTGGCGGTGTCGAGCATCGGACAGTACGAGCGGTCGGTCCGCGCGCTCGACGACTACGCGCGAACCCTCGAGCTCGGGCTGGGGGCGTGCCTGCGCGAGCGCGGGCCCCAGCCCAAGGGCGCGCCGAGCCACCACGGGCCGCCGCCGAGGGTGGGCGCAGTGGTGTTCGGGTCGGACCAGGGGCTCGTCGGGCGGTTCAACGAGGTGGTCGCCGACTACGCGGAGCACTGGCTGGAGGGCTTGAAGGGAACGACCTGCAAGCTCTGGGCGGTCGGGGAGCGCGTGCGCGCGCTCCTGCCCGAGGCGGCGCAGGCGGGGAACCCGCCGATGGCGCTGCCGACGTCGGTCGGCTCCATCACGTCCATGGTCGGCGAGATCCTGATCGCCGTGGAGCACGCGCTCGAGAAGCGGGAGGTCTCGGACGTGTACGTCTTCCACAACGCCCCCCGCGCGGCCTCCTCGTACGCGCCCGTCGGCAAGCTCCTGCTCCCGTTCGACCGGGCGTGGCAGGCTAGGATCTCGGCGGAGCCCTGGCCGACGAAGGTCCTGGTCCAGGTGATCGAGGGTCCCACCCCGGCGCTGCCCGCGTTCCTGCGCGAGTTCCTCTTCGTCTCCCTCTTCCAGGCGTGCGCGGAGTCCCTGGCCTCCGAGAACGCGAGCCGCCTGGCGTCGATGCAGCGGGCGGAGAAGAACATCGATGACATGCTGGTCGACCTCAACCGAACCTACCACCGGATGAGGCAGGAGGCGATCGACGAGGAGCTCTTCGACGTCATCTCCGGGTACGAGGCGCTGACCGCCGCCAAGCCCGGAGCCTAGGAGGGACACCCGCGCCGTGGCTTGGCGCGGCTCCTGCTGAAAGTCGCCGATGTTGTTGCCCACCAGAATCCCTTTGGCCGCTGCCGCGCTCCTCTGCGCGCTTGCCTGCAGGGCGGCCGCCCCGCTTACCGTCCAGCTCGACTGGATCCCCAACGCACAGTTCGCGGGGGTGCTCGTGGCCAAGGAGAAGGGCTGGTACGCCGCGGAGGGACTCGATGTCTCGGTTCGGGCGATCGACCTGTCCACCATGCCGTCCGCTGTCGAACCGGTGCTCGCGGCCCCGAACGTGATCGGGGTGGCCGACGGGCTCGTGCTCCTGCGGGCGCGAGCCGCCCACCAGCCGATCAAGGCCTTCGCGACCATGCTGCAGGCTTCGCCCCTGTGCATCCTCACGCTCAGGGACGGCCCCATCAAGGCCTTCCGCGACCTGAAGGGGCGCACGATCGGGCTGCACTCCTACGACCACCCTCAGCTGGAGCTGATGCTCGCCTTCAACGGCCTGGCGAAGGAGGACGTCCACACCGTCGACATCGGCGACGACCTGACGTCGCTCGGGGCCGGGAAGATCGACGCCCAGGTGGCCTACGCGATCGACGAGAAGGTGGGGATCGAGCTCGGGGGCCATCCCACCAGGACCTTCCAGGGGCGCGACAACGGCTTCGTCACGTACTCGCAGGTCTATTTTGCCCCCGAGGCGCTCGTGCGGGGGCGCCCCGAGGTGCTCGCCGCCTTCCTCAGGGCCACCAACCGCGGGTGGCGGGAGGCCTTCTCGCGCCCGCGGGCGTGCGCTGAGATGATCGTCGCGCGCTACCTGCCCAAGGATGACGTGACCTACCAGGAGAAGTCGCTGGGCGAGCTTGAGAAGTACGCGAAGGCCGAGTCGGACCACCTGGGAGAGATGCGGCCCGCGACCTGGGAACGCAGCTGCGAGGTCTTCAAGCTGCCCAAGTCCGCCGCGACCGACCTGGTCGACGGCAGTATCCTGGCGCGAATCCACTGAGGGCCCGCGGCCCTACGCGGCCACGTCCTCGGCCTGCGGGACGGCGTCGCTGAAAGGGTCGTCGCCGTCCGGGGCCGCGGGCTGCGGCTTCTTCGGCCGCGTCGCCGACTTGAGGGGACGGTCCTCGAACACGAGGGGCCGGGTCTCGGCCTGCGCCTCCACCTGGGCGATCGTGCCGCCGTGCGCCATGCGCATCAGCCCCTCGACCTCCCGGCGGACCTCGTCGGCCTGGGCCTTCAACTCCTCGGAGGCGGCCGCCGACTCCTCGGCGAGCGCCGCGTTGTCCTGGGTGACCTTGTCCATGCTGGCGACGGCGTTGTTGAGCTGGCCGATGCCCTGGTTCTGCTGCTTCGAGGACTCCGCGATCTCGGCGATGCGCTCGTCGAGCTGGCGGGTCTTGTCGAGGATCGCGGCCAGGTTGCCGGCCATCTTCTCGCTGATCTTCACGCCCTGCTCGCTCTTGTCGGTGGACATGGAGATCTTCTCGGCGGTCTCCTTCGCGGCCTCGGCCGAGCGCTGGGCGAGGCGCCGGACCTCCTCGGCCACGACCGCGAAGCCGAGGCCGGCCTCGCCGGCGCGGGCGGCCTCGACGGCCGCGTTCAGGGCCAGGATGTTCGTCTGGAATGCGATGTCGTCGATCGTCTTGATGATCTTCGAGATCTCCACGCTCGAGTCCTTGATGGCGCCCATGGCGGCCTTCATCTGGACCATGTCGGCGGCGCCGGCGTCGGCCGTCTCGCGCGCCGCGTTGGCGAGGACCTTGGCGTCCTGGGCGCTCTCGGAATTGCGCAGCGTCATGTCGGCCATCTCGTGCAGCGACGAGCTGGTCTCCTCGAGCGACGCGGCCTGCTGGGAGGCGCCCTCGGCGATCGACTGGCTCGCCTGGGCCACCTGGAGGGCCGACTGGTGCACCTTCTCCGACTCAGTCGCGAGGTGCTCGGCCGCCTTGGTGATGGGGAGGGTGACGCTGCGGATGATCCGCCATGCGAAGACCATGCCGACGAGCAGCCCGATCCCAGTCACGGACGACACCACGATCTCGTTGCGGTGCTGCTCCAGGCGCGTGCGGGCCTCGAGGTCGTTCTGGTAGTCGTGAACCGAGCCCTTTACCTTGGCCAGGGTGGCCGTGAACTCCGGGGCCACCTTGTTGATGCGCTCGGCGAGGATCTTGTCGCGGGAATTCTTGCCGGCGATGACCCGGTCCAGGCCGCCCTTGAACTGGCCGGCGGAGGACTCAAGCGAGGCGAGCAGCGCCTTGCGGGCGTCGTCCTTCAGGGAGGCGTCGAGCTTCTCCATCTCGACCTGGTCCTTCTCGATCTTCTGGATCTGGCCGACGGTGATCGCGAGCGAGTCCCCGGCCTTCTTGGCCTTGGCCGGGTCGGACGTGAGGAGAAACGAGTTCACGAGGCTCGAGCACTCGAAGAAGGCCTGCAGGGCGTTGGAGATCTGGAAGGCCGCGTTCATGTCGCCCTGGTTCTTCGCCTGGCTCAGAAGCAGCTGGAGCCCCTCGCTGATCGTCTTGGCCTGGGGTGCCAGGATGCCGGTCTCGACCGAGGCCTGGTCCTTCTGGAGGGACACGAGCTCGCCGAAGGCGCCGTTGTACTGCGAGAGGAGGTCGCGAGCGCGCGCGATCTGCGAGGACCTCTCGGGGTCGACGATCAGGCGCCCGGCGTTCGCCAGGTCCGCGTCCAGGTTGGAGCGCGCGGTGTCGCAGGCGGCCACGCTCTCCGGAGTGCCGGTGGCGAGAAAGTCATTCACGGCGAGCTTGAGCGCCTGCATCGAGGACTCGAGGCTCGAGGCCGCGTAGGTCTCCTGGGCGCTGTCAGCGAAGAGCGTGAGCCGGCGGCCGGCGACACCCAGGGCGAAGTAGGCGATCAGGGCCACCACGGTGAGCAGGCCGAAGATGAGTCCGAATCCGAGGGTGATCTTCTTACCAATCGTGAGTTGCTTGGACACGGTGCGGGGCGTTTGAGGTGGTTTCAGTTGGGCCTGCGGAACCCGGGGCGGCCTTGAGGCAAGTGCCTGCGCCTCCCCGATCTGCAGGTGGATCAAAGATGGGGAGTAGATCGGCACCGGCGGCCGAAACTTGAAGGCGGATCGGCGTCCCCGGCCTGCCCCCAAGAAAACGCTCCATGCCGGGCCCTGGGCGCCGATGTGAGGGCCTTGATCTCCGACTCCGAGCGCTTCATTCCCTCCCGGCTGGCCGCCCGCTAGCCGGTCCCTCGCATGCCCACCGACTACCGGATCCACCGCGACAGGCAGCTCGTCATCTCCCGCGCTTACGGCATTCTTACCTATGCGGAGGCGTGCGCCCACCGGCGCGTGATGGCGTCCGACCCCGGCTTCGACCCGACCTATGCCGAGCTTCTCGACGGCCGGGAGATAGACCGGGTGGAGATGAGCGCCGAGGAGCTCTCCGAGCTCGCCGCCCGCAGCCTCTTCCAGCCTGACGCACGCCGGGCCTTCGTCTCGCATAAGCCGAGCGTGTTCGGCCTCTTCCGCATGTACGAGGCCTACCGGGTGAGCGCGGGGGACACCGCGATCGGGGTGTTCCCCCGCATCGACGAGGCCCTGGACTGGCTGGGGGTCACGGGAGGCGAGGCGCACGCCGGCGCAGGGCTGCCCGCCGGTTCGCCTTCCCAAGGCCCCGAATAGGCATTATTTTACATCATCCGGCGGTCGGCGGGGCCGATACATCTGGATCAAAGCCCTCCCCGACAGCTCCCCGAACGGCCAGCCGGCCGCCTGGTACCGCCGCGGCGTCACCACCACCCAGCTCTGGGTGTCGGTGGCGGCTCTGCTCGTGCTCTGGCTGCTCAGCGCCCCCGGTCGAGGGCTCGCCGAGCGCTGCTCGGCGGGCCTCGTGCTCGGGATCCTGAACGCCGCGTCGGGGTCCGCCTTCCTGCGCGCCTCCCGCCGCGAGGGCCTCCAGGAGGGATTCCGCGCGGGCCTGCGCGGGATCGCCCTGGCCAGCGCCATCGGGGCGCTCGCCTGCGCCTACGTGGTGCTGGACTGGTTCCTGAACCCCGGCAGCCACGTGCCCTTCAACCCGGCCGACCTCCTGTTCCTGCTCATCTACCCCGTGACCCTCTGGGGCCTCCTGCGCATGCCGCGGGCCGAGCGTCGGGTCGTCGGCATGGGCCGGATCCTGATCGACAGCGTGGTCTTCGTCGTGGGCGCGGGCCTGCCGCTCTGGATCTTCGCGGTGAAGCCGGGGCTCGCATCGAGCAGCGGGTTCGGCGCCGTCGTCGTGATGGCGTACCCGATCATGATCTTCTCGGGCATCCTCGGCCTGAACATCGTGATCCTGACCCGCAGCCCGCTGCCGTCGCAGGAGGCGTTCGGGCTCCTCGTCACGGGCATCGGCATCTCGTGGCTGGCGGACCTCCTCTTCCTCCTGGACAGCGTGCAGGGCTTCATCTCCACCACCGCGATCAACTGGATCGACATCCTGGACGCCCTTGCGCTGCTCGTGGCGCTGGTGGCGGCGCGGCGCATCGAGGTGGACAAGCCGACGGGCGCCGACTCCGCGCGTCCGCCGGCCTCCGGGCCGCTTCCCATCATCACGATCGCGATGGTGAGCGCGTGGCTGCTCGGCCTCGTGACCCTCGGGCGCGTCTCGCCGGACGTGATGACCGAGCTGGTCTGCTGCGTCGTGCTCCTCTTCGTCTTCCTGCTGCTGCGCGAGATCAGCGTCATGCGCGACAGCGACCGCTGGATGGCCGAAGAGGTGCAGCGGGAAAGCCGGGCGCGCTCCGAGGCGCTCGTGCGCCACTCCTCGGACGTGATCATGGTCGTGGACGCCGCCCGCTGCGTGCGCTTCGCGAGCCCGGCGGTGACCTCGGCCCTGGGATCGGAGGCCGCCTCGATGGAGGACCTGCCGCTCCTTGGGCGGGTGCACCCGGACGACCAGTCGAAGGGCCAGCAGTTCCTCGAGCGGCTGCTCTTGACCCCCCGCTCGCTGCAGTCGATCCAGTGGAGGCTGCGCCACGCCGACGGGTCCTTCCGGCATTTCGAGACGGTGGGCAGCAACGCCACGGGCGAGTCCGCTGTCGGCGGTCTGGTGCTCAACTCGCGCGACGTCACCGACCGGGTGGCGCTTGAGGACCAGCTGCGGCGCACCCAGAAGCTCCAGTCCCTCGGGCAGCTGGTCGGCGGCATCGCCCACAACTTCAACAACATCCTCACCTCGACCATGATGAGGCTCGACGAGCTGCTGCAGCGCTCGGGCCTGTCTCCGGACGTGGTCGATGAGATCCGGGCGCTCGACATCGAGGCCCGCCGCTCGGCCGACCTGACGGGCAAGCTCGTCTCCTTTGGCCAGCAGCAGTTCCTGAAGGTGCGCCGGCTCGACCTCCGCGAGGTGGTCGCGCGCTCGCGGGCCGAGCTCGCGGCGCGGCTCGGGCCCGGCGTCGAGCTCTGCTTGCCCTCCGAGGGGGCGCCCGTCTGGGTCGACGCCGATCCCACGCTCCTCGAGCAGGTGATCCGCAGCCTGGGCGCGAACGCGGCCGAGGCGATGCCCGGGGGCGGAAGCCTGACCCTCGAGGTGCGCGAGATCGGGCGCGCCTCGCTCAGCCCCCCTCCGGACGCCAGCGTCGAGCCGGCTGCCTACGCCTGCCTGAGCCTCGAGGACACCGGCTGCGGCATGGACGCGGCGGTGCGCCAGCGCCTCTTCGAGCCCTTCTTCACGACCAAGCGCGTCGCGAACGCGATGGGCATGGGCCTCGCCGCCGCGCACGGGATCGTGCGCCAGCACCAGGGCTGGATGGAGGTGGAGAGCGCGCCGGGGGAGGGGAGCACCTTCAGGATCTACCTTCCGCTTGCGGGCCGGGCCGTCCCCGGCCCCGGCGAGCGCGAGCGCACCCCGGGCGTCGGCGCCGCCGGCTAGATCGCCGTGCGGATCAGGCGGTTGAACGAGTCGAGGGCCTTGTCGATGATCCGGTTGGCGCTCTTCGGCTCGAGGCCGAGCTTCCTGAAAAGCTCGTCGCGGTCGAGCCAGTAGCTCCACTCCCCGCCGAGGCCGTGCCCGAGCACCTCGGCCATTCCGGCGGCGAGGTTCAGCAGGTCGGTGAGGGGCACGTTGCGGCCCTCGGGCGTGTAATGCCCCTCGATCGCGGTCGCGATCTCCTGGGGAAACTTCCAGGCCTTGAGGATGATGGCCGAGGCCTCGGGGTTGGTCATCCCGAAGACGCTCTGCTCCCACTCCCCGAGATGCTCCTCCTCGCCGAGCCTGAGGATCTCGCCGCGGGGGGCGTCCTTCACGAGGCGGTTGAGCGCCACCTTGCCGATCGAGCGCAGGAGGCCGATCGTGTAGCAGTAGCGCGGGTCCTCGTTCGCCCCCGGTGCCAGCTCCTCCATGAGGAGCGCGGTGAAGAGCGAGTTCTCGTGGAAGCGCTTGCCGGTGATCTCGTAGCTCCAGAGGCCGCCGTCGCTCACCTGGTCGAGGACCGCGAAGCCGACCAGCCGGTACACCTCCTGGAAGCCGATCAGGGAGACGGCGTCCTCGACCGAGGCCACGCCCCCGTCCTGGGCCATCGCCGCGCTGTTGGCGATGCGGATCAGGCGGGCCGCGAGCGCGACGTCGCGCTTGATGAGGACGGTGACCTCGTTCAGTCCCGCGTCCGGGTCGCGTAGCAGGCTGCCGAGCTGGGCCAGGATCTGCTGCGTCGCCGGGAAGGTGTTGGCGATCTGCAGAATGTCATCCTGGGATATGGAGACGACGCTCATGCTTTGGGTTATCGGCCCGCAGCGGCCCGGGCTTGAGGGGTGTAATCACCCTTGAGGAGGGCGCATCCGCCCGGGCCTGCGACGCTTCGTGGCATTCACGCGACGATTTGGCCTAAGAAGTTCCCCTATGTACCGATAAAGCAGGCTGATAACCGCATGATCGCCGCGCAACCCGCACCTTCATCGACCGTGCTCACCCCCGAGGACATCGTGCGGGACCTCCGCCAGCTTCCCTCGGCGCCGAAGGTGTTGCCCCGCCTGAAGATGCTGCTGAGCGACGCCAACTCCTCGATGCAGGAGATCGTGGGCCTGATCCGCCTCGACCTGGGCATCGCCGCGCGCGTGCTCCAGGTGGCCAACAGCGCGTTCTACAGCAAGGGCGCGCGCTGCCTCACCGTGGACGAGGCCGTAAACCGGGTCGGCTACGACGAGGTCTACGAGCTCGTCTCGGTCGCGGTCGCCTCCCAGGTGCTCGTTCGCCCCCTGGTGGCCTACGCTCTCGAGGCCGACGACCTGTGGCGCCAGTCCGTGGCCTGCGCGGTCGCCGCCGAGATGATCGCCCAGCACTCGGGACAGGACCGCAATGTCGCCTACACGAACGGCCTCCTTCACTGCGTCGGCATGGTGGCCATAGACGAATGGGGCCTGAGGAACTCCCGGGTCCTCTCGCTCAGGAGCGCAGGCTTCCCGCGCGAGTCGACCGAGGCCGAGCGGGCGGCCTTCGGCTTCACGCAGTCGGAGGCGGGGGCCGCGCTGCTGCGCCACTGGGACTTCCCGAGGGAGATGTCGGAGCCCGTGCGCTGGCAGTACGCCCCGCGCGCGTCGGCCGGCTACGCCCGCATGGCCTGCCTGCTCTACGCGTCCAAGTGGCTGCGCACCTTCGTGTGCTCCCCCGCCTCCGAGCCGCCCCCGATGCCGGACGCCTCCCAGCTCCAGCTGCTCGGCCTCACGCACGCCCACCTGAAGACCCTGGGCCGCCAGCTCGAGTTGCGCATGTCCGAGATCAGCTCGCTGCTCGAGGTCCCGAGCGCACGGCACTGAGGGCCGAGGCCTAGGCCGAGCGCGAGTAGATCTTCTTGAGGAGCGCGCTCGCCGGGGCCGTGGCCCCGGAGGGCCGCGCGCCGGCGGTGATGCGGTTGAGCATCAGCTCGTTCTCCTTCTCGAGCTGGAGGATCTGCAGGATGCGCGAGCGGGCGCGGTCAAGCTGGGCGAGCGAGTCGCCGTCGCGCGACGAGACGGCCGGGAGCGTGCGCAGCGCGTCGAGGCTCTGGTCCAGGCGGGCGAGCAGGTTCTGCTTGCGGGCGACCATCGCGGCGTCGGGGGCCCGCTGGTCCTGGCGCAGCACGCGGTTCTCGTCGAGGGCGCTCTGGTAGAGCTCGTCGCAGAGCTGCTGGTGCTGCTGGAGGGTGTCCGAATGGGTCATGGAGCGGACTTGGGAGATTTTTCGATGGGCGGGCTTGGCAGGTGGCCGGTCTGGGTCTCCATCAGCGAGGCGACCTTGTGGGTGACAGTGTCATGCCAGTCGAGCTGTGCAAGCCGCCAGGTGGCGAGCTGGCTGAGCTCCACCAGGTTGGGCGCTGCGCTCGCTCCCACCCCGTCGATGATCCTCTGGTAGGAGGCGCGAGCCTTGTCCACGTTGCCGAGGCGCTCGTAGCAGAGGGCCAGCTGGTAGGTAACGGGCATCCGCCAGGTGGGGTCGTCGGAGAGTGCCTGCAGGCCGGAGTAGATCTCCTGGGCGTCCAGGATGTCCCCGTCCTCGAAGAAGTCGTTGGCGAGCTGGTTGCCGGTGCGCCGCTGCCAGTAGGCCCAGCGCTTCGGGTTGGCGGCCACCCGGGACTTCTCGGCCCGCAGCAGCTCGAGCGTCGCGGCGAAGGCGTCCTGGGTGCGCTTCAGGGCGCGCAGGTTGGTTGCGAGCAGGTAGCGGGCCTCGGGGACGCTGTCGTCGTCGGGCCACTGCTCGAGGTAGCTCTGGAGCATGGTGACCGAGTCCTCGCGCTTGCCCTGGAGGTAGAACGAGTAGGCCGCCATGAAGTGGGCGTGGGCGCGGTCGGCGGGGGCGAGGTCGAGCAGCCGCAGCCGCGAGAAGAACTTGCTCGCCTCCTCGAACTCGCCGGCCTGGAAGTGGGTCTCCGCGATCTCGAACTGCGCGGTCTTCGCGAGCTGCTCGTAGTGGGTGAAGCCGTCGGAGGGCATCTTCAGCGTCGAGTTGATGACGCTGTAGAAGCGGTTGATCGCCGTCTTGAAGGCCCCCATGTCGCGCAGGGTGCGGCCGAGCTCGAGGAGCGCGTCGGGTGTGCGGTCGTCGCCCGGGTACTCCTGGAGGTACTTCTCGTAGATGGCGGCGGCCTTGACCAGGGCGCCCTGCTTGCGGTGCATGTGCGCGAGCCCGAGAAGCGCCGAGCGCAGGTCGGCGGGCGGCGCGTCCTTGGCGTTGAGTACCTGCCGGAAGGCGATCTCCGCCCCGTCATAGTCGCCCCGCTCGGTCATGCTCGAGCCGACCGCGATGATGCCGCGCAGCTCCTCTGCCCGCGAGTTCTTCGCGGGGGCCCGCACCCGGGCCGGCGCCGGATCGGGGGCCGCGGGCGGCTCCTCCGAGGCGCGCGCCCATCCGCTCGCGAGCAGTCCGAGCGCGAGGCACGCGGTCAGCCTGGCGGGGCCGTTCGGGAGGGGACGGGCTCGGGTCATTTCGGCGTCTGGGTGTAGGTGGCGGTGCTGGGAGGCAGGGGTGCGGGCTTGGAGGGATCCCTGGGGACGGGCGGCGTGCCGGCGCCCGGGGCCGCCTCCGGCACCAGGAAGAAGGGCAGGAAGTCCTCGGCCTGGACCTGGGGCCGCACGGTGTCGGGCAGGATCGAGACGGGAGTGGTTTTCGGGTTGGAGGGGTCGTCGGCCTTTGCGTCCTTCGCGGCGGCCTCAGCCGATGCGAGGGACGCGTGGGCCGCGCTCTGGTTGGCCTGGGCGACCGAGGACTCGGTGCGCGTCAGGTGCGGCGAGGGCGGGGCGGCTGCGGGCGGGCTCGAAGCGTAGTCGCGCGCGTCCGCGCCCTCCCGGAAGCGCAGCGGCGGTGCCCCCAGGGAGGGAAGGTAGGGTGCGGACTCCGCGTCCCTGCGGTCGGGGCGACCCCCGACGGCCGCCCGCGCTCGGGCGCCCGAGAGCATGCTCTCGGGGAGGAGGGCCGGCAGCAGCAGGAACGAAAGGCAATGGAGTGCCCTTCGCGCTGCCATCGGAGCGTTCCGTGGTTCGCGTTGATTCATTAATAGAAAGACGTTCCATGTTAGTGGAGAGTCATGATTTTGCCCGCTATTGTTATCGGACCGGGGGTCCGCGTTCTGTAGGCAAAAGCCCCCGCCCCGGGCGCCTCAGGCGGCCTTTTCGGGGCGCCCGTCGAGCAGGGTGCGCAGGCGCCGGCCAATGTCGTCGAGCGCATAGGGCTTCTCCAGCCAGTCCTCCTGCCCGAGGGCCTTGAACTCGGCCCGGATCTCGGAGGTGATGTGGCCGCTGATCACGAGCACGCGCACCTGCGGGCGGCAGATCCGGATGACCTTGAGCACGTCGAGCCCGTGGGTGCCCGGCATGTTCAGGTCGAGCAGCACGAGGTCGAAGGGGATCGAGGGGTTGCTGATCATGTCCACGGCCTCGTTGCCGTCGGCCGCGGTCGTGACGCGGTATCCCTTCCGCTGGAAGGTCTTCATCAGCAGGTTGCGCAGCGGCTCCTCGTCGTCGACGATCAGCAGGCTCTCGGAGCCCGTGGGGAACTCGGTGCTGGCGACGGGCTGTGACGCCGCCACGGCGCCCTCGGCGAGCGGCAGGAAGATGCTGAAGGTGCTCCCCACGTTGGGGGTGCTGTCCACATCGATGAAGCCCTGGTGGCCCGTCACGATGCCGTAGACGACCGCGAGGCCGAGGCCCGTGCCCTGGTTGCCGTGCTTGGTCGTGAAGAACGGCTCGAAGATGCGCGCGCGCACCTCCGGGCTCATGCCGGTGCCCGAGTCGGTGATCCGCAGCCCCGCGTAGCCCTGGCCGACGACCCCGTCGTGGCCGGCGAGCTCGCCGGGAGCGTGGAGCGAGGTGGCGATCGTGATCGTGCCGCCCGAGGGCATCGCGTCGCGGGCGTTCACGCAGAGGTTCAGGATGATCTGCTGGAGCTGGTTCTGGTCCGCCCGCAGCGGCGGCAGCCCCTCGTGGAGCTCCAGGTGGAAGGTGACGGTCCTCGGGAAGGTCTCCGCGAGCATCGCCACCAGGTCACGGGCGAGCTGGTTCAGCTCCACCGGGGCGAAGCGGGGCTCGTTCTTGCGGCTGAAGGTGAGGATCTGCCGGACGAGGCCGGTGGCCCGCTGCACAGCCGATCGGATCTCGCGCAGGCCCTTCTGGAGGAGGCGCGGCTCGGCCGAGCCCATCATGCACACCTCGGCGTAGCCGTTGATGATCGCCAGCAGGTTGTTGAAATCGTGCGCGATGCCCCCGGCCAGCGTGCCCAGGCTCTCCATCTTGTGGGCCTGGCGCAGGTCGTGCTCGAGCTTCTTGCGCTCCGTGATGTCCTCGCGCAGGCACAGGTAATTGGTGATCTCGCCCCCGGGGCTCCTCAGGCAGGACACCTTGACGCTCTCCCACACGATCGAGTGGCTGCTGCGCTTGGTGGAGAGCTCGCCCCGCCACTCGCCGCCGGAGCGGATCGTCTCCCAGAACTTCTGGTAGGACGCCTCGTCGGGGTGCCCGTCGCGCAGGACCTCGATCCTGCGGTCGATGATGTCCTCGAGGGTGTGCCCGCTGACCGCCGTGAACTTGGAGTTCACGTACTGGGCGTTGCCCTCCAGGTCGGTGATGACGATCGAGACGGGGGATTGCTCGACCGCGCGGGAGAGGCGGTAGAACTGCTCCTCGGCGAGCCGCTGGCGGGTGATGTCGCGCCCCACGGCGCGGAGGGCGACGATGGCTCCTGAGGCGTCGCGCAGCGCCACCTTCTCCCAGGCGAACCAGCGGATGCCCTGGGAGGTGAGCCAGCGGCTCTCGCTCATCGCGACGAACGGCGGCCGGCTGATCTCGGCCAGCACGCTCGAAAGCGCCGCGACATCGTCCGGGTGAACGAGTTCCGAGACGGCGGTGCCCACCATGCGCTCGGGCGTCTTCCCGAACTTGTGCGCAAAGGCGGGGTTGGACGCGATCACGCGGCCGTCCAGGTCTCGGCAGTACGCCGGGTCCGCGCTTGTCTCCCACGCGCCGAGCCACGCGTCCAATGGCGGGGCCATGGCGACGCCGTCGGCGGGATCGCTCTTCTTGGCGGACATTATAGGGGGATTATCGGCAAGGTGGGTTCGGACTTGAGCGGTCGCGGACGACCGCGGTTGCCTCGGGGGCGCCTAGAGGAGGCCCTGCATGACCGACGGAAGGTGGCGCAGCGAATTGGCGATGGAGCCGCGGGCCAGCATGCTCTCCGGGCCCTCGGCCCCGTAGAGCATCCTCCAGCCCTCCAGGTGGATCCAGTCGTCGGCCTTGACGGCGGGCACCTTCTCGAAGCCCCCCGACATGCCCGAGTAGCGGGCGAGGTGGTCGGCGATCTGGAGCGCGGCCGCAAAGGGGCGGTGGCGGGGCGCCCGCTCGGGCTCCACGTGGAAGCGCACCGCCACGACGATCTCGTCGGAGAGCCGGTGGCACTCGATGTAGTGGGCGCCGATCTGGGCGTGGTCCCAGCCGATCACCTCGCGCTCGCGCCGGCAGACGGCGGAGAGGCTCTCGGCGGGCTCGCCGACAAGCGTCATCAGCTCGTCGGGGAATGCGTAGGCCATCACCACCTTGCCGATGTTGTGGAGCAGCCCGACCAGGTAGTCCGTGTCGTCGTCGATCTTGAGCGCGGTGGAGGCGAGGATCTCGCGCGTGAGGATCGCCGTGCCGATGCTGTGGCTCCAGAGGGCCTTCCAGGGAAGGGTGGCGTTCAGGTGCAGCTGCTCCAGCTCCTCGATCACCGGCGTCGCCAGCGAGAGCTCGCGTATCTGCCGCAGCCCGAGGAAGAAGACGGCCTCCTCGATGTTGTTCAGGCGCGCCGAGAGACCGAAGTAGACGGAGTTCACCATCCGCAGGATGCGGGCCGAGAGGGAGGGGTCGCGCCGGATGATCGCGGCGATCTGGGAGTTAAGGCTGCTGTCCGAGCGCACGAGCTCGCTCAGCGCCATGTTGATGGACTGGAGCGACGCGAGCTTGGGGCAGGATTCGATCCTCCGCTTGATCTCGGCCTCGCTGTAGGGTGCCTGCGCCACGGGCGCCGGCGAAATGGAATCAGTGGACATGGGTGGGAATGCAGCACGCCCCCACGCCGGAGCGTGCGGACGCCTGAGAGTTGGGATATCGGCCCGCCGGGGCCGGTCTTGAGGTCGATTCCCGCAAAGCCCGGGCGGGGGCGGGGCGGCCGCCGCTAGGCCTTGGAGGGCAGGGGATTGGGCGCGAGGCGCCCCCGGTTGCGCGATTCCGTTAATCTCACCGCCGCGCGCGCCGATTGACTACCCACAAGACATGGCCGCCACAATCGCCAGGGAGACCCTCATGCACGTCGTGAAGACGCTGCCCGCCGCGCCGCAGATCCTCGCGCGCCTGGGCCAGCTCAGGCTCGAGCCGAACGCCGACCTGGACGACGTCACGGCGCTCCTCAAGTGCGACTCGGCCCTGACGGCGCGCATCCTGCGGATCGCGAACAGCCCGGCCTTCACCTCGGGCACGCCCTACGGCTCGCTGGAGCAGGCGCTCGCCCGGGTGGGCTTCAGCGAGATCTACAAGATCGCCGGATTCGCCACCGTGGCCCAGATCTCCAACCAGAACCTGCGCCTGTACGGCATCTCCGGGCCGGGCCTTCGCGAGAACTCGCTCCTGGCCGCACTGATCATGGAGGAGTTGGCCGAGTACGCGGGCATCGATGCCCAGGAGGCGTACTCCGCCGGCCTCCTGCGCTCCACCGGCAAGGTGGCGCTGGAGAGCATCATGCGCGACTCGGCGCGCAAGTCGACCTACAGCGCCGAGACCTGCGGGCGTCTCGTCGACTGGGAGAGCAACCTGACCGGCCTCACCAACTGCGAGGCGGCCTCGATCATCCTGACGGAGTGGCATTTCCCGTCGGCGATCGTGTCGGCCATCGGCCACCACTACGCCCCCGAGACGGCGACGGCCGACCCGGTGATGCCCCACCTCCTCAATATCGCCTCGGGGGCCGCCGAGCGCGCGGGCCACGGCTTCGCGTGCGAGCACCCCCTATGGGAGCCTACCCCCGCCAAGTGGGCGGTGGCCGGCATCCACGAGGGCCAGTTGAAGGAGGCGGTTCGTGTCGCCCTGGAGCAGTTCGCGAACCTGCGCTCGGCGCTGGCCTGAGGCGGCTCCCGCGGCCGGGTGAGCCGGCCCTTCGCCGAGCCCCCGGGCAGGCCCCCTTTCGGGTGCGGCAATTTTTGCCGCCCGTGGGCGCATACCCGGGTCCTCGATATTCTGCGCCCGATTTTAGAAATTTAACCAGTTGAAGGAAAATTGGTTACGAGGCTAATTGCGGGCGGGGCATGAGCTTTGCTCTACGGTGGCCCACCAATCATGCGCAGGCCCGCCCTCGTGGGTGGACGGCGCCCCACCGCCCCTCCATCGCCCAGATCCCGACGCATCCCATGACCTACGATTACATCATCATCGGCGCCGGCATCACGGGCGTCACCGCCGCGAGGCTCCTGCAGAAGTCGGGCGTGGAGCGCCTGCTGGTGCTCGAGGCGGCGAAGGAGCCGGGCGGCCTCTGCCGCACCCGCCAGGTCGGCGACCACGTGCTCGACGTCGGCGGCGGCCACTTCCTGTGCACGAAGTACCCGGCGGTCTACGATTTCATCTTCGAGCACATGCCCAAGTCGGAGTTCAACTACTTCGACCGGGTCTCGCGGATCTCGATCGAGGGGCACGAGGTGGACTACCCGCTTGAGAGCAACATCTGCCAGCTGCCGCCCGAGCTCTGCGCGGAGTACCTGGTGAGCATCGCCCAGAACGGCGAGGCCCGGGGCCTGCCGCAGCCGGCGCACTTCGAGGCGTGGTGCCGCTGGAAGCTCGGCGACCGGGTGACGGACGGCTACATGCTGCCCTACAACCGCAAGATCTGGGGCGTCGAGGCGAGCGAGATGGACGTCGACTGGCTCCACAAGATCCCGCGCCTGGACGTGCGCCAGATCGCCCGGGCCTGCCTCACGCGCACCTCCGACCGCGGACAGATGCCCTCGCACGCGGGGTTCTACTACCCGAAGGCGGGCGGCTTCCAGGGCATCTTCGATGCGATCGCCGCTCCGGTGCGCAGCCACATCATCACGCGCTACCCGGTCTCCTCGATCGAGAAGGCGGGCGACACGCTGATCGTGAACGGCTTCCTGCGCACGCGCGCCGTCATCAACACCGCCCCCTGGCACCCGCTCGCCGACTCGCCGGTCTTCGACGCGCAGACGCGGGCGGCGATCGCCGCCCTGCGGCACAACCAGCTCGTGGTCTCGCTCCACGAGGAGGACTACGCGACCGACGCGCACTGGCTCTACCAGCCCTCGGAGTCGCTGCGCCACCACCGCTCCTTCTTCATCCACAACTTCGCGCCGCACAGCGCGAGGAACGGCCTGTACCGCGAGACCAACCTGAAGCGCTGGAAGGCGGGGCAGGGCGAGATCTACGCGGAGACGAACTCGCACGCCTACCCGATCCCCGCGCTCGGATGGGCCCGCGCCATCGAGACGGTGCTCGCGCACGCGGCCCCCCTCGGCATCCACGGCCTCGGCCGATGGGGCCAGTGGCAGTACTTCAACTCCGACGTCTGCATCCACGAGGCGATGGCGCTCGTGAAGCGGCTCGGGCACGTCCCGGAGGGCGCCGCCCTCGAGCGCAGCGCCGCCTGAGGCCCCCGGCTCCCATGAAGGCCCCCCCCGACGTCTGCGTCCTCGTCGCCCAGCACGGAATCGGCGACCATTACATCGTCGGCGGCTTCGCCGAGGCGGTGGCCCGCCAGCACAGGGTGAAGGTGTGGCTCGCGGGCCGCCGCGAGATGGCCTGGGTCGCGGGGCTCTACCCCGCGGTGGGCCGCTACCTGCACTGGCCCGACCACATGAAGGCCGAGACGATCATGACCCCGATGCCGGTCGGCGGGGCGTACTACTTCGCGCACTTCCCGCGCATGGACCTGGTGCGCGCGGTCGGGTTCAAGGACTTCCACTTCCTCGACGCCTACCGCGTGCGGCTGTTCCTGAGGGAGGAGGCCGCGCTGACGCCGGCGCGCCAGCCCTCCCCCGAGGAGCTCGCGCGCGCCCGGGAATTCCTGGCCAAGCACGGCTGCCCGGCCGGCCGCACCGTGATCCTCAACATCGACGCGCGCACGACCGCACTCGGGGGCATCGACCCGCGCTACTGGCCGCTCCTGGCGGCCGCCATCCGCACCCAGGGCCTGCATCCCTTTGTGAACCAAGGGCCGCAGACCCAGCTTTCCGACGGCCTCACCGGGGCCCCCTTCGCGCTCTCCGACTACCGGGCGATCGTCTGCGCCGCCGGCGCCGTCTGCACCGTGCGCTCCGGCGTCTCGGACCTCGTGGGCAACCTGCCGGTGCCCCAGGTCGTGGTGTTCCCCGACTTCGACTACCTCGGCGGTCCTCTGATCCGCGGTACCACGCTCACCAAGTTCGGCTTGGCGTCGCCCCCGCTCGAGATCCTCGCCCGCAAGGGGAGGGTCCAGGAGGACGTCCGACAGATCTCCCAGCACCTCAAGTCCGCCGTCGCGCTCGCAGCCTGACCCATGGCCCTCCGCAACCTGTTTCCCCCCAAGGTCCCCACCGACGCCTTCTTCGGCGAACTCAGCCGCCTGGTGGCCCTCCTCACCCAGAACCTGAGGATCGAGCGCATCCTGGTCCTCGTTGACGCGGGCTACGCTGAGCGCTTCGGCGGGATCCCGCTGCAGTGGTCGATCTGCGAGGTCGTGACGCCCGAGCAGGTGACCGACACCTTCCTCGCCCGGTTCAGGCCGCAGCGCACGCACGTGCTCTACGGCGTCGAGTGCAATTCCGACGGGCTGCCCGCCATCGAGCGGATCGTCGCCGCCGGCTTCAAGTTCTCGCCGTTCGGGGGCGCGCCGGTCGGCTCCTACGCCTACGAGAACGGCGCGGCGCTCGCGACCGTCGAGCGGCAGTTCGTGCACCAGCAGCTGCGCGGCTACGGCAAGTTCGAGGACCCGGGCTCGAGGGAGGACTTCGTCAACCTCTGCCAGGCGCTTGAGGCCACCCGGGGCGTGAGCGGGGCCGTCGTCGAGATCGGGTGCTACCGCGGCAGCAGCAGCTCGGTGCTGCTCGACTATGCCAAGCACAACGGCATCGACCGCGTGTTCCACTTCATGGACACCTTTGACGGGTTCTCCTACGAGGCGGCGAGGAACTCGCCCGACGCGATGTGGCAGGGGACCCACGCGACCGAGGGGCTCGAGGCCGTGACCGCGCGCCTGGGCGCCATCGGCTACCCCAACGTGCGGGTGCACCGCTCCAACATCATCACCGACGGCCTCCCGCCCGAGATCACGCAGATCGCCGTCGCGAACGTCGACGTCGACCTCTACGAGGCCGTGGGGGCGGGGCTCTCCAAGGTCGCAGACCGGATCCCGGCCGGGGGCATCATCATCTGCGAGGACGCGGGCCACACCCCCAACCTGATCGGCGCCCGCCTCGCCCTCCTCGAGTTCATGCGCAGCCCGCGGGGCTCGCGCTTCACCCAGATCTTCCTCGCGTCCGGCCAAGCCTTCCTGGTCGCGCACGCCCCGGCCCCCTGATCCAGGATCCCCCTCACCATGTCCCACGCAGAAACTCCCGCGCTTGCCGCGCTCGCCGACGCGCTCCTTGCGCCCCTCGACCTCTACCGACTGGACTCCTCGACGGGCCCCGACCTCAGGCGGGCCGCGCGGGAATTGGCGGACGCGGTCGGGCGCCTGCGCCGCCAGGATCGCGCGCATCCCGAGCTTCCCCGGCTGAGGGACCTGGCCCATTCCGTCTGGAGCGCGGGCTACCTGTCGCAGGCCGTGCCGGCCGACGATCTCGCCGCGGCGGACCTTCTGAGGGAGCGGGACTGGCCGGGCATCCTTGGGGCGATGCTCTTCGTCCCCTGCTGGCAGTGGGACGCGGCGCCAGGGCTTGACGGCGTCCCCGACTGGCTTTGGCCGGACTTCATCGACTGGGTGTTCGTGCCGCCGTGCCTCGCCACGGCCCCCGGGGCGGCCGACGCCTACCTCACCCGCGTCGAGGCCCTTGCGGTGACGTTAGACAAGTGGGCCGGGCGCAACCTGGGGGCCCCGTGCGTGCGCGCCGCCGTCGACGCCTTCGAGCGCCAGCGCTCGACGCCCGTGCCGCTGCGTTCCACGGGTGGCCTCAAGCGCTGGGAGAGCCTCTGCGCGAGCCTGCTCGGCCGCCTACGCCGCCGCGCGGCGCCCGCGGCCGCCGCCCGGCCGAGGGCGGGCCGCCGCCTGCGGGTCGGCATCCTTGCGAAGGACTGGGGCGAGTCGATCGCCACGCGCACCTGGCTTCCGCGCCTCTCGGCCCTCGATCCCGACCGCTTCGAGCTTCACCTGTTCGCGGACCTGCGCCGCTTCGACGCGCTCGAGAGGCATTGCCTCACCCTCGCCTCCAAGCTTCATGTGCTGCCTCAGGGCCTCGAGGAGCGTGCGGACGTGGTGTTCGGCGCCGGTCCCGACGTGCTTGTCCACGCGGGCACGCTCGGCACGCCCCCCGAGCGCGACCTGGCGCTTCGCAGGCTCGCCCCGCTGCAGGCCGTGACCGATGCGTGCCCCGGAGCCTCGGGGTTTCCCGCCATCGACCTTCACCTGACGGGCGCCGGGAGCGCGTCCTCGGAGTTCAGCGAGAGCCTGGGCCTGCTTCCGGGCACCGGATTTTCCTGGGACGGCGCGGCGGCGGCCCCGGCTCCCGAGGCCGCGACCCGGGAGTCGCTGGGTCTTCCCGCGAGGGGTCCCGTGATGGCCTGCGCCGCGCACCCCGAGCACCTCTCGCCGGAGGCCCTGCGCGCCTGGGTCGCGCTGCTCCACGCGAACCCGTCCAGCTCGCTCCTGCTAATTTTGCCGCCCGATTCGGACCTCTTCACGCTCGAGCAGAGCCTCGCCCGGCTCCGGTCCGCCTCCGGCCTCGAGGCCGGCCGGATCGTCCTCTCGCTGGGGGATCCGCGCGAGGCGCTGCCCCTGGCGGACGTCTACCTGGACACCTATCCCTTCTCCTCGCCGCTCGGCCTTCTGGCCGCCCTCGCGGCCGGCCTGCCGGCCGTAGCCTGGGAGGGCGCGTCGCACCGCTCGCTCCTCGGGGCGCGCATCCTGAGGGGCCTGGGGGAGCTCGAGTGGGTGGCGGCCGACCTCACGGGCTACGTCACGCGCGCCCAGCGTCTCCTGGACGACGCCTCCCTGCGCGCCTCGGTGCGCGCGCGCCTCGCGCGCGAGGCGGCTGGCGAACGGGGGCTGGCCGACGCCCCGCTCGCAAGCGAGGGCTTCGGCCGGCTGCTGGCGCGGGCGTTCGACCTCGTCGAGGAGGGGGCGGACCTGCCGGCCATCGTTTCCGTGCCGCTGCCCGGTTGCACCCCGGCCGAGCTCGATTCGCTCGCGACCGACGCCGCCGAGCGCGGCGACTTTGCTGCGAGCCTCGAGCTCGCGGGCGCCCGGCTCCTCGGCGAGCCGGGCTCCACCGAGGCCCGCTCGGCCCTCGGCCGCGCCCACCTCCAATCGGGGCACGCGGCCGCCGCGGTCGTCTGCTTCGGCTCGGCCCTGCGGGGCCACGAGGGGGACGCGCAGCTGTGGCTCGACCTGGGGTCCGGCCTCCGGGCCAAGAAGGACATCCCCGGGGCCATCAAGGCCTACGAGAAGGCGCTTCGCCTGGACGGCACCCGCATCGACGGCTGGATCGCCCTCTCCGAGTTGGCCCGCGCATGCGGCGTCGCGGCCCTGGCGGACGACGCGATCGGTGTCGCGCGCCGCCTGGACCCCTGGGATCCCCGCCTGGTGGCCCTCGACGCCTAGAGCCCTTCGCAGGAGGCCCCATGCGAATGCTGTTCACGACCTCGGCGTCCCCACTCGGGCTGGCATGGCCCCCGCTGTGCGACGAGCAGGTGGTGTTCGGTCCCCTGCACCTGGACCTTGATCTGGGCGGCCGGGTCTTCACCCGCCGCGTGCCGCTCGGGGACTACGATCTGGCCGCGCAGGTCGCCCTCCTGCCGGAGGACCAGAGACCCGACATCACGGCCTGCGTCGTCGACGGCCTCACCGCCTCCTGGCCGCGCAACCTCGCGGCGTGCAGCGGGCCGAGGCTGCTGCTCGTGGGCGACGCCGGCTGGGGGCCGGACGGACTGACCCGGCTGTTGGCCTATGCGCGCAGCGAGCCCTTTGAGCAGGTCGTTCTCATCCACGGGTGCCGGCATGAGGCCGCCTTCCTTGACGCAGGCCTCGCCCGCGTGTCGTGGTTCCCCGGCCTGCTCTGCCCGGTGCATGACGCGTGGCTGCCGATCGTGCGCCAGCCCGAACGTCGCCCGAGGGCGCTCTGCGCCCCGCCCGATTCCTCGCGCCCCGCCGTGCAGCTGGCCTGCCTGGAGTCCCTGTCGCGCGCCGGCGTCGCGCTTGGCTGCTGGTCGGACCACCCCGACCACCGCCTGGAGGAGCTTGGTAACAGCCTTGCGGCGGTCGTGCCCTCGGAGGGCGGCGAATGGGCTCCCGAGCTCCTCGAGGCCCTGGCGGCCGGGGCCTTCGCCGTGGTCGTCGGCCCGGGGGTCCGGCAAGGCGTTGAAAGGCTGTGGCCCGAGGGCGCTCCCCTCGCCTGCGTGGACGAGGCCGCCCAGCTTCCCGCCCGCCTGGCCGCTTGCATGGAGTTGCCGGCCTCGGTGGCGGATGCGCGCGCAGCCGCCGCCGCCTGGTACGACCGTTTCCTCGGTGCGGCCCCCCGTCGGGCCGCCTTCGAGGCGCTCGCCCTCGCGGGCCGTCCCGCGGTGGCTCCGCCGGCTCCGGAGAGGGCCCCCGCTCGTCCCCGGCCGGCCGCAGCCGACGATGGCCCCGAGGGACTCGCCGGGGCCCTGGCGGCCCTCGAGGAGGGGGACGACGCGCGCGCGGCGGAATGGGCCCGTCGCCGCCTCGAGGCGCAGCCCGACGACATCGAGGGCCATCTCATCTCGGCGGAGGTCCAGGCCGCCGCACGCTCGGCCGAGGGCTTTGACCGCCACCGCCTGGCCGTGCAGCGCCAGCGGCCCCACGACCCGAGGCTGCTCGCGCTCGCGCGCCGCTGCGGGCTTGGCCATACGAGCCTCGCGCACCGCAGGGCGAAGCAGGGATGGCGCCTGTACGCCTCGGGAGCGCTTGAGGAGGCGCTCGCCTGCGTCGGGCCCTTCGCCGCCAAGGAGCCCGGCAGCCTTTCACTGCAGGTCCTCCTCGCGCACCTCTTCACCTGCGCCGGCAAGCATGACGCCGCGGCCGACGCGTGGCTTCGGGCGGCGAGGCACCATCCCAACGAGGACGATCTCTGGTTCAACCTGGGCCTCGCGCAGTGGCGCGCGGGACGCCAAGCGGAGGCGGGCCAGGCGCTGCGCCGGGCCGCAGACCACGCGCCCCACGTGGCCGCCCACCGCGCCGCGTTCGAGCTCGTCCGGCGCCTGGAGCCCTCGCTGCCGGGACCGGAGGGCCCCGAGCGCGCCCTGGTGGTCGCCAGCTCGGAGAACTGCCAGAAGCACGGTGCCGGCGTCCTCATCAAGCGGTTCTTCACGGGACACGCGGGGACGATCACGCTGCGGCCGTTCACGTTCTACGAGGGGATGGAGGAGGTCGGCAGCACGCACCTGTGCGTGCCCTTCCAGAACCTGAGCGCGGCCGAGACGCAGACGCGCCTGCGCCGCCTGCTGCTCCCGTACGCGGTGCGCCACGTGCTCTGCGTCCCGTTCCGCAGGGAGGAATGCCTCTACGCCCTCGCCGCGCAGGCGGTGACCGGCGCGCGCCTGTGCACCTACGTGATGGACGACCGCAACGTCCTGATCCCGGACAACGACGACGAGCTCCTCGAGGAGCTGTTCCGCCGCTCGTCGCTCAGGCTCGCGATCTCCTCGGAGCTGCAGATGGCCTACTCGATCAAGTTCAACCACGACTTCGACGTCATGCCGCCGATCGTGGTGAACCGGGACGCGCGGCGCACCAACCGCTGGACGACCAAGCTGCGGCCCGCGAACCATTGCGCCCTCGTCGGCAACGTGTGGACCGAGGGCCAGATGAAGCAGCTCGCCGGGTTCGTCGCCCGCACGGGCCTCGTGGTCGACTGGTACGGCCGCCAGGCGAGCGCCGTCTTCGCGGCGCCGGGCATCCGGATGATGGGCTTCGTGCCCGAGTCCGACCTCGCCGACTGCCTTTCGGAGTATCCCTTCGTCCTCGTGCCGAGCGGCATGCTCGACGGCTCGGAGGACAACGAGTGGCTGACCCGCCTCAGCCTGCCCTCGCGCATCGTCTTCCTGCTCCAGACGCAGACGCCGATCCTGGTCCTCGGAAGCAAGGACACCTGCGCCAGCCGGCATGTCGCGCAGCTCGGGATCGGGCGCTCGATGGCCTATTCCCACCCCGCGCCCGCGGAGGTGCTCCGCGAGTTCACCGCTCCCGCGGCCCGCGCCCGCCACCTGAAGAACGCGGAGCGGGCGGCCGACGGGTTCGTGATGCCGGAGGCGGGCCGCTGGATCTGGGACTCGACCGACGCGGGCCGGGCCCTCGACGCCCCCTTCCATGCGTTCATGGAGCGCGTGCCCGCGCTCGATGTCGTCTGGCCCCCCGAGGCGGCCGGCCGCATGCCGTTCTCCCACGTGCAGCTCGAGCCTGCTGGGGCCGCCTGACCACGATGGACGTCCCCGGCAGAGCCAGGCGCGTGCGCATTTGCTATTTCAACACGTGGGCCGACGGCCTCGAGGACGCGGCAGGGTACGCAGCCCGGGTGCCGGCCATCGATCTCAAGCCCCGGGTCTCCAACCCGGCGGACGCGGGCCTCCTCGCGAAGGCCCGGCTTGACTGCGACTGGTATGGCGAGAACACCCGCTGCCTCGCGGCCCTGTCGCACCCGGGCACCGAGTTCCTTCCCGCCTGGGTCAGCGGCCCGGCGGGCCTTCTTGACCTCGCCCGCGCGCCCCGGGAGCCCGGCGAGGAGCGGTGGCTCCTCACCATGGCCCACCAGCCGCAGGCGCTCGGGCCCCTTGCCGGGCGCGTGTTCGCGCTCCTCTCGGTCTCGGGGGTGCGGCACCTCTTCTACGCCTTCGATGAGGCGAGCCGCTTCATGCCCTGCTTCACTGAGATTGCGCCCCACCTGGACGTGCTGATCCACGACGAGTCGCCCCTGGACGAACAGGGCAGGGCGCTGCTCAAGGCCGGCTGCCGAACCCATCACCGCAGCTGGGTGGCCAATGTGGTGCCCTTCTCGGTGCCCTTCAACGAGGCCCCCGAGGAGCGGGTGCTCTTCCTGGGCTCGCAGCTGGGACTCACCGCCCATCGCCAGCGTCAGATCCAGTTCCTCAGGTCCAAGCTGAAGGACCGCTTCCTGGCCGTCCACGACCACTCGGTGCCGGTCGCCGACCGTCCCGGGCTCTCGCGCTTCAAGGCGGGGCTCTGCCCCGAGGGCCGCAAGTTCGCGACGCCGGGCATGGCGAGGACCCACACCGACCGGCCATTCTGGTCGGGCTGCTGCGGGATCGTGCCGGTCTCCGAGGACTCGAGCCTCGGCGGCCGCCTTGAAGAGTTGCACCGCGAGGGCCTGGTGCTGCGGTACGGGCACGGCGACCTGCCGGGCCTGCTCGCCGCTTGCGAGCGCGCGCTGGCCACCACGCCAGCCGAGCGGCGCCGCATCTACGAGCACTTCAACCGCGGCGAGACGGTGGGATCGGTGGTGGCGGGAGCGATCTGCGCGGCCTGAGGCCGTGCTCGGGCCCGGTTGCTCGTCGAGGGGTCGAACTGCGCCGGTCAAGGCCCGGTGCAGGGTAGGTGCACACCCCAATGGTGGTACCGAAGGACCCGGATACTGTCCCGCCGTGAATCTGGCCCGCGCTTTAGAACCTAAACCCTGCGATGACGTCGCCGCGCGTGCCAGTAATTTCACCCAAACAAAGGAGATGAGATTATGACCATGGAATTGATCGAAACGGGCCATCGGAAGGGCGCCGGCAGCCAACTGAGCCGGCGCTCGGCCCTTGCTCGACTCGGGCTCGGCGCGCTCGGCGTCGCCTCGCTGGGCCTGGGCGCCAAGCGCGCCGCTGCAGCGTTCGCGGACGGCGCCGCACTCAACCCCACGGACCTCGCGGTCCTTAACTTCGCCCTGAACCTCGAGTACCTGGAGGCCGAATTCTACTCCTATGCCATCAATGGCACGGGCGTCGCCGCCGCCGGCGTGGCCGTTACCGGCTCTGGCACCCAGGGCACCGTCACGGTGAAGTCGGGCGCACAGGTGCCCTTCGCGACGCCCGCCATCCAGCAATACGCGCAGAGAATCGCGGCCGACGAGCTGAACCACGTCAAGTTCCTGCGCTCGGCGATCACCGCGGCAGGCGGAACGCCCGCGGCCGAGCCGAGCATCGACCTGCTGAACAGCTTCAACACGGCCGCCGCGGCCGCCGGCCTCGGTGCAACCTTCGATCCCTTCGCGAGCGAGACGAACTTCCTCATAGGGGCGTTCATCTTCGAGGACGTCGGCGTGACCGCCTACCATGGCGCCGCGGCCCTGATCACCAACAAGGACTACCTGACCGCCGCCGCCGGCATCCTGGGCGTCGAGGCCTATCACGCCTCGGAGGTTCGCCTCCTCCTCTACCAACTGGGCTCCGCAACCCAGCAGGCCGCGGCCGCGATCTCGGCCCTGCGCGCCACGCTGTCCGGAGCCGCCGACGACCAAGGCGTCATTCTCAACGGAGTGGCGAACATCGTGCCCACGGATGCGAACAGCATCGTGTTCTCGCGCACGACGCGGCAGGTGCTGAACGTCGTCTACGGAGCGGTGAACGCCTCAAAGGGACTCTTCTTCCCCAGCGGGATGAATGGCCAGATCACGTCCTGACCCAACCCATCCCCCAATCCAAACAACCATGAATTCATTTCGAATCCTTACGGCCCTTGGCGGCCTCATGCTCGGTCTCCGCGCGCAGGCCCAGGGGTACGCCCCGACGTCCGTGATCGGAAACACGATCCTCAACTCAACGCTGACGGGCAGCACCGGAGGCGCCAACGCCGACGGGTCGTTCTCCGACCTGCTCTCCGTCAACGGAACGGACTACACCGTCACCTCAGCGGGGGCCCTCAGCCTCCCCGCCCCGTACACCTATGCGAACACGGGCGCCAACACCGGGGTCATCACGGAGGGCGCCGTTACAGCCACCCTGACCTTCACGAGCGTGAACGGGGGCACCTTCTCGGCCGCCTACGCGTCCGGCGCCTCGCAGACGGGTTCGTTCACGCTGGCTTCCCTTGGTGTGCCGACGGCCCTCAACTCCCTCGTGCAGGGCAATTCGCTCATCAATGTGTCGGATCTCATGCACCTGGACGCCGCCACGAGCTCGACGGTCGGGTTTGTGATCAGCGGCTCGACGCCCGTCACCGTGCTGGTACGGGCGGTCGGCCCGGGCCTTTCGCAGTTCGGGGTCCCCGGGACGCTGGCCACGCCAACCCTGGCGCTCTTCGGCCCCGGCGGCTCCGCCGTCGCGTCGAACACCGGCTGGAATGGCACCGCTGCCGTGTCCGCCGCCTCCTCGTCGTCCGGTGCGTTCGCGCTCACGGCGGGCAGCGCCGACTCGGCCCTGGTGGCCACACTGGCCCCCGGAGCCTATACGGCCCAGGTAAAGAGCACCTCGTCCAGCGACTCGGGAAACGTCCTGGTGGAAGTCTACGTCGTGCCCTGATCCCCGTCGCCAGTGCCGTGGGAACGTGGCCCGGTCCGATGGACCGGGCCATTTTCTTGGGATGCCGGGCAGGGTCGTCGATGCCCGAAAATGCGAAGGCCCCGGACAAGCCGGGGCCTTGCTGGCGGGTCCAACCAGGGACCCACGGGGCCTCCGCAAGGATCGCGACTGACCCGGTGGGCTGGCCGCCGCCTTCGCGGCGGCCAGCCCTGGGCGAATCAGGACTCTCCCTGAGCGGAGTTCAGATTACTGGAGGAGCTTCAGGGCCACCTGGCTCTGCTGGTTCGCCTGGTAGAGCATGGAGGCGCCGCTCTGGACGAGCACGTTCCACTTCGCCAGGTTGGTCGACTCGGAGGCGATGTTCACATCCGTGATCTGACCCGAGGCAGCCGTGAGGTTCGTGGCGTTGTTGGTCTCGAGCGTCTGGGCGTAGCCGAGCTGCGACTGCTGCGAACCGTTGGTCGCGCGGTTGCTGGCGACGGCCTGGATCGCGGCCGTGATGGCCGTCTCGGTCGCCGCGGCGTTCGAGGCCGTGAGGGTGACGGAGCTGACGGACGACACGCTCGTGGCGACGTCCTCACCGGAGAGCGCCACGCCGGCAACGGTGCCGGTGCTGGAGCTGCCGAAAAGGGAGATGCCGTTGAACGTCTGGCCGGTGACCTGCGTGAGCTCGGTGCCCAGCGTGGTGAACTCGGACGCGTAGTTGGTCACGTCGGTCGAGCTCTTCGTCGGGTCCTGAGCCAGGGTCGCCAGCTCGCTCATGCGGTTGAGGATCTGGCCGGCGACGGACATCGCGCCATCCTGCGTCTGCAGGAACGACTGGGCGTCGGCGATGTTCGAGAGGGTGGCGTTCGCCACGTTGGCCTGCGCCGACAGCTTCATCGAGACCGCCAGGCCGCCCGCGTCATCGGCGGGGGTGGTGATGCGCGAACCGCTGGACAGCTTGGTGATGCTCGACTGCAACTGCATGTTGGAGGCAGCGAGGTTGTTGGCGGCCACGATGGCTGCCATGTTTGTGTCGATATCTAGTGACATGTTGGGTCTTCCTTGATGCTAAGCGCGGCGTCCGTGCCGCAGTCGGGCCAGGGTGATCGGCTCCTGGTCGCGCCGGTCTCGGAGTTTTCCTCGACGAGGTGCCTATCGTCCCGGTCCCGGACAGGGTTTATGCCAATTTCCCAAAAAAACGCTGGGCGGCTCGAATTGCTAAAGATCCGTCAAGGGAGGCCGATACTACCCCCTCAGAGCACCACCCACCACCATGTCAGGCATCTCACTCTCCGGCCTCGTCAACGGCTCCTTCAACTGGCAGTCGGTGGTGACGCAGCTGATTCAGATCGACAGCGCGCCGGTGACGACGCTCCAGAACGACGAGGCGACCAACAACTCCCAGCTTTCCGCGTTCACCCAGCTCACCGGGGACATCACGAGCCTGCAGACGACGGTCCAGGCGCTGCAGGCCGACGGGCTTTTCAACGGCGTCTCGGCCGCCTCGACCACCGCGGGCTCGTCCTGGACCTCCACCGCCGCGAGCGGCACGGCCCTCGGCAACTACACCTTCGACGTGACCCAGCTGGCCACCCCCAGCAGCCTCGTCGGATCGAGCGCGATCGGCGAGAGCCTGAGCGCGACCTCGGACGTGTCCGGCCTCACGATCGCCACGCTTCCGGTGGCCACGGCGGTCACGGCCGGCACCTTCAGCGTCGACGGCAAGCAGGTGACGGTAGCGACCACCGACTCGCTCCAGCAGGTCCTCGACGCCATCTCGACGGCCACCGGCGGCAATGTCACGGGGTCCTACAACCCCACCACCGACGAGATCACGCTCGCGAGCGGCGACGGGAGCCCGGTCGTCCTCGGCGCGTCGAACGACACCAGCAACTTCCTCCAGGCGATGAAGTTGTCCACCACCGGGACGAGCAGCGTTTCGAGCGCGGGCGCGCTCGGCGCCGTGTCGACCACGGCCACCCTCGCCAACGCGGGGCTGAGCTCGCCCGTCACGGGCACGGGCAGCTCGGGGGCGGGCACGTTCACGGTCAACGGGGTGGCCATCAATTACAACGTGAACACCGACACGATCTCCTCGATCATGTCGGACATCAACAACAGCGCGGCGGGCGTCACGGCGAGCTACGACCCCTCGTCCGACCAGATGATCCTCACCAACAACGCGACGGGTGACCTCGGCGTCGGCGTGGCCGACACGTCGGGGACGTTGATGGCGAGCCTTGGGCTCACGACCGGGGCCACGCTCAAGCAGGGCCGGGACGCCACCTTCTCGGTGAACGGGGGTTCCTCGATCTCGAGCACGAGCAACACGCTGTCGTCGTCGGTGACGGGCATCTCCGGGCTGACCGTGAACGTGAACTCCACCGGCACACAAACGGTGGCGGTGACGGGCAACACGGGGGCCATGAACACGGCCATCCAGAGCTTCATCACGGCCTACAACGCCCTGCAGACCGACATGCAGAGCCTGACCCAGATCACGACCAACGTGAACGGATCGGTCACGACCTCCGTGCTCTCGAGCAACCAGGACGTCCCCGAGTGGGCCCAGCAGATCCAGAACCTCGCCTTCAACTCGGTCTCGGGGCTATCCGGGGCGATCAAGAGCCTGAGCGACCTCGGAATCGACTTCACAGGGACCAGCAACCAGCTCTCCGTCACAAACCAGACCGCGCTCACCAACGCGCTCACGAGCAACCCCTCGGGGGTGGCGGCCTTCTTCCAGACCGCGAGCACGGGTTTCGGGGACCGCCTGAACAACTACCTCCAGAGCCTCACGCTCCCGACGACCGGCGGCATCGCGATCAACACGACGGCGCTCAACGCCCAGAACACGGCCGACGCGAACAAGATCACCCTCCTTCAGGCGCAGCTTGCCAACGAGCAGACGTCCCTCACCAATGAGTTCCTCGCCATGCAGCAAGCGCAGTCGGCAGCCCAGTCCAACCAGGGCATCCTGAACGGGATGTTCGGGGGATCCTCGTCCTCGAGCAGCTCCTCGGGCAGCAGCGGCTCGTCCACCAGCGCCACGGTGAATGGCTAGGACCCGATGACGACCCTCCCCGGCCGGATCCCGAGCCTCCTGCGAAGCCTGCCCGCGGCCCTCTTACTCACCGGGCTCGCGGTGGCCCTGTGCGGGTGCGGCCACTTCACCGCCGACAGCTCGGGGATCAAGAGGAAGGTCCCGGAGTTCGTGCCGTCGAACCACGGGGGCGACGCCAAGCTGCCGGCCGCCCTGCGCCGGGTGGTCCTTCTGCCCCTGGCTGGGGGCACGGTGGCCTCGCCCGAGAGCGTGTCGGCGCTCGACCCCGTCCTGGTCTCGGCCCTGCAGCTTCAGAACCGTTTCGAGGTGGTCCCGCTGACGCGCGAGGAATGCCGCCGGTTCTTCGAGACGGACGAACTCCCCTCCGTCTCCCCCATCCCCGGCAACTTCATGGCCGTCATCCGGCGCGAGTACGCGGCGGATGCGGTGCTGTTCGTGGACCTGACCGTGTATAGGGCCTATCATCCTCTCTCGCTGGGGTTTAGGGCCAAGCTCGCCACGGTCTCGAACGCCCACCTCGTGTGGACCTTTGACACGATCTACTCGGCGGACGACCCCGCGGTGGTGGCTGCCGCGGAGCACTATCTCTCCAACCGCGACCAGGGGAGCCTGCCGGCGGGGCTCAGCCCCGTCGTGCTCCAGTCCCCGGTGCGCTTTGCGGCGTACGCGACGGCGTCGATGTTCTCGACCCTGCCTCCGATCAACGCCCCCGCCATCCCGGACCGCAAGGATTCACCCAAAGGCCGCTAAAGTGCCCCCCCCTTTGACCGATAATCTCCTCAACATCCAACGGCGTTCCCTGTAACGAACCATCAGAGGCAGACCGTTTCGTAAACCGAAAAGCCAATGATACCCTCCATGTCCCCTTCCGACAGGGCCGCAGGCACGACCCCCGTGCCCGCCGCCGGACAGGCTTCCGCACGGCCGCTGCCGGGCAAGCCTGACCAGATTTCAACGGACAGCGCCGCTTACCTGAAGAGCGCCCTGGCCAGCCAGCCGGAGGTGCGCCCCGAGGTGGTGGCCCGCGCCCGCGCCCTGGCGGCCGACCCGAACTACCCGTCAACCTCGATCATCCGGAGCGTCGCAAGCCAGATCCTTGCGTCTCCCGATTTGAGCGAGAGCGAGACCTGAGCCGGCCATGGTAGCCCAAGGCTATGCGCAGGCCTACCGAGCGGCCGCGGTGCTGACGGCCAGCCCGGGCCAGCTGGTGCTGATGCTCTTCGACGGGGCCCTCAAGTCGATGGCGATCGCACGCGAGGCGTTCGACCGCCCCCCGAGCGACTTCAAGCGCTTCGAGGTCATCAACAACCACCTGGTCAAGGCCCAGCGGATCCTCGCGGAGCTGCAGGGCGGCCTCGACATGGAGCAGGGCGGGGAGTTCGCGCAGACGATGCACCGCCTCTACAGCTACCACATCCGTCGCCTCTTCGAGGCCAACATGAAGAAGCAGGTCGAGCCCGTGGTCGAGGTCGAGCGCCTCGTGCGCGAGATCCGCGACGCCTGGGCCGAGATGCTCTCGCGCAGGGACGCCACGATGGACCGTGGCAGCCGGGTCGCCTGACCGCATGGAGTCGCCCCGCAACGCCTTCGCCCGCCTTGCGGCCGCGCTCGACACCCTGGTCGACCAGGAGCTGGCGCAGATTGCGACCCGCGACTACCAGGGCGTCCTTCGCACCCAGCAGCGCACGACCCCGGTCGTCGAGCAGTTGGCCCAGATCGGCGCCGGGGCCGCTGACCCCGAGGCCCAGGAACGCGTGCGCAGGCTCATGGCCAAGCGCCAGCGAAGCCACGAACTTCTGGCAGACCAGATCTCCATCGCGCGGGAGGCGCTTTCGAGGACCGACGCCACGCGCCGGCGACTCTCGCAGATCGCACCCGCCTACACCTACGGCAGCCAGGCAGTCGTGCCTAGAAGGCTCTCGGCGGTTGGTTGAGGGCGGGCCGCCCTGCCGCGCGGTCAGCCGACGGCGGCCGAAAGGGGAGCCATCGACGCGTCGCGAGCGGGCTCGTGGAGGCCCTCTACGGTGGCGGCCGCAGGGGGTCCGGCCAGCCATTTCGAGGCCACTCTCCCCGCCTCTACCTTCCAGTTGAGCTGGGGCTTGGAATACACCGCGACCACCGAGGTCTCGTTGCTGCCCTCCCAGGAAAGGCTGGCCTTGATGCAGGGGGAGCCGTCGGAGAGGAGGAAGCTCTGGAGGAAGACGGCGCCGCCCGGGGCGGGACTCTCAGCGTCCTTGGGAGTGGAGAGGATCATCCGGGCGATGCTCTGGTGGTAGCTCACCATCCGGCTGCAGTCCCAGGTCGGGCCCATGTTCGAGGCCGATTCCTTGACCAGCGCCTTTTCTATTTCAGTGAGGAACGACAGGAGTCTGGTGGGCATTTGGGAAGGGGTGCTTTTTGGCGGGGACGGCTCCAGAGGTCTTAATCGGCCGCGCCGGGCGCGCCTTTAAAGAAATTCTAAAGTTCGCCCGACGGCGGACCGAAGAGCATGGGCGATGGCTTCAGAGCTCACCCTTCCAGCCTCTCCCCGGATATCGAGGGAGGCGACCGACCGTTCGCCCCGGGGCGGCGTGGTGGTGGTCGCGGCCGACGAGTACTCGATCGGCCGCATGCTCACCGGCGTTTTTTCCCGCGCCGACATGAAGGTGGTCTGGCCCGGCGGCCTGATCGAGGCGGCCGACTGGCTCTCCGCGCACCGTGGCGAGGCCTCCGCCGTCTTCGTGGACTGCCACCAGTCCGGGGGCGAGGGCCGAGAGTTCTGCCTGCGGGCGCGCGCCGTCGAGCCGCGGCTCACGGTCTTCCTCGCGGGGGGCATGGACACCCGGGAGACCGTTGCGACGATGGTTTCAGAGGGGGCGACCGTGCACGTCGCGAAGCCCTACCTGCCGACCGAGGTCGCCTGGCAGCTCAGGTCAATGCTAATCTCTGCCTAGGGCCTGCGGTCTCTACGCATCGAACATTTGGTTGAACCGCCCGTTCGCCTTGCGATAGCGTGTCCCTCCCGGGTTTCCATCCGGGTCGGCTACCGCGCTTCGCACCATGTCCCTTGAAAAAATTCTCATCGTAGAGGACGAGCCCATCGTGCGGAGCCTGCTGCAGAGCATTTTCGCGCGGCAGAAGTACACGGTGGCCTGCGCCTCCAGCCTTGCGGAGGCGAAGGCGAGCATCGAGCGCGAGGCGTTCGACATGATGCTGCTCGACCTGCGCCTGCCCGACGGGGACGGCCAGAAGTTCCTCGAGCAGGTGATGGCGCTGCCCGAGCGCCCGCTGGTCGTCATGGTGACCGGCTACGGCACGATCGAGTCGGCCGTGTCCTGCATGCGGGCCGGCGCCTTCGACTACGTGCTCAAGCCCTTTTCGCCGAGCCAGATCGAGGTCATCCTGCGCAAGGCCCAGTCCTACAGCCAGCTGGTCGGCGTCAACAAGCTCCTGACCGACGACCCGGAGGACGAGGACAGCGTCCTCGTCGGGCGCAGCCCGGCCATGCTGCGCCTGCGCCAGCTGATCGACCGGGTGGCCCTGACGGACGCCACCGTGCTGGTCACCGGCGAGAGCGGCACCGGCAAGGAGATGATCGCCCGCGAGTTCTACCGCAGGAGCCCGCGCCGCGACCACCCCTACATCAAGGTAAACTGCGCGGCCATCTCCGAGACCCTGATGGAGAGCGAGTTCTTCGGCCACGAGCGCGGGGCCTTCACCGGGGCGACCGAGCGCCGCGAGGGCCGCTTCGAGCTCGCGAACCACGGGACGCTGCTCCTGGACGAGGTGAGCGAGATCCCGCCCGGACTGCAGGCCAAGCTCCTGCGCGTGCTCCAGGAGCGCGAGTTCGAGCGGGTGGGGGGCAACCGAACGATCAAGGTGAACGTGCGCATCATCGCCACGTCCAACCGCGACCTGATCAGCTACGTTGAGAAGGGCGACTTCAGGCAGGATCTCTACTACCGCCTCAACGTGTTCCCCGTGATGGTGCCCCCGCTTCGCGAGCGCTCGGAGGACATCCCGATGCTCGCCGAGCACTTCCTGCGCAGGTTCGCGCGCAAGCACGGCATCAAGGTGACCGGGCTCTCGGACTCCGCCCGCTCCGCGATCCAGGCCTACCGGTGGCCGGGCAACGTGCGCGAGCTGCAGAACACGATCGAGCGCGCGGTGATCCTCTCCGAGGGCGGCCGCCCCGTGACCGCGGCCTCGCTCGGCCTGCCCGGGGTGAATTTCGAACCCGAGCCCGCCTACCCCAGCTCGGAGGCCGCGCCCGCCGTGGCCGAGGAGCCGGCCGCGCCGATCACGGACGGCGAGGTCGTGCGCCTGGACCAGCTCGAGAAGCAGGCGATTCTGGCGGCCCTGCGAAAGACCGGGGGCAACCGCACACAGGCCGCCGCGGCGCTCGGCATCAGCATTCGCACGCTGCGCAACAAGCTTCAGGAGTACCGAGAGGCTGGGGATTCCATCTCGGCGGACCTGGACACGCCCGACGCCTGAGGCGCCCGGGCCGCGGGCGGGCCCAACAAATCGCCCTTTGCAGGAAGGTTTCGCGCATTCCGGTTAAATCCCGAGTCGAATGCGCCGATAACCAAGCAATCCTCAAACTCCTGCACGACCCATGCCCGTAAACCAGGAAATCTCCGAAGCCACGATCCACAAGTTCATCAAGACTTCGGTCGGTGATGTTTTCAAAACCATGTTGGGTGTCGACGCGGTGCTGGTCAAAGGCACCGAGCAGGCGGCCGACGAGCCGTGGCCCCCTCTCCACGCGGCCCGAGAGGGCGCCAGCCCGCACGTGGTCGGCACGGTGGGATTCATCGGCGATGCCAACGGCCTCATCTATCTCTACCTGGACCTCCCCTTCGCCCGGCGCTGCACCTGCCACCTGCTGGGAATGAGCGACGCCGAGCTCGACGAGGCCGGCGACGAGGCGATCAACGACGCGATCGCCGAGGTCACCAACATGTCGGTCGGCGGCTTCAAGAACGCCCTCTGCGACTATGGCTACCCCTGCAAGCTGACCATCCCGTCGATCCTTCGCGGCAGCAGCTTCTGCATCGAGCCGATCAGCTCCGCGACCCGACACATCTACCATTTCGACTGCGGAGGCCACCGCGTGGTGGCCGACATCCTCATGAAATTTGGCGACTGAGCCAATAACTCCTACTATGCGCTACAAGATTCTCACCGTGGACGATTCGAAGACCGTCCGCATCATAGTTAAGAAGGCCTTCAAGGGCTACGACTGTGAGATCCTCGAGGCCGGCAACGGCGTCGAGGGCCTGGCCGTGGCGTCGAAGGAAACCCCCGACATCATCCTCCTCGACGTCACCATGCCCGTCATGGACGGCGTCGAGATGCTCACCAAGTTGAAGAGCGACGCGACCCTCAAGGGGATCCCCGTCATGATGCTCACGGCCGAGGGCGGCCGCGACCACGTGCTGAAGATCGCCAAGATCGGCGTGCGCGACTACCTCGTGAAGCCCTTCAAGGAGGACGTCCTGATCGAGAAGGTCGGACGCGTCATCGACCTGAAGCCCCTCTCCGAGGCCCCGTCCAAGACCAAGAGCATCTTCGACCCGGCCGAGCTGCTGGTGGTCGAGGACAAGCCGGCGATCATCCAGCAGATCACCGAGGGACTCAAGCACACCCCCTGGAAGGTGCACGGCGTCGCGACCCAGGGCGAGGCGATCGACTTCTGCACACGCACCCCTCCGGACCTGGTGATGGTCAGCCTCTCGCTCCCCGAGGAGACGGCCTTCACGCTGTTCCGCCTGCTTCGCACGAACGTGAAGACTAAGTACACGCCGATCTTCGCCCTCGTGGTGAAGACCGAGACGACCCAGCAGCAGCAGGCGCAGACTGTGGGCTTCAGCGCCCTGGTCACCAAGCCGATCGACGTGGGCGACCTGGAGACCAAGATCGCGAAGGCGATGAACCTCGACACCTCGCAGCGCTACTACGCGATCGAGGCCGAGACGCTGATCATGCGCCTGCCCGAGAACTGCGGGCCGACGGTGCTGGCCGAGGCGGCCAACTACCTCAAGCCGAAGTTCGCCGATGCGGTGGACGCCGGCCACAACAAGGTCGTGATCGACATCCACCTTCTAAAGTCGCTCCACATGGGCGTGATCAAGCTCCTCTTCCAGGCCATGCAGAACTGCCGCGACCTGGGCCTCCAGTTCGCGCTGGTCGGCAACCCCCAGATCGTCGCCGAGTGCAAGGGCTTCGAGGACACGCGCGGTTGGAATTTCTTCGACTCGGTCGACGAGGCGAGGGCCAGTTTGGGCAAGGTACCGCAGGCGGAACAACTCGCCAGCACGTAGGCAGATCTTGTCCGGGGGTAACAACGCGGGCGGCGCACTTGTGGGGTGCGCCGCCCGCCGTCTTTCCGGGGGCGCGATGCGGGCCGGCCGCCGCACCGCCCAGATCCTCCGCGAAAACGGTTAATTTGGCCCCCGTTGCGTCGAAGAATGCGTAGCGCGCACCGCGCATAAACCCTCAGGCGAAATGCCCATACCCTCCGACGCGTACAGCCCCCTCGAAGACGCCCTCAACCGTCTCGCCACCGAATCCGTCCTCGCGCAGCCCGGCAAGGACGACGGCATGGTGCCGGCCTACAGCCTCCTCGGGGACCTCCGGGACCTGTGTGCCGGTGATCCCGCGCTCCAGCAACCCATTGCCGCCCTTCACCTTAAGCTCGACAGGTGCCTCGATGCGGCGAAGCCGTTCGACGAGGCGCTGCTGACGGAGCTGCGCGGCCTCGCCAACTGGCTGATGGCCGCCCTGGGCGATCTGAAGGCGGGAAAGCCCGTAGCCGTGGCCGCAGCAGCCGGGGCCCCGGCCGAGCGGGCCGCGCCGCAGGCGCCCACCGCGCCCGCCGCCGAGGAGGCCGCCGCGCCCCCCGACGTGAAGCTCACCCTCCACCTGGAGGACAACCAGGAGCTGCTCGGTGAGTTCCACGGCGAGGCCGTCGAGCACCTGCAGCAGATCGAGGCGGCGCTCCTCGCCCTGGAACAGCAGCCCGACGACCCCGAGGCGCTCAATTCGATCTTCCGCTCCTTCCACACCATCAAGGGCAACGCGGGCTTCCTCGGCCTGATGCCAATGCACACGCTCGCCCACGAGGTCGAGTCGCTGCTCGACCTGGCGCGCAACAACAAGCTGAGGCTCAACTCGGCGATCATCACCGAGATCCTGCGCAGCCGCGACGCCCTCCAGACCCTTACCCAGCAGGTGGCCGTGGCGCTCGAGTCCGGCAAGCTCCCGGAGACCGTCGTCCCGGTGGGCCATCTGATCCTCGCCGTGCGCAGGCTCGCCTCCGCACCGTCGAACATGAACCTCCCCGACGAGGCCCCGGCCGAGCGGCGGGCCGTCGCGGAGGCCTCGGAGCCCCCGTTCACCATGTCGCCTGCGCCCGCGGAGGCAGCCCGTCCGGAGCCGGCACAGGCCGAGCACGCTCCGGAGGCCGCCTCGACCCAGAAGGCCGTCGTTCACGGCGCGCCCCAGGCCAAGGCCGCGGGCGGGGCCACCGTGCGCGTCAACACGGAGAAGCTCGACTCGCTGATGGACGTGGTCGGCGAGCTCGTCATCGTCCAGAGCCAGCTGATGGAGACGGCGCGCGCCCACGGGGACACCGGCTCGCCGCTGCAGCGCAACGTGGCGCAGCTCAACCGCATCACCAAGGACCTCCAGCACACCGCGATGTCGCTGCGGATGATCCCCATCAAGCCCACCTTCCAGAAGATGGAGCGCCTCGCGCGCGACCTGGCCCGCGACTTCGGCAAGAAGGTCCAGTTCCAGACGAGCGGCGACGAGACCGAGCTCGACCGCACGGTGGTCGAGGAAATCGGCGACCCGCTGGTGCACATGGTGCGCAACGCGCTCGACCACGGCCTCGAGCCCACCGCCGACCGGGTCGCCAAGGGAAAGCCCGAGACCGGCATCCTCCACCTGAAGGCCTACCACCAGGGCAGCAACCTCGTAATCGAGCTCCAGGACGACGGGCGGGGCATCGACCCGGACAAGATCCTTCGCAAGGCGATCGAGAAGGGCGTCGTGGCCTCCGGCGCAGCGCTCAGCCGCGAGGAGATCCTCGCCCTCATCTTCGCTCCCGGGTTCTCCACCGCCGAGAAGGTCACCGCCGTCTCCGGCCGGGGCGTCGGCATGGACGTCGTGAAGCGCAACATCGACAAGCTGCGCGGCAAGATCGAGATCACCTCGGACGTAGGCGTCGGCTCCACCTTCAAGATCAAGCTGCCGCTCACGATGGCGATCATCGACGGGCTCGTCGTGCGGGTGGGCGAGGACCGCTTCATCCTGCCGAGCACCTCGGTGCAGATGGCGCTGCGTCCCACGAGGGAGTCGATCTCCACCGTCCACGGGCGGGGCGAGGTGCTCGACCTGCGCGGCCGCCTGCTGCCGATTCACCGGCTCCACCGCCGCTTCGGCATTTCGCTCCACACTGAGGCCCCTTGGGACGGCATCCTGGTCATCCTCGAGGTCTCGGGAAAGACGTCCGCCCTCCTTGTGGACGAGATGGTGAGCAAGCAGGAGGTCGTGATCAAGAACCTCGGGGCCTTCATGCAGAGCATACCCGGGGTCGCCGGCGGCGCCATCCTGGGCGACGGCAACATCGCCCTCATCCTCGACCCGGGAGCCCTCCTTCAGGCAGCCTAGCACGACCCACAGCACGCGATAGAAATGATCCACACATCCCGTCCCCCGAGCCTCGAGTTCGTCTGCGAGCAGGCCCTCCGGCTACCCAGCGCCCCCTCGCTCATGCCGCGCCTGATCGCCGTGCTGCAGGACAGCTCGAGCGGCGCGGATGACATCGAGAAGATCATCCAGCTCGACCCGGCG
>CAIXHE010000108.1 GCA_903919205.1 uncultured Opitutaceae bacterium | reverse complement strand
CGGCCGCGGCCGCCGCGGCGACGGACGACTCGGTCCAGCGCTCGGGCTGCTCCTGCTCCGGCGAGGCGGTCAGCTGCACGAGGCTCTTCATCGAGGAGAAGTGCTGGCTCAGGTCGAAGTCGCCCCCCAGCCCGCCGACCAGGCGGTCGAAGAGGTCGCGCTTGGAGGCCTTGAGCGCCTGGATGCGCTCCTCGACCGTGCCCGCCGTAACCATTCGGTACACGAACACGGTGTTGGTCTGGCCGATTCGGTGCACGCGGTCGACGGCCTGGGCCTCGACGGCCGGGTTCCACCAGGGATCGAGCAGGAACACGTAGTCCGCGGCGTGGAGCGTGATTCCGGTGCCGGCGGCCTTGAGCGAGACCAGCATGGCGGCCGCGCCGGGCGCCCCCTGGAAGCCCTGCACGGGCTTCAGCCGGTCGAGGGTCATGCCCGTCAGCTCGTAGCGGGGCAGGTCGGGGAAGTTCTGGATAAGGGCCGCGCGCACGCGGTCGAGGAGCATCACGAACTGCGAGAAGATGACCACCTTGTGGCCGCTGCCCACGATCTCGGCCAGCTTCTCGACCAGGAGGTTGATCTTCCCGGAGTCGGCGAGCGGCGCCTTGAGCCAGGGGAGCATGTCCGGGTCGCAGCAGGTCTGGCGCAGGCGGGTGAGGAGAGCGAGGAACCCGAACGACTTCTCGCGCATCGCCGAGCCGACGTCGTCGCCCAGGCGCTCCAGGCCCTCCGTGCAGATCCGGGCGTACTCGGCGCGCTGGACGTCGGTGAGCGGGCAGATGAGGTCCATCTCGACCTTGGGTGGCAGCTCCTGGTCGACCTCCTTCTTGGTCCTCCGCAGGATGAACGGGGCCAGCTGGGCGCGCAGCCGGGCGAGCGTGCCGTCGCGGTCCGCGTTGAGCGCGGCTTCGAACGAGGAGCGCGATCCGAGCAGGCCCGGCAGCAGGAAGCGGAAGATGCTCCAGAGGTCGAGCTGGCGGTTCTCGAGGGGGGTGCCGGTCAGCACGATCCTGTGGCGGGCCTTCACGGCGAAGCACGTCTGCGTCACCTTCGCGTCGGGATTCTTGATGAACTGGCCCTCGTCGAGGACAGCATAGCCGAACTCGACCCCGTCGAGCAGCGCGCGGTGCTTGCGCAGCTGGGTGTAGCTGCACAGCCAGAGCGCCGGCTCGCGTCGCGCCACGAAGTCGTTGCCCGTCTTCAGAACCTCGACCACCGTACCCGGGAAAAACTTGAGGATCTCCTCGCGCCACACCGGCACGACGCTCGCCGGGCACACGATCATGCTCGGGCGGTCGGCGATCCGCCTCGACGCGAGCAGCGAGAGCACCTGGAGCGTCTTGCCAAGTCCCATCTCGTCGGCAAGCAGGCCGTGGCAGTCCACCTCGCAGAGGTGGTGCATCCACTCCACGCCGCGGCGCTGGTAGGGGCGCAGGAACGAGGCGACCTCGGGCGGCGACTCGGGCGTCGCGAGCACGCGCTGCCTCCACGCCTCCATCTCCGGCGAGAGCGTGAGCTTCAGGCGGGCGTCGTTGAAGAGGGAGAAGATCAGGTACTGGAGCAGGGCCGCCCCGCCCTCCTGGGTCTCCTCGAGGTTGCGCTTCCACGAGCTGAAGGACTCCCATTTCTCGGCGGAGAGGGCCACGATCCCAAGGTTGGGGAGGATGACGGGCTGGCCGCCGCGCTTGAGCAGCGCCGACACCTCGCTGTCCGTGAGCATCCGCTCCCCGGCGCGGAAGATCCATCGCAGGTTGAGGCCGGCGTCGCCCGCGGCGCGCTCGGCCACCGCCTCGATCTCGACGCTGCGGGTGCCCTTGAGGAGGTTCGCAGCCTTGTCGTCGAGCTCGATCGAGAAGACCCGCTTCCAGAGGGGAAGCGTCACCTTCAGGAAGTTCGGGATCTCCACCAGGGACTCCATCAGGTAGACCCCCGTGTCCTGGTTGTAGAGGAAGTGCGCCTTGCGCGCGTACGCCGCCAGGCCGATCAGCTTGGCGCGCTCACCGGAGGACACGTGCCCGTTGCCCCCGCTCGCGGAGTGCGAGTCGGGCCCGAGGGCTGGGTGCCGGGTCTTCTTGTCCGCAGCCACCCAGAACGCCTGGAAGGCCAGCCCGGAGGACTTGATCTTGAATACCAGCAGAAGGGGCCTTGAGGGGCCGTTCAGGCGCGCGACCGGCGCCCCCTGAATCGAGCCGTTGCCATTGCCGTTCGAGTGTCGGGCGACGAGGGCGCCGGGGGACCCGTTCTGGCCGTTGCTGCGGGCCGCCCCGGCCTCGGCGGGCAGCGGGGAGATCTCGTCGGCGACCAGCTCCTCGATCTCGTGGAGCCCGGCGACAGCCAGCGCGTGCGCGATCTCGCGGTCCGTCGTCGAGGAGCGCACGGCCAGCGCCCCGTCGCTCCACTCGATCACCGCGTACTCGTCCTTCTTCTCGATCCTGCGGTGGATGATCGCGTCCTTCTCGGTGAGCTCGAGCTCGCGCACCTCGCCGTTGCGGTAGATCCTCCTGCCCTCCTCCAGCTGCGAGGCCGAGAACGTCTGGGCCCAGTCCTCCGCGAGCATGTCGAACCAAAACTCGAGGGAATGTGGCGTGTAGACCCGTTTCGGACCGTGGGTTTGCATTTACCTAAAAGGTTGAAATTAGGGACTCACCGAGGCGCCGCGCAATAGAAATTTGGGAGCGTAATTTTAGCGGGTCGCCCGCTTTTGCAGCTTGCGCGCGTCTTTGAAGCGGGTTGCCGTTAATGCCTGCCAGCCATGCTTGAACCGCGCCAATCAGCGGAGGATCCAGAATTTGCCGGTGCGAGCCGCGGGCATGTCTTCCGCGCGCGTGCGCGCGCAGCGTGCGGGCGCCCGTCACGGGAATTTTACCAAAACCAAACATTCCGCCTTGCCCCGGCAGCCGCGCGCGGCTGCTGAATCACCCATGGCTTTAACAGCAAAGACCGCGGTCGAGCGCCAGTCGCAGGTGGACGGCAGCCTCTACACCGTGCCGGAGCCCGAACTGTTCGCGAAGATTGGCTCGAGCGCGGGGGGCCTGACCTCCGAGAGCGCGGCGGCGAAGCTTGGCGAGGTGGGGCCGAACGCGGTGGCCTCAAGCGGCCGCACCTCGCTGTTCGTCGATCTCCTCCACCGCTGCAAGAACCCGCTCGTCATCCAGCTCTTCGTGATCGCGGCGGTGTCCTACGCGACCGGAGACCCGGTATCGGCGGGCATCGTCGGGGGCATGGTGTTCCTGAGCGTGTTCCTTTCCTATATCCAGGAGTCGCGCTCCACGCGCGCCGTGGAGAAGCTCCAGAAGATGGTGCGCACGACCGTCACGGTCCTGCGCGACGGCAAGGAGGCCGACGTTCTCCTAGAGGACGTCGTCCCGGGGGACGTCGTCGTCCTGGCGGCGGGCAGCCTGATCCCCGCCGACCTTCGCATCCTCTCCGCCAAGGACTTCTTCGTCTCTCAGTCCGCCCTGACGGGCGAGTCCATGCCGGTGGAGAAGAGCGCGGACGCGAACCAGCCGGCCACGCGCACGCCGTTCGAGTACACGAACGCCTGCTTCATGGGAAGCAACGTGCTCAGCGGCTCGGCCCGCGCGATCGTGATCACGACGGGCAGCCGCACCTATTTCGGATCACTCGCGGAGAAGCTCCTCTCCAAGCGCGAGTCGACCAGCTTCGACAAGGGCGTGCTCAGCTTCACGTGGCTGATGATTCGCTTCATGGTGATCATGGTGGCGACCGTGTTCCTGATCATCGGGCTGCGGGACCACAACTGGATCGAGGCGCTGCTGGCGGCGCTCTCCTGCGCCGTCGGCCTGACCCCGGAGATGCTGCCGATGATCATGACGGTGTGCCTATCGAAGGGGGCGCTGATGATGTCGCGCAAGAAGGTGATAGTGAAGCATCTGCATGCGATCCAGAACTTCGGGGCGATGGATATCCTCTGCACGGACAAGACGGGCACGCTGACCCAGGACCACGTGGTGCTCGAGCGCTACGTCGACGTGACCAACCGCGTGAGCGAGGACGTGCTGCGCTACGCGTACATGAACAGCTTCTACCAGACGGGCCTGCGCAACCTGCTGGACCGCGCGATCCTCACCCACACGGACCTCGACGTGGAGCGCAACTGCAAGAAGGTCGACGAGATCCCGTTCGACTTCAAGAGGCGGCGCATGTCGGTGGTGATCGACTACGAGGACCGCCACGTGCTTATCTGCAAGGGCGCGGTCGAGGAGGTGATCGGCACGTGCGTCAACTACCAGGTCGACGAGGACGTCAACCCCCTGATCCAGCTGATCCGCGACGACCTGCTCGACGAGTACCGCACGCTGAGCGCCCAGGGCTACCGCGTGCTCGCGATCGCCTACCGCGAATTCGACCGGACGAAGGCCACGTTCACCGTGGGCGACGAGTCCGAGCTGATCCTGCTTGGCTACATCGCCTTCTTCGATCCCCCGAAGGATACGTCCGCCCGCGCAATCGAGGCGCTCGAGCGCTCGGGCGTGGCCGTGAAGATCCTCACCGGCGACAACGAGCTCGTCACGCGCAAGGTCTGCAACGACGTAGGCATCAAGATATCAAAGATCGTCACGGGCCCCCAGTTGTCGGCGCTGGACGAGGCTGGGTTCGGCAAGGAGGTGTCCGAGGGCAACGTGTTCGCCCGGCTGACGCCGGACCAGAAGGAGAAGGTGATCAAGACCCTGCGCGGCCAGGGGCACGTGGTCGGCTTCATGGGGGACGGCATCAACGACGTGCTCGCCATGAAGGCCGCGGACGTGGGCATCTCGGTCGACACGGCCGTCGACGTGGCGAAGGAGTCGGCCGACCTGATCCTGCTCGAGAAGAGCCTGCTCGTGCTCGAGGACGGCATCATCGAGGGCCGAAAGGTCTTCTGTAACATCATCAAGTACATCAAGATGGGGGCTAGCTCGAACTTCGGGAACATGTTCAGCTACATTGGCTTCGGGATCGTGCTTCCCACGGGCCTGCTCGCGATGACCCCGCTGCAGATCCTGGTGAACAATCTCCTCTACGACGTCTCCCAGGTGGGCATACCCCTCGATAACGTGGACGCCGAGTACCTGGTGAGGCCGCGGCGCTGGAACATCAAGAGCATCCAGAACTTCATGGTCTTCATCGGGCCGATCAGCTCGATATTCGACTACGCGACCTGGTTCCTGATGCTCTACGTTTTCGGATGCATCGCCTTCGGCAAGGAGGGCACCCCAGGGGCGACCAAGGACCATCTGGAGCGGCTCTTCCACACGGCCTGGTTCGTCGAGTCGCTGGTCACCCAGACCCTGATCGTACACATCATACGCACGAGCCGGATCCCCTTCATCCAGAGCCGGGCAAGCGCCCCCATGCTCTTCACGACCACGCTCATCATCGCCATCGGCATCTGGCTGCCATTCTCGCCGCTGGCCCACTACATCGGCCTCACGCCGCTTCCGGGCATCTTCTTCGTGTGGCTGGCCGGCTTCGCGCTGGTGTATTGCACGCTCACACACATCGTGAAGACGTGGTTTTACCGCCGCTTCGGGATGGATTAATACCGCCTTACCATGCGCAGCATCCTCACCGCCCTCCAAGACGGACGCCTGTTTGAACTGCCCGAAGGGGCCTCCAAGGAGCGCGTGCTTGGCTTCCTGGCACGGATCCTCGACGCCAACCCCAACATCGAGGCGGGCATCGAGGTGATCGAGGAGATCACGCTGCGCGAGAAGGAGTGCAACACCGGCATCGGTCTCGGCGTCGCCGTGCCGCACGTGCGCGGCAAGCGTGAGGAGGGAGAGCTCTTCTGCGCCATCGGATGGTCGCAGCCCGGGATCGCCTACGACGCCCCCGACGGCGGCGTGGTTCACCTGGTGGTGATGTACTACATCCCGGGAGCCCAGAAGAACGTCTACCTCAAGGAGATCTCGACCCTGGTGAAGGCGATCCGCAAGAGCGGCGGAATCGACCCCATCGCGAAGGCGACGGACCTGAACGCCGTTCGGAACCTCCTCCTCGACTGGGTGAGCTCGGTGCTGGGCGACTCGGGCCCCGAATCGGTGGCCCGGATGATCAAGCTGGACGTGAGGCACTCCCAGGCGCCCGAGACCGGCCCGGGTGCCCCCGCCCCGGCCGCCGCGACGTCGGGCCTCGGCGGTCCCCCCGTGGCCTACCGGGGCGGCCCGGTGGCCGTGTTCTCGGTGCTGGTGAGCCCGGGCGCGGGACCCATCGTGCTGGCGACCGACGCCGACCTGGCGGGCCTGCTGGAGAAGGACCCCACCCTGTCGCAGAAGCTCTCGGCTGGAGCCGCGTTCACGGTGGGCCGCCAACAGGTCCTCGTGACCGGGACCACCGCGTATGCGGGGGGGAGATCCCTGTTCCAGTGTGTAGCCCTCGCCGCGGCTACATAGAGCCCGACTTGGCTCAATCGTAACGTTTTCGACACGTGTTCGTCACAGGACACGTGCACACTGCGGGTACGTAAAGCACGTACCCATTGAAACTCGCGATAGTCACCGAGACCTTCCCCCCGGAAATCAACGGGGTCGCGATGACTTTCGGTGTGATCTCCGCCGAGCTTGGCCGAAGGGGCCATTCAGTTGCGATTTACAGGCCCTGGAGACGCGACCTGCCGGACCCCCGGACCACCCCCTTCTACCGCCAGATACCGATGCCCGGACTGCCCATCCCGGGCTATCCCCTGCTGCGCATGGGCCTTCCCGCTGGAAGGCGCCTGCGCGACACGTGGTCGCGCGACCGCCCCGACCTGGTGCACGTGGCGACGGAGGGCCCCCTGGGACTCTCCGCCATCCATGCGGCCCGCCGGCTCGGGATCCCGGTCACGTCCAGCTTCCACACCAACTTCCACGCCTACACGAGCCACTACAAGGTCTCCCCGTTCCGGGGCCTGGCGCTGCGCTGGCTGCGCTACGTCCACAACCTCACGAGGAGGACGTTCGCGCCCACCCCGGACCTGTGCTCCGAACTCGAGGGGATGGGCTTCCGGGACCTCGCGGTTCTGTCACGCGGCGTCGACACGCGTCAGTTCCACCCGGAGCGGCGCTCAGCCGCCCTGCGCGCGGAATGGAAGGTGGGGCCCGACGACCCCGTCGTCATCCATGTCGGTCGGATGGCGGCCGAGAAGAACTATCCCCAGCTCTTCCGGGTGTACGATGCGATGAAGCGGGCGAACCCGGCCTGCCGCTTTGTGCTCGCCGGCGAGGGGCCGCTCAAGCGCTCGCTCATGAGGGAGCACCCCGACTGCATCTTCGCCGGATTCTTCTCCAGGGACGAGATCGGCCGCTACTACGCCTCGGCCGACATCTACATCCACGCGAGCCTGACCGAGACCTTCGGCAACGTGCTCACCGAGGCGATGGCGAGCGGGCTTGCGGTGGCCGGCTATGACTACGCCGCCGCGAGGATCTTCGTGCGAGACGGCGAAAGCGGCCTGGTGGCCCCGAGCGACCAGCCGGACGCCCTCGTCGCGGCCGGCGTGCGCCTCGCGTGCGATCCGACCCTGAGGGCCCGACTGCGCACTGCCGGCCGCGAGGCCGTCGAGCGGCAGTCCTGGGAGACCGTGATCGCGCGGTTCGAGGCGGACCTGGAGGACGCCGCGGGCCTCCCCCGCCCTCCCGCGCACACCGCACCCGCGCCCGCCACCGCTTGAGCATGGACCCACGCATCCTGATCCTCACGGCCAGCTACGGAGAAGGCCACAACGCAGCGGCCTACGCCCTCGCGACCGCCTTCAACGAGGAGAGCCCCGGCACGGCCAAGGTGGTGGACATCTTCGCCCTCGCGAACCCCCGCCTGAACGCGTTCGTGCGCAGGGCGTACCTGGCGGCGATCAACGGGACGCCCCGCCTCTGGAAATACCTCTACAAGTGGATGGACCGACCGAGCTTCATGACCTCCGGCAAGCGGCTCCTCGGCCCGCAGGCGCGCACGCTCGAGGCCGTGATCGAGCGGGAGCAGCCGGTGGCGATCTGCAGCTCCTTTCCGGCGTACGCAGCCCTGCTCCAGGACCTCGCGGCCAAGGGCCGCCTTCGCGCCCCCCATTTCAACATCGTGACCGACTCGATCAGCATCAACTCAATCTGGTGGCGGCCGGGCTGCGACGGGTGGTTCGTGCCCAACGAGGATTCGGCGCAGGTGATGCGCGACGCGGGAGTCGATCCCTCCAGGCTCCACGTGACCGGTTTTCCGGTGCCTCCGTTCTTCAGGTTGAACGCGGGCATCGTGACCCGGCCCGACCTCGCGCAGGGAGCGGCCCCGCGCGTCCTCTACATCATCAACTCCGGCACCCACAATGCCGAGGAGACCGCGCGGCTCCTGCTCGCCGAGGAGGCCTGGGAAGTCACCTGCACGGTGGGGCGCAACGAGGAGCTCAGGAGGACCCTTTCCGAGGCGGCGGCCCGAAGGACCCGCAAGGCGGAGATCCTCGGCTGGACCGACCAGATCCCGCGCCTGCTGATGAGCCACCACGCCCTGGTGAGCAAGGCGGGCGGTGCCACGACCCAGGAGGCCGTCGCCGCCCGCTGCCCCATGATCGTCAACCAGGTGGTCCCCGGCCAGGAGGAGGGAAACTGCGAGCTGCTGCTGCGCCACGGCGCGGGCGCGCTCGCCACCACCCCGCAGGCGGTGCTGTCCACCCTGCGCTCCGCATTCGCCGACAGGGGCAAGGGCTGGGCCGCATGGCACGAGGCGCTGGGCTCCCTCGCCCGGCCGGACGCCGCGCGCACCATCGTCTCGCTTGTGAAGGCCCACGTCGCCAGGGAGGGCGCAAGCCGCCTGGCGGAGGCCGCGGAGGCTTCGCTATGAGGATGGTCATCATCTTCAACCCTCGCTCGGGAAGGCCGCGCCCCAGCGCGCCGATCCTGCCCCTGCTCAAGGACTTCATCGCCCAGCAGCGCCTCGACGCCCAGCTGTTCTGCACCGAGGGCCCGGGGCACGCCACCGAGCTTGCGCGCGACGCCGTGGCGGGCGGCTGCAGGCGGGTGATCGCGGTCGGGGGCGACGGGACCGTGAACGAGGTCGCCCAGGCTCTCATCCACTCGCCCGCCGCGATGGGCCTTGTGCCCTGCGGTTCCGGCAACGGGCTCGCCCTGCACCTGGGCCTGCCGCGGTCCGTGTCGGACGCGCTCGAATTGGCCACCGGCTCCTCAAGCCATGTGGCGGAGATCGACACAGGCGTTGTGAACGGGCTTCCCTTCGTCAACGCCATGGGGCTTGGCCTAGACGCCGACGTGAGCGAGCGGTTCAACCACCTGACTAAGCGCGGCCTTCCCGCCTACGCGCGAACGGCCATGAAGGCGTTCCTGGAGCGCAAGACCTATCGATGCCTCGTCACGGCCTCGGGCCAGTTGCAGACGATCGACGCCCTGCTGCTCTCCGTCACCAATTCCGACCAGTACGGCAACAATGCGAAGATCGCGCCCCATGCCCGCGTCGACGACGGCGCCCTCGACCTGGTGGCCATACGCCCGGTCGGATTCCTCTCGGCGGGCTTCCTCGGGGCGCGCCTGTTCCTCGGAACCATCGACAAGAGCAGCCGGGTGCGACGCTTGCGCGGCCCGAGCTTCGTCATCGAGCGTCCCGCGGCCGGTGTGATCCACACCGACGGCGAGACGCACATGGCCGCGGCCACGCTCGAGGTCTCGGTGCGCTCCAGAAGCCTGAAGATCCTCGTGCCCGCCGGGTGCATGGCCGTCTCCATAACCGGAGAGGCGGCCAAGGCGGGCTTCGCCCTACAAATGCCATGACAAAGCTCCGCGTACGCACGGTCGTCCTCTCAGACATCCACCTTGGCACGGTCGACTCGAAGGTCACCGAGGTGAACCACTTCCTAAGGAACGTGCGCTGCGAGAAGCTGATCCTCAACGGCGACATCATCGACGGCTGGCAGCTCAAGCGCAACGGACAGTGGACCAAGGCGCACACGCACTTCATCCGCATCGTGCTCAAGATGCTCGAGAAGCGCGACACGCAGATCGTCTACCTGCGGGGTAACCATGACGACATCCTGGCCAAATTCCTTCCCCTCGAGTTCGAGAACCTGGCGATCGTCGACGAATACCTCCACGAAGGCCCCCGCGGCCGCTACCTCGTGCTCCACGGCGACGTGTTCGACACCGTCACCAAGAACTTCGTGTTTCTCGCCCACCTCGGCGACTGGGGCTACCAGGCCCTCCTGGCGATCAACCGCTTCTACAACGTCTGGCGCTCCTGGCGCGGCCTGGAGTACTGGTCGCTGAGCCGCGCCATCAAGGCCCGAGTCAAGTCGGCCGTCAGCCACGTGTCGAACTTCGAGGACCACATCGCCGACCTTGCGCGCGCGCGGGGCTGCTCGGGTGTGATGTGCGGGCACATCCACACGCCCGCAGACAAGATGCTCGGCGACATCCATTACCTCAATTCAGGGGACTGGATCGAGTCCCTGACGGCCGTCGTCGAGCACTGGGACGGGCGATACGAGCTGATCGAGTACCAGGCGTTCGTGAAGGAGCACCCGCTCCCCGCCGAGGGCCCCGCGGAGGATCTCGCGGCGGAGGCTCCCGAGCCCTCGGGCAAGCTCGCCCACTCCCCCGGGGCGAGCCCCTCCTGAGCGCGGGGTTGACAGCCGCGCCGAGCGCCCCCGTGGTGGGCGGTCGTGCCTGAACGCGAACGCATCTTGGTCGCCATGTCCGGCGGGGTCGACAGCTCCGTCGCCGCCCTGCTGCTCAAGCGCCAGGGCCTCGAGGTGGCCGGGGCCTACATGAAGAACTGGATCAACGAGGACGGTGTCCTTGGACACTGCCCGTGGATGGAGGACATCGAGGACGCACGGCGCGTCGCAGAGCAGATTGGGATCGAGTTCCAGGTGGTGAACCTGATGCGCGACTACCGCGAGAGGGTGGTGCAGTACCTCCTGGACGGCTACGCACGCGGCCTGACGCCCAACCCGGACGTCCTGTGCAACCGGGAAATCAAGTTCGGCGTGTTCCGCTCGTGGGCCCTAGAACACGGGTTCGCCTCGGTGGCCACCGGCCACTACGCTCGCTCCCGCGCCGCCCCGGGGGGCCCTACCGACGTCCTCGAGGGGGCGGACCCCAACAAGGACCAATCGTACTTCCTGTGCATGCTCGGGCAGGACCAGGTGAGCGCCGCCCGGTTTCCCGTGGGCGACCTGCTCAAGCCCGAGCTGCGTCGCCTGGCGCGGGAGGCCGGGCTAGCGACCGCCGATAAGAAGGACAGCCAGGGCATCTGCTTCATCGGCGAGGTGCGCATGGGCGACTTCCTGAGGGCCTACGTCGCGGACCGGCCGGGACCGATCGTGCGCGCGTCGGACGGGTGCGTGCTCGGCGAGCACCGGGGTCTGCACCTTTACACCCTCGGGCAGCGCCGGGGGATCCGGGTGCCCTCTAACGCGGACCATGAGCGGTACGTGGTGGTCGGCAAGCGCGCCACCGACAATGCGCTGGTAGTCGCCTTCGACCACCCGCAGGCCCCCGGACTCTTCCAGTCGGAGGCGCGCGTACACTCGCTCAGCTGGATCGGCTCGCCCGTGGAGGCCGAGTGCACCCTCGAGGGACGCGTGCGCTACCGGGACCCGAGGGTCCCGCTCGAGTTCACGCCCGAGGCCGCAGGCACCGCCCGCGTCGTCTTTCGCACGCCGCAGCGCGCCCTGGCGCCGGGCCAGATGCTGGCCCTCTACGACGGGCCCCGCCTGCTGGGAGGCGCCGTCTACACCTAGCGCGCGGTGGCGAGCGCCAGGGCCACGGCCAGCGCGATCAGCACCAGTCCCATCACGCGGTCGATCCAGACCCCGCAGCGAAGGAACGCCCGGCGCACCGGCTCGCGCGTGATGAAGAGCGAGACCATCGAGAACCACGCCATCGTAGCCAGCGACATCCAGAGGCCGTACGCCGACTGGATGAGCCGCGGCGTCAGCGGGTCGATCAGGCTGGCGTACATGGCGACCATGAAGAGGGTCACCTTCGGGTTGAGCGCGTTCGTGAGGAAGCCGGTGACCCAGGCCGACCGGGGACCGGGCTCGCCCGGGGCCGCAAGCTCCGGGGCCGAGCCCGGGGGCACCTCCGCCATCTCCGCGGAGGGCTGGGCGCGCAGCGCCTTGAACCCGATCCAGGCAAGGTAGGCGGCCCCGGCGAACTTCACCGCGGTGAAGGCGACCGGCGAGCCCCGCAGGAGGAGGCCGATCCCCAGCACCGCGTAGCAGACGTGCAGCAGGATCGCCGATCCGACGCCGATGCTCGTCCAGACCGCCGCCCGCCGCCCGTGGGCCAGGCTCTGGCGCACCACCATGGCGAAGTCCGGGCCCGGGCTGGCCACCGCCAGCATGTGCGCGGCCGCGATCTTCAGGAACTGGGCCCAGTAGCCGTGCACGGGCTGCTCAGGGCGACACGTCCTTCAGGCTCGGGTCTCCCAGCATCTTGTCCAGCGTGCCTTTTTCGATGAAGCCCTTGATCTGGCGGTCGTCGGGGTGCTTCGCTGCAGCCTTTGTGAGGAGGGAGCGGGCATCGCTGCCCCGCCCGAGCACCACCAGCGTGTACACTCGGCGCACGACCAGATCCGTGTTCGCGGGCTGCTTGTCCGAGGCGTCCTCGAAGGCGCCCAGGGCGGCCTTGTAGGCCTTTCGGGCCCCGCTGCGGTCGCCCAGCTTCATGCGCACGATGCCCAGGCGCAGCCAGTACTCGCCGTTGTCGGGGCAGAGTGCGGCTGACTTGGCGTAGAGGTCCTCCGCGCGGGGCCACTCCTTGAGAGTGACGGCAAACTCGGCCTCGCTCACGTCGCTTGCGGCCTCCTTGCGGGCAAGCGACGAGATCTCCTTGTGGCAGCCCGCCAGGAGCAGGGCCGCCGCCATCGTGAGGGTCCGGCGAAGCATCATCACAGGTCGGGAGGCACCGTGGAGATCGCCTCCTCCATGGTCGACAGACCCTCCTTCACCTTCAGCAAGCTGTCCTGGTGGAGCGTCTTCATGCCCTGGCGCATGGCGATCTTCTTAAGCTCGGCCGTCTCCATCTTCTTGTTGATGCCCTCGATCAACTCCTCGTTGGTCACCATGAGCTCGTGGATGCCTACGCGGCCCTTGTAGCCGCTGCTGCTGCACTTCGGGCAACCCTTCGGGTTGTGCTTGTAGATGGGGCCGCACCAGCCGATCGCCTTCTCCAGGATCTCCTTCTCCCGGTCCTTCGGCTCATAGGTGATCCGGCACGTCTTGCACACGCGCCTCATGAGGCGCTGGGCGCAGACGCACAGGATCGACGACGAGATCATGAAGGGTTCGATCTCCATGTCGGTCAATCGGGCGATGGTCGACGGGGCGTCGTTCGTGTGGAGGGTGGAGATGAGAAGGTGTCCCGTGAGCGCCGCCTCGACGGCGATCTCCGCCGTCTCGATGTCTCGAATCTCACCCACCAGGATGATGTCGGGGTCCTGGCGAAGGAACGCGCGCAGCGCGGTCGCGAACGTCAGGCCTATCTGCCGGTGCATCTGCATCTGGTTGATGCCGGGAAGCGTGTACTCGATCGGGTCCTCCGCCGTGCGGATCACGATGTCGGGGGTGTTGATCTCGTTGAGCGCCGAGTAGAGCGTCATCGATTTTCCGGAGCCGGTCGGTCCGCAGTGCAGGATCATCCCGTAGGGCTGGCGGATGCACTCGCGGTAGCGGCTGAGGTTCTCCTCGCTGAACCCGAGCGAGGTGAGCGGCAGGGTCGTCTTCTGCTTGTCGAGGATACGCATGACGACGCCCTCCCCGTGGTTCAGGGGGGCCGTGGACACGCGGAGGTCGAGATCGAGGTTCTTCTTCGTGTACTGCTTGAACACGATGCGCCCGTCCTGGGGGAGCCGGCGCTCCGAGATGTCCAGGTTGCACATGATCTTCAGGCGGGCGACGAGCGCGGGGCCGACCTTGATGGGCAGCCGCAGCTTCTCCTGGCACATGCCGTCCACCCGGTAGCGCACGATCACGTCCTTCTCCTGGGGCTCGATGTGGATGTCGCTCGCCCCCGCGAAATAGGCGTCCTCGATGATGCTGTTGCCGAGCTGGATGATCGGGCCCGAGTCCTCGCTGACGTCGCTGTCGGCCAGCACCGCCTCCTCGGCGGGGCCGTACTCGGCGGCGATGTTCTTGACGACGTCGTCGAATCCGGAGGAGACGTTGCCCTTGCTGAACTTGTCCTTGATGTCCTTCTCGCGGGCCAGCAGCCGCACCACGCGCTTGCCGGTCATCTCCTGGATCTTGGCCGGGAGCGTGACCTCGAAGGGGTTGGCGAAGGCGACCAGCAGCAGGTCGCCGACCTGGCCCACGGGCAGCACCAGGTTCTCGTGGCAGAACTCCTGCGGGATGCGCTCGAACGTCGAGGGCACGATCTTGTAGCGGGCCACATTGAAGGGCGCTAGCCCGAGGGCGCGGCCCTTGGCGACCAGGCACTGGAACGCGGTCACCTTGAAGTCCTCCTGGAGTAGCCGGTCGAGGGCGTCGCCATTCAGGTCCTGGGGGCGGCCTGCGATCGAGTCTCGCTGCTCCGGGGTCAGGCGGCCCATCGCGATCAGCTTCGCAACGATCAGGGACTGTACTTTTCCAAGTGCCATGGAGGGAGGTGTTAGGACGCGGCTGCGGCCGGTGCGGGCGCGGGGGCGGGTGCGGTCG
>CAIXHE010000107.1 GCA_903919205.1 uncultured Opitutaceae bacterium | reverse complement strand
GGCACCCGATGAAACCCAGCGCGGAATGCGCCCCTGAGTGGGGCCCACGGGCGCCTCGACGCCCCAGTGGACCGATCGCCACCACTCATCATCGAGGCAGCTGAGGCAGAGTCCGATGGCAAGCAGGTTGAAGAACGCAAAATTCCCCGTGGCGGCGATGGCGACCTGAAGGAGCACGAGCGAGAGTGCGGCCGCGTGCCGTAGCCTCCGGGGCGCGATGAGGCACAGGGGTGCGGCGAGCTCGATCACGAACATGAGCAGACACGCCAGGACCTGTATCCACCGCGGAAGGTGCGCTGCAAACCAGCCTAGGACGGTGGGAAGCGGCTGGGTCTCGAAATGGAAGCTGAGGGCCGTGAGGCTACGCCACGTGGGGTCGCCGCTTGTGAGCTTCACGAGGCCGGACATGAACATGAGGCGGAAGAGCAGCCACCAAGTGAGGCACCGAGCGAGCTTGGGAGGATCGTACGCAGTGCCTGTGCGGCTCAGTCTCCAGGGAACGAGGAAGACCGCGATCAGCGTCGCCTCCAGGAGGAGACCGTCCCATTGGAAGTCGAAGAAGATCTGGCCGACCGACACGAGCGAAAGGTAGCAGGCCCACATGGCGAGCAGGCAAAGGGCGGGGGCGAACCCGCAGAGCAGGCAGAGCGCCGCGGCCATCCCCACCGCGCACAGCACGGCGATCGCCGCCCCCGTGCCGAACAGCCAGCAGAGCGTCGGGACCTCAAACCACCCGCTGGGGCCGAGCTGGCGGTGAACGATCGCTAGAAAATCCCCGGCCGGAAGTATCCCCGAGGGCCCTATGAGCCCGGCCGACTGGAGCCAGAATGAGAGGAAGGCCGCCAGGTAGGAAAGGGCGATCGCCGCGACTAGGAGGCGCGTGCCGTTGGCGAAACTCGCCTTCGCGGGTCCCGACGCGGGTGATGGCGGCGTGTATTCGATATTCAAAGATGGATGACTCTTTTATCCGAACGGATACAGAGATATGTTATCAAAGATAGATTCATTAATTTCGCATATATCGCTTGCTATAACCAACGAATGACATGATACGGTGAATTATATGGTCACAAATCAGATAAAGGAGTTGGAGGCGACGAAGGCAAAGATCGCTGTTCTCGAGAAGTCGATCGCGAAGCGGCTCAGCAAGGAACTGGCGTCCCTGCCGACCAAATACGGGTTCTCCTCGCTCGAGGAATTCGTGGGTGCCTTGCACGCGGCCTCGGGGAAGAAGGCGAAGGGTCGCGCGGGCAAGGCGCTAAAGGGCGCCCCCACGGCCAAGCGACGCAAGCGGTCTGTGATCACGGATGAGATACGCGCCAATGTGAAGAAGCTTGTGGAGGGTGGCAAGACGGGCGCCCAGATAGCCAAGGCACTCAAGGTGTCCCTGCCGACGGTGCAGAACATCAAGAAGGCCCTCGGCCTCGTTAAGGCTCGCGCCAAGTAGAGAGAGGTGTTGCCAGCGCATCGGCTCCCGCGCTTTCTTGGCGCGGGCTTATCTGTGCGCACGCACGCCCCTCCCATGCATTATATTCAGGCTAACACGAACGGGCGGCTTCACCCGGCCGACGAGCCGTCGATCGCACCGCTCAACAGGGGCTTTCTCTACGGGGACGCCGTCTACGAGGTCTGGAGGACCTACCGCGGCGTCATTTTCGCATGGGAGGAGCATTGGGCGCGCATGCGCGTCTCCGCGGCCGCGCTGCACATGCCGCTTGCCGTCAGCCCGGAACAGATGCTGACCGAGATCCGCCGCACGGTAGCTGCGTACTGGCAGAAGGCCCCGTACGCGGGCGACCTCTACATCAGGCTTCAGGTCACACGGGGCGGGGGAGCCATAGGCCTCGACGTCGCGCTTGCCGACAGGCCCGATTTTGTACTGCTCGTCCAGCCCTGCCCGGAAATCCCCGAGGGCAAGGCTAGCGCCGGGATGAGCCTTGTCATCGCGACCTCGCTCAGGCGGAATCCCGTTCAGAGCCTGGATCCGTCTTGGAAGACAGGCAACTACCTCAACAACCTGCTTTGCCTGAGGGAGGCCCGGGCCCGGGGGGCCGACGACGTGGTGATTCTCAACCTGGCGGGTGAGATCTCGGAGGCCGCCGTCTCCAACATCGGTTTCGTTCGCGGCGGAGTCGTGGTCACGCCGCCCTTGTCCGCGGGGATCCTCAACGGGATCACCCGCAAGCTGGTCCTGCGGGAGGTGGCTGCCTCCGCGGGCATCCCGTGGGTTGAAGAGACCGTCCTTCCGGAGCACGTGGCGTCGATGCAGGAGTGCTTTCTGATGTCGACGACCAAGGACATAGTTCCTGTGGGAAGCCTCGACGGCCTCCGCTTCCGCGTGGGAGCGGACACGGTCACCGCCAGGCTCAAGGTCGCCTTTGCGAGCGCGGCCGCGGCCTACGCGGCTGCGCATCCGGAGCTCAGCCTCTGAGGGCTGTCCGCATGCGCGCCCTGGGCATAGATCACGGATCCCGCCGCATCGGCCTAGCCTACGGCGACGACCTCGGGGTCGCGACGCCGCTTCCAGCGATCGCGGGGCCCGACCCCACCAAGCATTGGGACGCTCTCGGCGCCGTGATCCGGGAGCGAGGGATCACCGACGTCGTCCTCGGGCACCCGCTCAACCTGGACGGCTCCGCCGGTCCCAAGGCCAAGGAGATCGAGGCCTTCGCGGCGAGGATACGCTCGGAAACCGGCCTGCCCGTGCACCTGATCGACGAGGCTCTCACCAGCTACGAGGCCGAGTCCACGATACCGCCTTCGAGGCGCCGGGAGGTGAGGCGCAGCGGGCTGATCGACTCCCGCGCGGCGACGATCATCCTGCAGGACTTCCTCGACGGCCGCATACCCCTGCCCGACCCCGAGCCATGACCCGCTGGAAATGCGTGTGCGCCTACGACGGCACGGGCTTCGCAGGCTGGCAGAGCCAGCGCGGGGGGGGTTCCGTTCAGGACGCGATCGAGGGCCGCCTGGCCGAGGTGCTGGGCGTCGACACCCGGATCCACGCAAGCGGGCGCACGGACGCCGGCGTGCACGCCCGGGGTCAGGTGTTCCACTTTGACGCGGCGTGGGGACATGGTCCCGGAAAGCTGTCGGCGGCGATCAGGTCTCGGCTGCCGCGCTCCATCCAGATCGTGTCAGTCCGGGAGGCGAAGCCAGACTTCCACGCGCGCTTTTCCGCAAAGGGAAAGGTATATGCCTACTACGTGCGCATCGGCGATGCCTCCCCTTTCGAGCGACCCTACTGTTGGACGGTCATGAGGCCCCTGGACCCGGCGGCAATGCTCCGGGCGGCCGCCCTGCTCGAGGGTCGCCACGACTTCAAGGCCCTGTCCGCGACCCGGGGAACCGAAGATGACGATCCCGGCGGAACGGTGAGGACCCTCCGGCGACTTCAGGTCGTCGCACGCGGCAGGCGCGTTCGCCTGGTCGCCGAGGCCGACGGCTTTCTCTACAAGATGGTGCGCAGGATCGCGGGGGCGCTCGTCGCCGTGGGGGAGGGGCGCCTCTCTGCGGACGACCTCCAGGCGTTCCTCCGGGCGGGTGCCCGAACCGCGCGCGTGGAAACGGCGCCCCCGCAGGGTCTCTTCCTCGAGCGGGTGCTGTACCGCTGAGTCCCGAATTCGGTTGCGTCCCGATTTCCGATCCGGCACTTTTCCAATCCCGCTCGCCTCATGCATTTCGACAAGCCGACCTACTCGGTTCGCAGGACGAAGAAGAAGAACATTCCCGAGGGTCTTTACACCAAGGACCCGGTCACGGGGGACATCCTCTTCAACAAGGAGATCGAGGACAACCAGATGGTGGTCCCGAAGAGCGGCCACCATTTTCCGATAGGAGCGAGGCTGCGCCTCGACAACCTCCTGGACCCGGATTCGTTCGTGGAGCGACACGCAGGCGTGAGTTCCGACGATCCCCTCAAGTTTGTAGACTCGCAGCCCTACGCCGACCGGATCAAGCGCTACCAGAGGGACAGCGGCATGCCCGAGGCGGTGGTCTGCGGCATCGGCGCGATCCACGCGATACCCGTGGCGATCGCTGCCATGGATTTCCGATTCTGCGGCGGGGCCATGGGATCAGCGGCGGGCGAAAAGATCACCCGCACGATCGAGGACGCCATCGAGCGCAAGATTCCGTGCATCATCATCAGCGCCTCGGGCGGGGCGCGCATGCAGGAGGGCATCTATTCGCTGATGCAGATGGCCAAGACAAGCGCGGCCCTGGGGCACCTCTCTCAGGCTGGCCTGCCGTACATCTCGGTCCTGACCCACCCCACCATGGGCGGCGTGACCGCTAGCTTTGCTACGCTCGGTGACGTGATCCTCGCGGAGCCCGGCGCCCTGATCGGGTTCGCCGGCGCCCGCGTGATCAAGGACACGACTAAGCAGACCCTGCCCGCGGGCTTCCAGACGGCTGAATTCCTGCTGAAACACGGGCTCGTGGACCAGATCGTGAGCCGCATCGAGATGCGGGACCGTATCCGCGACATCCTGGCTGCTCTGTTCCTTAAGAGGGAGCCTGCGACAGCGGGCGCGTGAGGAGCCCTGGCCGATGACGCCCGCCCTGCTTCGCGCCGGGTACCCGGCTGTACAGGACTATCTGTTCTCGCTGAAGGCGGCCGGCGTGAAGTTTGGAGTGGACCGCATGCGCCTGCTGACCGGGCTGATCGGGCGCCCGGAAAGGGACGTTCCTTGCGTGCACGTGGCGGGAACCAACGGCAAGGGCTCGGTCTCGGCCATGCTGGAGTCTATCCTGAGAGCTTCGCGGTTGAGGACGGGCCTCTACACGTCCCCGCACCTGGTGCGCCTGGGAGAGCGGGTCCAGGTCAACCGGGCTATGCTCTCGGAGGAGGAGATCATCGCCTACGTCGACGAGCTGAGGCCCGTCGCGGACCGGATCGCCGCCGAGGGCGGCTTGGACGACCGCCCGAGCTTCTTTGAGTTCATGACCGCCATGGCCCTGCTGCAGTTCTCGCGCAGGCGCTGCGACTTCAGCGTGATCGAGGTCGGGCTCGGGGGGCGGCTCGACGCCACGAACATCGTCGAACCCGAGGTCTCGGTGATCACCTCGATCGGGATGGACCACTGCGAGATGCTCGGCAACACGCTGTCCGCGATCGCCTCGGAGAAGGCGGGCATCATCAAGGCGGGCCGGCCGGTCGTGATCGGCCGACTGCCGCCCGACGCCGAGGCCACCGCGCGGGCCGTGGCGTCCAGGCTCGGCTCAAGGGTGGTGTCGGTGCGCGAGGAGTTTGGGGAGGACGTTTCCCGTTATCCCAAGACCAACCTCGAGGGGGACTACCAGCGCTGGAACGCCGCCACGGCCACGCTCGTGGCGGGCCTTCTGGAATCCAGGTACGGGGTCACCCGGGGTGCCGTGGACGCCGGCCTCGCGTCCGTCGACTGGCCCGGCCGCTGGCAGCGTGTCACGCTCGGCGGAAGGCTCGCGATCCTCGATGCGTCGCACAACCCCGAGGGCGCTGCGGTCCTCGACACGAACCTGGCGCACTTTCGCGAGGAGACGGGCCGCGAGCCTGTGGCCGTCTTCGGCGCCCTGGGCTCGATGCGGGCCGGTCCGATGCTCGAGGTCCTTTCCAGGCATTGCCGCGAGATCCATCTGGTGGTTCCCCACCAGGCGAGGGCCTCCACGTACGAGGAGTTGGAATCCCTGGTTCCGGCGGGATTCCCGGGCTTCGTGCGTCGGTCCACGGTCGAGGGCCTTTTCCCCGGACCCGATACGTGTTCCGCCGGGGGGCCAGACGACGTGGTCGTCGTCACCGGATCCATCTACCTTCTCGGTGAGGTGCTGACCCGTCTCGAGCCGCAGCGCGGCCCCGGCGAGGGCCGCCTCCAGGACTTCTGAGCGGGATGCGTCAGGCGAGGGCCGCCAGCTCTCGGGTCGTCGGGACGTCCTTGATGATCTGGGAGGTCCCCGGCCCGACCCCGAGGTAGCGCAGGTTTGGAAGTTCGGAGGGGAGCGGCTCTCCCGCGTACGCGACGTCAAGCAGGCCCTTCACCATTCCGGCCACGTAGCGACGGGCCGCGGCGGGTAGCTCGGCGAACCGACGCACCCCTGATATGTCCTCGGCCCACCCGGGGTAGAACTCGTAGATCGGCTTGAGCGTCTTGCGCACCGCCTCGTTCCGCGGCACGTGCATGAGCCTGCGTCCGTCCGCCCCCTCGTAGCCCACGCAGACCCGGAGGTCGCCCTTCCAGTCCCCGGACCAGGTAAGCGCGTCCAGCTTGTTGATCATCAGGTCCTGGAAGCCGCCGTACCTGAGCGCGTCGCCCTTCTCGACGGCGTCGTACCAGCCGACCATCCGCTGGCGGCCGGTGCTTGTCCCAAACTCGAGGCGCTTCAGCTTTGTGCCCAGCGGGTCACCCTCGTCGATCTGGGTGAGGAAGGTATGGGTTCCCACCTTGGTGTCGTAGGCCTTTGCCACCCCGAAGGTGTGGATGGGCTGAACGGGGATATTCGCGCTCTCGAAGAACTCGGGCGTGTACGTGTGGGACGAGGTGCCCGAGAAGCCGTGGCGCTTATCGAGCCAGTAGGCCTGCCCGAACTCCCCGATGATCGTACGTCCCTTCCGTAGCTCGCCAAGAACGAGCTCGCGCACCTCACCCACGTTGCGTGCGAGCGCCGTCCCGGCCTTCCAGTAGACCGCGGTCAGGCGATCAAGGTTCAGCTCAAAGGGCCTCGTTCCCAGGAACTGGGTGAAGTCGAATTCATCCTTGCCGAAGATCCCGTCGGAAATCGTCTCCGCGTTGGCGCGCTGCTCGGCCTCGGTCAGCCGGTCGAAGAAGCCCTCCCAGGTGGCGGGTGCGACGCGGTAGACGTGCTCGATCATGCGGCACGCGCGGTCGGCGCGCTGGGCGAGCTTCCGGGCGAAGAAGTTCGGCCCCGCGAGGAAGTCGGAGTAGTGCATCTGCCAGTGCGCCGTCTCCTCGCCGTAGGCGGCGGAGATGCCCCGGCCCGTCGAGCCGCGCGTCTCCTCTAGGAGCACCTGCACACGGTAGTCCTCCTCGGCCAGGTCCAGGAGCCGGTGCGTGAGGTCCGAGATCATCGTTCGCTCGTCGATCAGGAGCCGGTCGAGCACCGAGTAGCCCTTGCGCTCGAGCGGCGCCGCCTCCCAGAGGAACTTTCTGGGATCGGCGACGACCCCGCTCCCTATCGCCAGGTGCCCGATCTCCTTCTCGACCACCCCCGACGGAAGCAGGTTGAGCTTCACGCCGGCCGCGGTGTGCCCTGCATTAGCCCCCCCGTTCACCTTCATGACGACGGAGACCGGCCGGGGCGTGGAGCGGAGCTCCTCCACGATCTCCGGTACCAACCGGCCCTTACCCTCGTCGCCGAGTGAAATGCCGACGTCCGCTATCAGCTGGCTGGAAAAAGGGGGCAGTGCCATGGGAGGTTGGCAACCGAAGTCGGGGACCCCTGTTGCAGGGGATTTGAATGGGGACGCCGGCGCCGAGGGCAAGCCTCAACTCAGGGCGTGGGGACTAGCCGTTCGCGCGCGTGGAGACCTCGACGACGTCGTGCGGCGCCGCCTCCTTCTGTCCGGCCGGGCTCACCCGCGCAAACCGGGCCCGCTCCCGGAGCGCCGCCAAGTTGGCGGCCCCGAGGTAGCCCATTCCGCTCTGGACGCCGCTGATCAGGTTCGTGAGCACCTCGTCCACCGACCCGCTCACTTCCTTCAGGGCCTCGATGCCCTCGGCCGCAACCTTGCGGGCCTCCTCGCGGTCCCTCCCATAGCGGGCCGCGCTCCCGGCCTTCATTGCGGCCAGGGACCCCATGCCGCGGTACTGTTTGTAGACCTTGCCGCCGATTTCCATGATCTCCCCTGGGGCCTCCCTGCACCCCGCGAGCACGCCCCCGCAGATTACGGCGTCGGCGAGCGTGAGCGCCTTTACGATGTCGCCGGACTTGGTGATGCCGCCGTCGGCTATGATGCGTACCTTGCGCCGGCGCGCCGCCGTGGACGCCACGTAGAGCGCCGTCAGCTGCGGGATGCCGACCCCGGCCACGATGCGCGTCGTGCAAATCGACCCCGGGCCCTGGCCGACCTTGACCGCATCTGCCCCGCACTCAGCTAGGAAATCGACGCCGGCGGAGGTCGTCACGTTGCCCGCGATCAGGGTGAGGGAGGGGAAGGCCTGGCGCACCAACCGCACCACCTCCCCGACGCTCGCCGTGTGCCCGTGGGCCGTCGATACGGCGACCGCGTCCAGGTGCTCGTCGACCATGTTGCCGACGTGCTCGAGGATGGCGTCGCGGTCGAGCGCGCCGCTTGGCGTTCGCTTGGGCGAGAGGGCGGCCCCCACCAGCAGCCTGAACTGGGCGTCGCGCGCGGGCTTTCTGCGCGACTTGATCTCGCCGGTGATGCGCTCGACATCCGAGGCGGTCACCAGCCCGCGAAGGTGCCCGTCGGCGTCCACGACGAGCATCTTGTTGATTCCGATGTTGGCCGTGAAGAAGCGATCGGCGGCCCTGATGGGGTCCTTGGCGACGTCGGCCTGCCTCTCGGTCTTCAAATGGTCGCGAGGGGTCATCACCTCGGACACCTTCTTCGCTCGGTAGCGCTCCTTCACCACGTTGCCCGAAAGGAGCCCGCAGAGGCGACCCTCATCATCGACGACGGGGAAGGTCGAGAACTGGTAGCGCTTGCTGTCGATCAGCGCGAGCACCTCGGCGATGGTGAGGCCCGGCGAGACCGTGATCGGGTCCTGGATGAGCCCGTGGATGTGCCGCTTCACCCGTGCGACCGCCTTGGCCTGCTCCTTGGGCGTCATGTTGTAGTGGATAAGCCCCATGCCGCCGTTCAGCGCCATGGCGATGGCCATCTTGCTCTCGGTCACGGTGTCCATGTCCGAGGAAATGACCGGGATCTGCAGCGTGACCGCGTCCGAGATCGAGGTGGTCGTGTCGGCGTCCTTTGGGAGGATCTCCGAGTAAAGGGTGGCCAGCGTAACGTCGTCGAAGGTGAGCGCCGTTGGCAGGTTCGCGGGGAAGAAGGCGCTCGCAGGCAGGTAGAACTGGTCGTCGACGGCCGACAGGGAATGCTTGGCAACCTTGGTCATGAGTTGCCGTGAAGGAATTAGTACGGTTCACTCAAAGGGCAAACAAAATGGACCTCCGCTTTGCCTTCCGCAGGTACTCGCTCCCGTTCCGTGCGCCTGTGCGGAATGGCCACGGTATCTGGCCCGAGCGGCAGGGCCTCTACGTGCGGATCGAGGACGCGGACGGCCGGGTGGGCTTCGGCGAGGCCGCCCCGGTTCCCGGGTTCGGGTCGGAGACCGTGGACGCTGACGAGGCCTTCTGCGCGGCGCTCGGCGACACGGTCGACGCAGGCGTGCTTGCTCGCATCCCGGCCGGCTTGGATTCACTGCGCGGCGCCTTGGCGGTGGCCGGGGGCCGCCATCAGCCTGCCCCCCGCAATGCAAGCCTTGGGGTCGCAGCGCTGCTTCCCGCCGGCGTGCGCGCTCTCGAGGAATCCGGGCCGAAGGCCGACGCCGGGTTCCGGGTGTTCAAATGGAAGGTCGGGGTGGGCGACGCCCGCGACGAGATGGGCATCCTTGACGACCTCCTGGGTAGGCTCCCCTCCGGGTCACGCCTCAGGCTCGACGCCAACGGTGCGTGGGATCGAAGGACCGCCGAGCGCTGGCTCGACCGCGCCGCCGGACTTCCGGTCGAATTTGTCGAGCAGCCGGTCTCCGGCGGTTCCCAGTCATCCCGGGACCTTCTCCGCGGCCTGGCAGCGGACTATCCGACGCCTATCGCCCTGGACGAGTCGATCGCCAGCGACGCCGACGTCGCCCTATGGATCGACGCGGGATGGCAGGGATTCTTTGTGGTAAAGCCGTCGCTGCTCGGGGACGCCGCCGCGGCGCTCGAGCGGCTCGCCGCCGTGAACGCCCGGGTCGTATTCTCGTCCGCGCTCGAGACGGCGCTCGGAGCGCGCTCGGGCCTGGCCTTCGCCTTCGCTTGGCCGGGGGCGGCGTGTGCGCTCGGCTTCGGCGTCTGGCCGCTGTTCAGCGACCCCAGGTTTGACGGCCCGTTTTCCGGGCCGTTCCTGCACCATGCGGATGTGGAACGGATCAACCCGGAGGCCCTGTGGAACGCGCTGAACTAGCCCGGACCCTCGGCTTTGCGTGGAGAGGGGATCAGGCCGGACCGCACTGGGTGGAGGCCGAGGATCCGCGCCGCTTCATGGCGGACTTTGGCGCGGCCGTCGCGGCCGGCGGCAACGTGTTCCTGTGCGATCCTGCTTGGAAGGCATCCGAGAGGGAGCTGGCGCGTGCGCTTTCTGAGGCCGCAAGCCCCGAGGGCGGCGGCTGGCTCATGGTCCCGAGCGGCGGCTCCGGCGGTAGGGTCAAGTTCGCCAGGCACGACGGCACGACCATCCAGGCCGCCGTCGACGGATTCCGCCGCCATTTCCGGATGGAGCGCGTCCACGCGGTGAGCGTCCTGCCGCTGCACCACGTGAGCGGCCTCATGGCCTGGATGCGGTGCGCCCTGACGGGGGGCAGTCTCCTGCCGTGGTCGTGGAAGGAGGCCCAGGCGGGGCGCTTCCCGGACGGCGCCCCCTCGGGCAGCTGCCTGTCGCTGGTCCCGACCCAGCTCCAGAGGCTGCTGTCGCGCCCCGAGTCCGTCGATTGGCTCAGAAGCTTCGCGGTCATCTTTGTCGGAGGCGGCCCCTCCTGGGAATCCCTGCTCGGCGAAGCCGAGCGACTCGGCCTGCCGCTGTCGCTCGGCTACGGCGCAACCGAGACGGCTGCGATGGTCGCCGCCCTGACGCCCGAGCAGTTCCTCAAGGGCGAGCGCGGATGCGGAAGGGCCCTCCCACACGCACGCATCGAGCTGGTGGACGGCTTGGTGCGCATCCGGGCGGAGTCGCTCTACCTTGGCTACCATCCCAACACCCGCAACGATCCCTGGTGGGACACGGGAGACATGGGGTCGCTCGACGCCTCCGGAAACCTGACGATCCTTGGCCGGAGCGACGACGTGCTGATCACCGGCGGCAAGAAGGTGTCGCCCGCGGAAGTCGAATCGGCTCTCAGGGCCAGCGGGCAGTTCGAGGACGTCGTCGTGGTCGGGCTGCAGGACCCCGAATGGGGGCAGATGGTCGTCGCCTGCCACCCCCGCGGCACCTCGGCCCCGTTGAGGGAGCGGGTGGAGTCCTCGCTCGAGGGCCTCGCTCCCTACAAGCACCCCAAGCGGTACGTGGAGCTCTCGCCCTGGCCCCGCAACGCCCAGGGAAAGGTCAGCCGGTCCGAACTTGCCCGTCTCGCGGCCGCACGCTGAGCACCCTCAGGCGGCGCCGACAAAGGAGGCGAGGGGAGCCGGCAAGGCCTGTCGGGCTCGCGACGACGAGGCGATGCAGACGTGCTCGGTGCGCACGCGGGCTGCGCGCTTGGCGGTCGGCGATAGGCGCTGGACCTCGTAGGCCACCTCGAAGCTATCGGGACCGAGCAGCCTTGGGGTCACCGTGATCGCCAGCTTGTCTCCGCACGTGAGGGAGCGCAGGTATTCAGCCTCGCTCTTCACGATGGGCACGACGACCCCGTGGTCGGAAAAGAAGGACCCCAGATCGATCCCCGCGGCCCCGAGCGCCTCCTCGTAGGCCTCGTGGCAAAATACCAGGTAGTTGGCGAAGAACACCACGCCTGCGGCGTCGGTATCCCCGAAATGCACGGTCTTTGCGTACGTGAAGGGCATGGGCTCGGCTTGTGGGAATCCAGCGAACCGCCACGCCGCCCGCGACGCAATCCTTGAGAGCGCACGGCCCCCCCCTTCCGGCGTTGAACTCGTCCGCGCTCCCGTGTGTGATGGCCGCATGACCAAGAACGAGATCGCGGACGTGCTCTCCGAGATCGCTACGCTCATGGAGCTGAAGGGTGAGAACCCATTCAAGGTCCGTGCCTATGCGAACGGTGCGAGGGCCATCGAGGCGATCGAGAACGCCGAATTCGCCTCGATGGTCGAGGAGGGCCGGCTGAACACCGTGAAGGGGATCGGCGAGGCCCTGGCCGCGAAGGTTGCGGAGCTCCACGCGACCGGCAGGCTGGCTTTCCTGGACGCGCTCAAGGCCTCGATCGAGCCGGGCCTGGTCGACATGCTGGAGATACCGAGCCTGGGGCCGAAGAAGATCGCGGTCCTCAAGCGGGAGCTGGGCGTCACCTCGATCATGGAGCTCGAGCGGGCGTGCAAGGAAGGCAAGGTGGCGGCCCTTGCGGGATTTGGGGAGAAAACCCAGGAGAAGCTCCTTGCGGGGATCCGCAACCGCGAGGCCTACTCGCGCAGGCACCTCTGGTGGAAGGCGGTCGGCTTGGCAGCCCCCATCCTGCACGGGCTCCGGGCCCTTCCCGGTGTCCAGGCGGCCGAGTCCGCCGGCAGCCTGCGCAGGAGGATGGAGACCGTGGGTGACCTGGACTTCATCGTCGCCTCGTCGGAGCCCAGGCCGATCGTCGACTGGTTCACGGCCATCCCCGGCGTCGTGGAGGTGACCGCGCGCGGAGACACCAAAGCAAGCGTCCGGCTGGACGGGGGGCTGCAGGCCGACCTGAGAATCGTACCGGCCGACCAGTACGTGTTTGCCCTCCATCATTTCACCGGCTCGAAGGACCACAACGTACAGATGCGCCAACGGGCGCTTGAGCGCGGGCTTAGCCTAAGCGAGTGGGGACTTGTGCCCGCCTCGGGGGAGGGCACCGCCCGCGACAAGTCGGCACGCAGCGAGGGCGTGCGGGCCGCGGACGAGCGCGCCCTCTTTGCAGCCCTCGGCCTTTCGTTCATCCCGCCGGAGCTGCGGGAGGGACTGGGGGAGATCGAGGTCGCCGAGAAGGGGGAGCTGCCGCGCCTGGTCGAGCTCTCGGACCTTAGGGGCTCCTTCCACAACCACACGACCGAGTCGGACGGCCGCAGCACCCTCCACGAGATGGCGGCCGCCGCCCAGGCCCTGGGATGGGACTACCTCGGCATCGCCGACCACTCGAAGTCCAGCCGCCAGGCGAACGGCCTCGCCGAGGACCGGCTCCTCGCCCAGGTCTCCGAGATCCGTGCCCTCAACGCGGCGGGAACCTACCGCACCCATGTGTTCACGGGAACCGAGTGCGACATCCTGCCCGACGGGTCGCTCGACTTCGACGACGCGGTCCTCGGCGAGCTCGACTATGTCGTCGCCTCCGTGCACAGCGCCTTCTCCCAGGACGAGGCTGCGATGACCGCGCGCATCGTGCGCGCGGTCGAGCACCCGCGAACGACCATGCTCGGGCACCTTACGGGACGCCTCCTCCTCGAGCGCGAGGCCTACCGGGTCGACGCCGCGAAGGTGATCGACGCCGCGATTGCCAACGGCGTCGTGATCGAGCTGAACGCGAACCCGCGCCGCCTGGACATGGACTGGCGGCTATGGAGGAGGGCCGCCGAGCGGGGCCTGCTCTGCTCGATCAATCCGGACGCCCACGAGGCGAACGCCCTGCAACTGGTCCTGGCCGGCGTCAACTCCGCGCGCAAGGGCTGGCTGACGGCCGCCAGCGTCCTGAACACGCTCCCGCTTGCCAAGATGGCCGCTTGGCTCGAGGCGCGAAGGAGCCGCCGATGATAGACGCCCGGGCGCGCGGCCTGGCCAACCTCCACGCGGCGGCGGTGACGCTTTTCGCCTCGGCGCTTTTCTGGGCGTGGGCCGCGATCAACTGGTTCTACCGCGTGCCTTTCGTGCACATGAACCTGAAGCAGAACCTGATGCCGTACTTCCTGTGCGTGGTTGGCGGCGTGCTCCTCTCGGCCCGCGACGTCTCCCGCGGGCTTGCCGTGCGCTTCCACCTGCCCGACCTCGGGAGGTCGTCCCGGCTTGCGTTCCGCCAGGTGGCCCTGATGGCGCTCCTCATCTTCGCGATGATGTTCGCGACCCAGGACCACGGCATCAGCCGCCTCTTCCTCGGAGAGTTCCTGGTGTTCACATGGGTGGGCCTTTCGGTCCTGAATGCGTGGCTTCCGGGAAAGCTCGCGCGCGTCATCTTCCAGAAGGGCCACCGCCTGCCCACGGTATTTGTGGGAAGGCCGGAGTCCTTGTCCAAGGTCCGGGACTGGATTGCTAACAAGGAACCCCTGGGCATCTACCCCGTGGGCGTCCTTTCGGCGGAGGCCGCCCCGGGGGAGGCGGGCAACCTGGCGATTCCCCGGCTCGGCACGCAGGCCGACCTGGGGCGCGTGCTCGAGGAGCGCCTGGTCGGCCAGGTGGTCCTGCTAGAGCTGCCCGCCAGCGACGCGGAGGCCGCCGAGATCATCAACGCCTGCCGGGACCGGGGCTGCCGCCTTCTGATCCACAGCAACATCGAGGAGCGCTATACCCAGCCGCTCGTGCCGGTGACCGAGGAGGGACGGCACTTCTACACGCTCCAGGAGGAGCCGCTCGAGGATCCCCTGAACCGGATTGTTAAGCGGGTGTTCGACCTTGCGGTCTCCCTGCCGGTGGTGGTGCTCATCCTGCCGCCCCTCTGCGCCTGGGTAGGGCTCATGCAGCGCATCCAGGCTCCGGGACCGATGTTCCACGCTCGGGAGCGCCGAGGAAAGCAGGGGAAAGTGTTCTGCATGCTCAAGTTCAGGTCCATGCACGCGGCGCCGGGCAACCCGCGTGCGGAATCGGTCCAGTCCGGCCCCGACGACGGCCGCGTCTTCCCCTTCGGCCGGTTCATGCGCCGCCGCAGCCTCGACGAGTTCCCGCAGTTCTGGAACGTGCTGGTGGGCGACATGAGCATCGTCGGTCCGAGGCCCTACATGCCCCTCCTCGACGAGGAGTTCCGCCAGCAGACGCAGGGCTACCGCACGCGCAACCTGGTGAAGCCCGGGATCACGGGACTCTCCCAGAGCCTCGGCTTCCGCGGACCGGTGCTCGACGAGACGCTCGTGCGCCAGCGTGTGTACTGGGATGTCTACTACATCTCGCACTGGTCACTGGGACTCGACCTTCAGATCACGGCCCGCACGCTGTGGCAGGTTTTCAGCCCCCCGGAAACCGCCGTTTAATGGGCCTCGGTCCCTCGCGGGGCCGCTGCGAGGAGCACGTAGTAGTTGTCGGTAAGGAATCCCTCGTAGCCCTCTGCCGTCCCGTCCCATTTGCGCCAGTCATTGGTTCGCCCGTCGGCCCCTGTGCCCTCGAACTCCCTCCTGTCGAAGGCGTCGAGGATCGGAAAGAGCACCTGGTCCGCCCGCCTCGGCTCGCCGGTCTTGTATAACGCCGCTATCGTGAAGTACGCGAAGCAGGCGGTTGCGCCACCGTTCTCGTAGATCTGGAAGCCGTCGGCATTGTCCTCGCGCTCGCCCCCGCCGTAGCGGGGGTCCTTGTGCGCGTAGTCCCGGCGGGGCACCGGGACCAGGTTGCCCGGCAGGCCCATGCGGAAGCGCTTGTAGCCGACCGACTGCATTTTCTCCCAGAGCGTGTCCATGATGGCTGCGCCCTTCTCCGGAGGGACGAGGCCGTACAGCACCGCGATCCCGTTCACGAAGAGAAAATAGTCATCGTGGAGGGCTCCGTCCGCGCTTTTCCAGCCCGCCAGGACGCCGGTCACAGGGTCCAGGAAGGTTGTAAGGTAGGCGTCATGGAGCTTACCAGCCGCGGCGCCGTAGCGGGCGGCGTCCTCCGCCTCCCCCGCGGTGGCGGCCATGCGCTGCATTCCCTGCAGGGCCCGGTACGCGAGGGCGTTCGCGTACGCGTCCTCGTAGCCGAATCCGATCGTGTCCCACCAGTTGGACGGCCTCACCTTGGGCACCCCCTCGGGCCAAGACCCCGAGTTCCCCGAGGCCACGTACTTTATGAGCCCGTCGCCCTTCGTGTCCGTGGCGAGCATCTTGTCGGCAAGCACCGAGAGCGCGGCGTAGCTGTTGCGCACCCATTCCGCGTCCGGGCGGCCCTCTCCGTAGTCGGCGGCCGCGATCAGAAGCGAAGGAATCGTGTCCGCCGAGTCCTCTGGGAAGTTCCCGTAGCCGGGCATGCCGTAGGTCTTCATTCCGGAGAACACGCGGTCGAGCGACTGGGCCACGATGTCGAGCGCGCTCAAGCCGGGCGCCAGGGGCGGGGTCGCCCGGGCGATGTCCGCGTATTCGTAGTAGCAGAAGCCGCAGGTGTCGCTGTTTGTGTTGTTGGAAAGGACCCCCCGGTTGGGGTTCAGCTGAAAGATGTTGAGCCAGTTCCGCTTGAATCCGTCATAGCGCGGGTCGGCCTCCTGCTCCGCCGTGAGGCTTGGATAGAGCGCCACGACCTCGAGCTCATACTGAGCCAGCGGGGCCTGCTCGGTGGCCGCGGGGAAGGTGACGCGCACCCAGCCCGCACCCGAGGCGTACCCAAGCGAGGCACGCGCCGAGTGGGTCGTGATGCGCAGCGTCCCGTATCCAGGCAGATGCAGAACCGCGGGGAGGGCGATCGAGCCCGGCCGGTCGACGACACCCAGGAGGGTGCCGTAGCACGCGTGGGTGCTGAGGGCGAGCGTGAGGGGGTCGCCGCCGGCGCCGGGACCCCAAGCCGATGAGAACCGGAGCGCGCGTTCGTCGGCCCGCAGCGACCATCCCGAGGACGCCGGCCCCGCGAAGTCGACCTGGACCGATTGCGGGGTCACGTGAGTCGATCCCGTCGGGCCACCCGGGGACGGTCCGGGCTCCATTAGCACATTGTCGGAGGTGCGCCCCCTGCCGAGGCTGTCTACCGACAGCGAAAGCAGCGCGGGCCGGTCCCGGGAGAAGGCCACGTCCAGGAACCGGGACCGAAGGCGCACCGCGTCGGCGCTGTCCTCCACCCGCACGGCGGATCCCTCGGACGCCCGAAGGGTGGGGGCGGCGAGCCCTGCGGCTGCCAACAGGAGCACGGCCATGGGGCGCAGCGTAGGCATGGTGATCGGGGTCCTCGGCCCGTCCGCGGATGTCCGCGGGCGCGCCGACCTTAGAGGTTCTTCACGTAGGTCTGTCCGTTCGCGTCGGTGAACGTGAGGTGGTCCTCCTCGACTCCGACAAGCCGGAGGCCGGTCGTCTTGTCGATGACATCGTTCACCTTGAAGATGTGGCCGTCTATCAGCGCCTTGCTGCCGGTGCCGGCCGCTCGCACGCCGGAGACGTGGTAGCGGTCCACCACGGCCTGCACCTCGTCGGTGTGGCTGGCGGCGGGGAGCGACGGGGCCGCTGCGGAGGCGGCCACGCGGGTGGGCGCCGGAGTCGGCTCGACCCGCGCGACCACGGGCACGGGCGTCGGGGTGGGCGCGGATGCGGCGGGGGCGCGAGTGAGGACAATAGGCGCGGCCGTGGGCGCCGCGATGACGACCGGCGCGGGCTTCACAACGGGGGCGGCTGCGACGGGGGTGACCGACACGGCCTGGGCGGCGGCAGGCACGGCGGCGGGGGCCCCGGCCGCGCGGGCCGATGACGCGACCTTGGCCTCCGACTTGCCGGAGAGAAAGAGCCCCGTCACCACCGCCGACACCACCATGAGAGCGACGGCGCCGACGGCGATCAGCACGAGCGTCTGGGTCTTCATCGGCCCCCCCGAGCTGGAGGGCCCGTGGCTGCCGCCGCCCGGCATCGGCGGCAGGAGGTCGCCCTGCTCGCCCGCCCGCTGCCGCGCAGCCTTCTTCAGTGCGTCATTGATGAGACTCATGGTGGGCGTTAGTTCGTGAGGTTAGCCAGGTCCTTGATCGCCCTGCGAGCATCCCAGTAATTGACCTCGTCGGACTCGCGGATGAAGGCGGAGAGCATGGCCTTGTCGCAGAGGTTGTTGACGATGCGCGGGATTCCACGGCTGCCCTTGTGGATCGAGCGCAGGGCCCAGGGCGTAAACGCCGGCCGGCCGGAGCCCCCCGCGAGCGTCAGGCGGTGCTGGATGTAGTGAATCATGTCGCTGAGCGAGAGGGCGTTCAACTCGTAGTGGACCAGGATACGCTGGCGCAGCTGGCGCAGCTCCTCGCGGGCGAGCACCTCCTTCAGCTCGGGCTGACCCATGAGGACGATCTGCAGCAGCTTCTGCTTGTCGGTCTCGAGATTGGAAAGCAGCCGTATCTGCTCAAGCACCTCGAACGAGAGGTTCTGGGCCTCGTCGATGATGAGCACGATGTCGCGGCCCTTCTCGATGCGGTCGAGGAGGACGCGGTTCATCTGGGACACGAGGTCGACCTGGCTGCGTGCCATCTTTGTCTCGCCGAGCTCGGAGAGGATAGCCTTGAGCATCTGGGTCTCGGTCACCCGGGGGTTGAGGATCAGGGCTGTGTCGTAGTGCGCCGGGTCCAGCTCATTCAGGAAGCGCCTGCAGAGCGTCGTCTTGCCGCAGCCGACCTCTCCCACGAGCACGATGAAGCCCTTCCTCTCGCGCACCCCGAACTTCAGGTGCTGGAGGGCCTCCTGGTGCGTGGGGCTCAGGTAGAGGAATTTCGGATCCGGAGTGATGTTGAACGGCATCTCCTTAAATCCGTAGTAGCTCTGATACATGCGCGTCTCAGTAAGCCCATGACAGGCCCAAAACGCACGCCAAAATGGGATGAGGGTCGGGTTTCGTGGATTATTGACCTTTGCGATAACGCCGTCCGCGCGGCCGTCCCCTCCGAGCGCGGCCGGGTTTCCCTAAAAAGCGTTGCGAACCCTCGCCCGCGCCCTGTTCATCCAAGCCTCCGCCGACCGTGAAACTGAGCCAAGCCATCCTCAGCCTCTATCTCCTGCTTTTTGCGGGACTGGGCATCGCTGGCGGCTACCTCTTCCTGGACGCCAGGGCGGAGTTCACCCGCCTCCAGCAGATCGAGGCCCAGAACCAGCGCAAGCTGGCGGAGGCGCAGGAGCGCCTCAAGGCCCAGGAGAAGGTGCTCGAGCGGCTGAGGTCGGACCCCTATTTTGTGGACGAGGTGATCCGCAGGAGGCTTGGCTACGCAAAGCCGGATGAGTTCATCTTCCGCTTCCAGGAATAGCACCTCTGCCTATGCCCTCCTCCAGAGCCACCAGCCTCATCGAGGCCTTCAGCCGTGCCGGCCAGCGCCAGGTGTTCTCCTTTTTCGACCGGCTATCTGCGAGCGCCCAGGACCGCCTGCTCTCCGAGGCCGCCGAGATCGACCTGCCCGAGCTGGACGGCCTGGTGAGGGCCCTTGTGACGGGCGCCCCGGGTTCGTCGCCCGGGGTCGATCTCGAGGGGCTCTCGCCCGCTCCCTACGTGCGCCTGCCCGAGCGCGGGGGCGACGCCCCCTCCTGGGACGCTGCGCGGGCGGCGGGGGAGGCGGCAATCCGCGCCGGCCGCGTGGCCGCCTTCACCGTCGCCGGCGGACAGGGAACCCGGCTCGGCTTCGACGGACCCAAGGGCACCTTCCCGGTGACGCCGGTGCGCCGCAAGCCCCTCTTCCAGGTGTTCGCAGAGAAGCTTCTGGCGGCCGAAAGGCGTTACGGCTGCAGGCTGCACTGGTTCATCATGACCAGCCACCAGAACCACGACGCGAGCGTGGCCTTCTTCGAGGAGCACGGGCATTTCGGCCTCGACCGCTCGAGGGTCCACTTCTTCCGACAGGGCAGGATGCCTGCCGTGGACTACTCGGGGCGCATCCTCCTCGAGTCCCCGGGCTCGATCGCCCTCTCGCCCGACGGCCACGGCGGCTCACTGCGAGCGCTCGACCGCAGCGGCGCCCTCGACCTCATGGCCTCCGAGGGGATCGACACCCTCAGCTACTTCCAGGTGGACAACCCGCTGGTGCGCTGCATCGACCCCGCCTTCATTGGCTGGCACGTCTCGAGCGGCTCGGAGATGTCGAGCAAGATGGTGCCGAAGGCGTATCCCGAGGAGAAGCTCGGCCACTTCTGCATCAGGCAGGGGCGGTTGGTGGTGATCGAGTATTCGGACCTTCCCATGGCCCTTCAGAGGGAGCGTGACGCCTCGAGCGGCGCGCTCCGCTACGAGGCTGGCAGCATTGCCATACACGCGATCGACCGAGAGTTCATCCGCCGCATGTCGCGGGGCTCGGGAGGCCTACCGTTCCACCGGGCCGACAAGAAGATCGCCACCGTGGACGCCTCGGGCGCCGACGTCCGGCCTGCGGCGCCGAACGGCGTCAAATTCGAGCTCTTTGTCTTCGACGCGCTGCCCTTCGCCCGCGGGCCGGTGGTGGTCGAGACGCGGCGCTCGGACGACTTCTCCCCGGTGAAGAACGCCGACGGCGTGGATTCCCCGGCCACGTGCCGGGCTGACCAGCTGCGCCAGTACGGACGCTGGCTTTCCGCGGCGGGCATCCCGTTCGCCGCGGACCCGAGCGGGCTCCCGGAATTCGACCTAGAAATCTCGCCCCTCTTCGGCTATGACGAGGTCTCCTTTGCGCAGAGCTGGTCGCTCCTCCCGCAGAAGCCACCCCTGGCGCCAGGCCTCGTGCTCGACTCAAACCCCTCATGACCCCGTCCGATAAGATCACCTCCGCGGTATCCGCGGGCAGCCTCATGCCCTCGGCCGCCGCGAACCTGAACGCCTACCTAGCGGCAGGGCTGCCTGACTGGGCGCAGGCGAGCATCGCGGAGCTCGTCGAGACCGGCGCCTGGAGCGAGTTGAACGACCGCTTCTACCGCGAGCTTGAGTTCGGAACGGGCGGGATCCGGGGCCGCACGATCGCGACGGTTGCAACCGCAGCCGAGAAGGGGTCGCCAGGGGCCTTCGGGGTGCCCGAGCACGCCGCTGTCGGCAGCAACATGCTCAACGATTTTACGCTCTCGCGGGCCGTGGTCGGGCTCTTCAACTACACCCAGCGCTATCTCCGGGGCCTCGGGGACACCGCGGCGCCTCGGCTCGTGATCGCCCACGATGTGCGGTTCTACTCGCGGCATTTCTGCGAGCTGGCGGCCTCGATCTGGTCTAAGCTCGGCGGCGAGGCGTTCATCTTCGACGGACCCCGCCCCACGCCCCAGCTCAGCTTCACGGTGCGCTACCTGGGGGCCCACGCCGGGGCGGTGATCACGGCGAGCCACAATCCTCCCCACGACAACGGCTTCAAGGCGTACTTCACGGACGGCGGCCAGGTCATCCCCCCACATGACAAGGGCATCGTTTCCGAGGTGACGGCGGTCCCGCTGTCGCGCATCTCGGCGTTCCTCGGCAAGGACCTCTCAAGGGTGACCACCCTCGGCCGCGCCGAGGACGACGCCTACCTGAGCGTCGCGGCCCGCGCCGCCGTGGATCCCGCGATGCTGCGCGCCTCGCGCCTTAAGGTGGTCTTTACGAACATCCACGGGACCGGGGCCGTGCAGTCCATCCCGCTCTTGATCCACGCGGGATGCAACGTGGTTGAGGTCCCCGAGCAGCTCGAGTTCGACCCGAGGTTCCCCACCGTCAAGTCCCCGAATCCCGAGAACGCCGAGGCGCTCTCGATGGCCGTGGCGACCGCGGACCGCACCGGAACGGACGTCGTTATGGCCACCGACCCCGACTGCGACCGGATGGGCGTCGCCGTCCGGGGCCGCTCGGGAAAGATGGAGCTCCTTACCGGCAACCAGATTGGCTCGCTCCTCGCGGAGTATCGATTGACCAAGTACAAGGAGCTCGGGTGGATCCCCTCGGCTGGCAGCCCGAACGCGTGCATCATCAAGACCTTTGTGACCACCCGGCTGCAGGATGCCATCGGCGAGGGGCACGGCGTGAAGGTGATCAACACGCTGACGGGCTTCAAGTGGATCGCAGCCAAGATCGGCGTCTACGAGCAGAAGCTGCGGGCCGCGATGCCCGAGGGATGGAGCTACGACAAGACTCCCTTCGAGGAGCGCGCGCGCCTGCTTCTCAAGCACAGCACGTTCTACGTCTTCGGAACGGAGGAGAGCTACGGCTATCTGCCAAACGACTACGTCCGAGACAAGGACGGCAACGCGGCCTGCCTCATGTTTGCCGAGCTCTGCGCGTGGGTGCGGGGCCGCGGCCTGACCGTGCCCGAGTACCTGGACGAGCTCTACCTCAAGTACGGGTTCTTCCTCGAGGACACGATCAACATCTACTACGAGGGCGCGAGCGGCAGCGCCAAGATCAAGCGCATCCTCGAGACCTACCGCAGCCGCCACCCGGCCGCCTTCGGCGACGTGACCGTGACGGGATTCCAGGACTTCGGCCGCGAGAACATCGTGGATGCCGACGGCGAGGAGATCCCCAAGCAGGACCTCTATGTGGTGACGCTATCGAACGGCTACCGCTTCGCGGCGCGCGGAAGCGGCACCGAGCCCAAGATGAAGTTCTACCTCTTCGCCTCGGACAAGGTGGAGGGTTCGTCCGCGCTGCCCGCCGTGAAGGCTAAGGTGCGCGCAGAGCTCGACCGCCTGAAGAAGCTGATCGAGGCTGACGCCCGAGAGCGCGCCGAGGCCTAGGCCGACCCCCCTCATCCCACCCATCCCATGCCTCACGTTCCAGGACTGCGCTCCCCCTACGCCCGCACGGGCCGCCTCGTTTATTTCGGCCGCATGCTCGACAAGATCCGCCTCCACGACAAGGGGCTGCTGCCCGCCGACTACGTCGCCAACCTGGGGGACGCCAAGCCGGGCGTCTTCGATGCCCGAACCTGCAGGTTTCTCGGCGTGTCCTTCGCGGACCTTCGTGCCCGGACGCTCGAGGGGGGTACGGACGAGGAGATCCTCGCATGGGCGGAGTCGAGGGGCACCCGCCGCACCGACGACGACTGCATGATGTTCAACGCGTTCCTCATGAAGCGCGGCTTCCACGACCCTGCCGAGAACGCGCAGCTCCTGCGCAAGAGGCTGGCTGAGTCGGGCCTCGAGGGGCGTGGAATCGAGACCAGCTTCGACTACATCGACGCCGACGAGGGCCGCGACTCCCTGGCTGCCAAGGCCTGGGAGGCCGCCTGGGCCTAGCAGGTTGCTACGCCGCCCTAGGAAGGCCCCTCAAGGGGACGTGCCGGGAGGGGCGTCTCAGAGCCTTCGGCTTTGCGGCCTGAGCGCCCAGGAGACGAGGGAGACGATCGCGAAGCCCGCGGTGGCGACTATGTGCCACGCGGCATCGTGGGAAGCGGCGTGGGACACTGCGGCGCCCGTAAGGTCAAAGAAGATGCCGGCGTACGCCCATTCCTTCAGTCGCGGGAAACGCGGAACCACCAGCGCGATGGAGCCAAGCACCTTCCAGAACCCGAGGAGCGCCACGAAGTAGGAGGGATATCCGAGGTGGGCCATGCCCTCGACCACTCCCTGCGGGCGGACGAGGTCGGCTACGCCGCCGCTCGCCATGATGAAGACGACGACCCCCGTGGTGACCCAATAAGCTACCGTCTTTAGCATCTTAGAGCAGCAGGAGCGCGGGCTTCTCGAGCAGGTCCTTGAGCGCGGCCAGGTAGGCGGCGCCCACGGCGCCGTCGACGACGCGGTGGTCCGTGGATAGCGTGAGGCTCATCCGCTGGCCGATCACGATCTGGTCTCCCTTGACCACCGGCTTGCGCACCGTTGCCCCGACGGCGAGGATCGCCGCGTTAGGCGGGTTGATGATGGCTGAGAAGCGGTCGATTCCCATCATCCCCAGGTTCGAGACACAGAAGGTGCCCCCCGTGAACTCCGCGGGGGCGAGCTTCTTGTCGCGCGCCCGCTTGCCCAGGGACTTGGCCTCGGTGCTGATGGCGAAGATCGTCTTCTGGTGGGCGTCCCGGATGACTGGCGTGATCAGGCCGTCCTCGATCGCGACCGCAAAGGACACGTGCGCGGCCGCGTGGTGGCGCACCGCGGCGCCCTCCCAGGAGCAGTTGACGGCGGGCACCTTCCTCAGGGCCTCGGCGGAGGCCTTCAGGACGAAGTCGTTGACCGAGACCTTCACGCCGTCGGCCTCGAGGGCGGCGTTGAGCTGCGCGCGGAGCTCGAGGAGCGGCGCCGCGTCGACCTCGACCTCGAGGTAGAAGTGGGGGATCTGCGTCTTCGACTCGAGCAGGCGGCGGGCGATGACCGCGCGGATATTGGAAACAGGCACCAGCCTCTCCTCCTGGATCGGCCCCTTGGAGAGCACCCGGGCGGCGGCCGCGGGGGCGCCGGCGGGCGCCTTGGCCTTCTTGGCACCGCCCGCGGCGGCAGCCGTGATGTCGGCACGCACGATGCGGCCTCCTGGGCCGGAGCCGGCGACGCCCGACGGGTCCACGCCGAGTTCGGCGGCCAGCTTGCGGGCCAAGGGGGAAATTTTGGCGCGGGTTCCGGGGGCGGCGGCGGGTGCCGGAGCGGGCTCGGGGGCAGCGACAGCCACCGGTGCGGGTGCGGGAGCGGGAGCCGGCGAGGGGGCAGGCGCAGCCGCCGGGGCGGGCGCCGATGCGGCGGCTTCCGGGGCCTTGGCCGCGGGGGCGTCGACCTTCTCTCCGGGCTTGCCGATCGCGCAGAGGGGGGCGCCCACGGCGACCTGGGAACCCGCCTGCACATAGATGGCGAGCAGGCTTCCGTCGAAGAAACTCTCAAGCTCCATCGTGGCCTTGTCGGTCTCGACCTCGGCGAGCATGTCACCGGTCTTCACGGCGTCGCCCTCTTTCTTTAGCCACTTGATGAGCGTACCCGTGGTCATGGTGTCGCTCAGCTTCGGCATGTCTATGATGTTGGCCATGGGAGTGGGGCGTCGGACTTCAGTCCATCAGGTCTATGACGGCCTGCAGGATGCGCTGTGGATTCGGCAGCTGCTCGGCCTCGACAGGCGGGCTGTAGATCGCGGGGGAGTCGATGGTGCAGAGGCGCGCGATCGGGGCGTCTAGCTCGTCGAAGGCCTCGCTCTGGATCATGTACGCGATCTGGGCGCCGACGCCGCAGAACGGCTTCTGCTCCTCGACGATCAGGACCCGGTGGGTCTTGCGGACCGAGGCCAGCACCGTCTCGATGTCGAGCGGGCGGATGGAGCGCAGGTCGACGATCTCCACCGAGATGTTGTGCTCCTGCTGCAGCAGGTTGGCGGCCGCGAGAGACTGGATGACGGGACGGCCGTAGCTGACGATCGTCAGGTCGGTGCCCTCGCGCTTCACGTCGGCCTTGCCGAGCGGGATCACGTAGTCCGTGTCCGGCACCTCGCCGCGGTCGCCGTAGAGGATGGTGTTCTCGAGGAACATGACCGGGTCGTTGTCGCGGATCGCGGACTTGAGAAGGCCCTTGGCGTCGTAGGGCGTGCAGGGGACGACGACCTTCACGCCGGGATGGTTCGCGAGCACGTTCTCTGGAGTATGCGAGTGGGTCGCGCCCACGTTCGTCCCGCCGTTAGCGGGCCCGCGGATCACGATCGGGCAGTGGATCTGGCCGCCGGACATGTAGCGCACGTTCGCGGCATTGTTCAGGATCTGGTCGAAGGCGACGGAGTAGAAGGACCAGAACATGAGCTCGATGACGGGGCGCACGCCGAGCATCGAGGCGCCGATGCCCATGCCGATGAAGCCGGCCTCGCTGATCGGCGTGTCGACGATCCGCTGGGGACCGAACTTCTCAAGGAGGCCCTCGGTCACCTTGTAGGCGCCGTGGAACTGGGCCACCTCCTCGCCAAGGACGACGACGTTCGGGTCTCGGGTGAGTTCCTCGGCCAGGGCCTGGCGGATGGCTTCGCGGTATTGGAGGATCGGCATGGCTCAGTTGAAGAAGAGTCGGCCCTCGGACTTGCGCTGCGAGGGGTTGTCGGACTCCCAGTAGACGTCCTTCTGGAGGTCGGCGGCGGTGGGGAAGGGGCTCGCCTCCGCGAAGTCGGCGGAGACGTCGGCCTCGGTGCGGGCCTCCGTGTCGATCTTCTCGACCTGGGCCTCGGTGAGGACCTTCTCCTCGAGCAGGAGGTTCTGGAAGACCTGGATCGGGTCCTTCGTGCGGCGGTACTCCTCGATCTCAGCCTTGGCGCGGTAGGTGTTGTCGGGGTCCGCGACCGAGTGGCCGCGGTAGCGGTAGGTGCGGATCTCGACGACCGAGGGCCGGTGGTTGTCGCGGGCGTCCTTCAGGAAGTGGTCCATGAAGGCCCGCACCTCGTAGAGGTTGTGGCCGTCGCAGACGCCCCACTTCATCCCGTACCCCTCGGCGCGCTTGGCGAGCTCGCCGGCGGAACTGCGCGCCTGGCTCGTGCCCATGGAATAGCCGTTGTTCTCGATCACGAACACGACGGGCAGGTTCCAGAGGGCCGCCAGGTTGTAGGCCTCGTGCACGGCGCCCTGGTTGACGGCGCCGTCCCCCATGAACGTCATGCAGGCGCCCTTCAGGCCCTTGTACTTGAGGCCGTAGGCGAGCCCCGTGCCGAGCGGCACCTGGCCCCCGACGATCCCGTGGCCGCCCCAGTAGTTGCGCGACGGATCGAAGAAGTGCATCGAGCCACCCTTGCCCTTCGAGCAGCCGGTTACCTTGCCGTAGAGCTCGGCCATCAGCGGGTTAAGCTCCATGCCGACCGCGATCGCGTGTCCGTGGTCGCGGTAGGCCGTGATCACGTGGTCGTTCTCGCCCATGAGCGAGCAGCACCCGACGGCCACCGCCTCCTGGCCGATGTACAGGTGGAGGAAGCCCCCGATCTTCTTCGACTGGTAGGCGCGCAGGCTGCGCTCCTCGAAGCGCCGGATGCGCACCATCAGGCGGTAGAGCTCGATCTTGCCCTCTGCGGAGAGCGAGGCGTTGGCTGGGGCCAGCGCGGCGTTGGCCTTGTCCAGGCCTGGTTCGCTGGGTCTCTCGGTGGCGGCGCTTGGTTTCTTGCTCACGGTTGTTGGAAGGGTCCAGTATTCCAGCCGGATACGCCGGAAATCAAGCGTGGTTTTGCCCCGCCGGGGCCGGGGTGATCTCCTCGACCTCGACGTGCACCGGCATTCCGGGGGCGCAATCGGCCCTCAGGGCCACGAAATGGTCCCGGTGCCGGTCATAGGTGGGCCAGAGCGCCGTGCGGTCGGTCTCGGGTATCGGCAGCGCCTCCACGGCGGCCCGGCTGAAGAACCCGAAGCGGCCCTCGGACATGTCCGGGGGGAGCGACGGGACCGGCCTGCGGCAGCGGAACAGGAACATGAGCCAGTGCGACTGGCCCTCGTAGGCCTTCTCGGCGATCACCGAAAAGAGGTGCAGGTCGGCCGTGGCGACCTCGAAGCCGGTCTCCTCCCGGGTCTCCCTGACGGCGCACTCGAACGGGGATTCCCCCGTCGCCATCTCGAGCTTGCCGCCGATCGGGCTCCATACCCCCAGGTTCGGCGGCTTCGCGCGCAGGAGCAGCAGGTGCTCGCCGGCCGCGTTCTCCAGGAACACGAGGACGGCGATCTTGTACGGCAGGGCGTCGGCCATCGGCTGCTCGGCGCCTGCCTAGAGGACAAGGTCCGGGGGAACGTTGGCGAGGGCCTCCTCGACGGTCGTGAGCCCCATCTTCACCTTGAGCATCGAGTCCTGGTGAAGCGTCTTCATGCCCGTCTTCATGGCGATTCGCTTCAGCTGGGCGACCTCGACTTCCTTGTTGATGCCCTCGGTGAGCTCCTCGTTGTTCACCATGAGCTCGTGGATGCCCACGCGGCCCTTGTAGCCCTGGCCGTTGCAGGTCGGGCAGCCCTGGGGGTTCGGCTTGAAGATCTGGCCGCTCCAGCCGATCGCCTTCTCGATGATGTCCTTCTCCCGGCCCTCGGGCGTGTAGGGCATCTTGCAGTTCTTGCACACGCGGCGCAGCAGGCGCTGGGCGCACACGCACACGAGCGAGGCGGAGATGTTGAAGGGCTCGATGCCCATCTCCGCCAGGCGGGTCACCGTCGAGGGGGCGTCGTTGGTGTGGAGCGTCGAGACGAGCAGGTGGCCCGTGAGCGCCGCCTCGGCGGCGATGCCGGCCGTCTCCTCGTCGCGGATTTCTCCCACGAGGATCACGTCCGGGTCCATGCGCAGGTAGCAGCGCAGAGCCCGGGCGAAGGTGAGCCCGATCTGGCGGTTCATCTGCATCTGGTTCAGGCCCGGCAGGGTGTACTCGATCGGGTCCTCCGCGGTCTGGATGTTCATGTCCGGGGTGTTCACCTCGGCGAGCGCGGAGTAGAGGGTCATCGACTTGCCGGATCCCGTCGGGCCGCAGTGCAGGATCATCCCGTAGGGCTGCCGGATGCACTCGCGGTACCTGGCGAGGTTCTCCTCGGAGAAGCCGAGGGCCGGGAGGGGCAGGGTGGACTTCTGCTTGTCCAGGATGCGCATCACGACCTTCTCGCCGTAGTTCATCGGGCCCGTCGCCACGCGCAGGTCGATGTCGATGTTCTTCTTCGTGTACTTCTTGAAGACGATGCGCCCGTCCTGCGGCAGGCGCCTCTCCGAGATGTCCAGGTTGCACATGATCTTCAGGCGCGTGACGAGCGCCGTGCAGACCTGCTTGGGCAACCGAAGCTTCTCCTGGCAGAGGCCGTCGATCCGGTAGCGGATCAGGAGGTCCTTCTCCATCGGCTCGATGTGGATGTCGGAGGCGCCGCTGATGTACGCGTCCTCGACGATGCGGTTGGCCAGCTGGATGATCGGGGCCGAGTCCTCGCTCTCCAGGTCGGCCGCCTTGAAGTCGGTGAGCTCGGACTCGCTCTCGTAGGTCTCGCTGATCTCGCTTGCGACGCTGCCGAGCTCCACGTCGGTGTCCGCGCCGGGCTGCTTCGAGTCCTTGAAGTACTTCTTTATCAGCTGCTCGAAGAGGGTCGCCGAGACCACCTTGACCTCGTCGATGCTCAGGTCGGTGGCCTGCGTGAAGGCCTCGCGCTTGGCGTAGTCGAGCGGGTTGGTCATCACGACCGCCGCCGAGCCGGTGCCGAGCCGCTTGAAGGGGAAGACGCCCTCCCTGCGGATGATCGCGTCGCCGATGCTCTCGGCCAGCTTGTCGTCCACGTCCAGCTCCTCGATCTTGTGCACGAGGGGCAGGTCGGTGAGCCGCGAAACGAACCGGGCGGTGTCGTCGGGCCCCAGCTGGAACTTCGGGTCGATCATCCGGTGGATGAGCGTCGAGGAGTACTCGGCCACCTCGCTCAGGAGCTTGAGGTCGGACTCCGTGAACTCGCCGTTCGTGCCCGCCGACGACTCCTTGTTGAGGGTCTGGATGGCGCCGAGGGTGATGGTCGTCTTTAGTGGCACCGTCAGCATCGAGCGCACGTCGAAGCCGGTGGTCTTGGCCATCGACTGCATCATCGTCGCCTGAGCCGCCGTGTTCTGGAAGAAAACGGGCTCCCCGGTCTGGATCACCTTGCCCACGATGCCGGTTCCCACGGGGATCTTGAGGGCGACCAGTTTCTTTTCCATCTCCTTGAACTTGGCCTCCTTGGAGGCGTCGCTCATCCATAGCGAGGGCGAGTAGTAGACATACTTGAAGGCGATGTCGTTGCCCTCGACCAGGTACACGGTCATCGACTGCGCCTGAAGCGCCTCCACCACCTTCGACGCCGTAAGCTCGATCACCGAGGCCACGTCCTCCTTGCTCGGAGCCGGCTTCGAGATGATCTTGATCAGTAGCGACCGACGCAGGGCGTTCGCAATGGAGGGGGCTGCCATACTGGGAATTACGTTAACGAAGCCAGTCGATTGAGCAACCCGCAACGAGAAACCACGGCTCCGGCGCCCGACGGGCTCCATTTCCCTTGCCTAGGGTGCCGGATGCCAAAAAAGTCCCTCACTCCCATGGCCGACCCAGAAAGACACCCGTTTCTCCAGGGGCTCAGCAAGCATCGCGGGGCCCCCCCCACCGTGGTGGTGATCTTCGGCGCCTCCGGCGACCTGACCGCCCGCAAGCTGATCCCGGCCATCTACAACCTGAGCTTCGACAACCTGCTGCCTGCCGACTTCCACCTGGTCGGCTACGGGCGCAAGCCGATCCCCGACGAGGAATTCAGGGCCATCGCCTCCAAGGCGGTCGCCGACTTCTCGCGCCGGGAGCTCGACGCCGAGGTCTGGGGCCGGGTCGCGGCCAACACCACCTACGTCTCGGGCGGCTACGACGAGAAGGCGGGCTTCGAGCGGCTGGCGGCCCACATCGCCGAGATCGAGAAGTCGGCGGGCAGCCAGGTGCAGTCCCTCTTCTACATCTCGACCCCGCCCTCGGTGTTCAGCCCGATCATCCAGAACCTGGGGGCGAGCGGCCTCGGCGGGCGCTATCTGGGCAAGGCCCACCAGTCGAAGGTGATCATCGAGAAGCCGTTCGGGCGCGACCTCGCCTCGGCCCGGGCCCTGAACGCCGAGCTGCGCTCGGTGTTCGACGAAAACCAGGTCTTCCGCATCGACCACTACCTCGGCAAGGAGACGGTGCAGGACCTCCTCGTGCAGCGCTTCGCCAACTCGATCTTCGAGCCTCTCTGGAACCGCAACTACATCGACAGCGTCCAGATCACGGTGGCGGAGGACCAGGGCGTGGGCACGCGGGCCGGCTACTACGAGCAGAGCGGCTGCCTGCGCGACATGATCCAGAACCACACCACGCAGCTCCTGGCGCTGACCGCCATGGAGCCGCCGGGCTCGTTCGAGGCGGAGGCGCTCCGAGACGAGAAGGTGAAGGTGCTGCGCGCCGTCGAGGCGATCTCGCTCGATACCGATGCCGCGCGGGCGCAGTACGCGGCCGGAATGACCGCGGGCAAGGCGGTCCCCGGCTACCTGGAGGAGGCCGGGATCGCGCCGGACTCGACGACCGAGACCTACGCGGCGATCCGCCTCTCGATCAACAACTGGCGATGGCAGGGGGTCCCCTTCTACCTGCGCTCCGGCAAGCGCATGCCGCGCCGCGTCTCCGAGATCGCCGTGCAGTTCAAGCGCCCGCCCGGAACCATCTTCCCCCACACCGGCGGCTTCGACCTCGCCGCCAACACGCTCTCGTTCCAGATCCAGCCGGACGAGGGCCTCAGCCTGATACTCAACGCAAAGGTCCCCGGGCTCGAGACGCGCACGCAGCCGGTGAAGATGAGCTTCCGGTACGCGACCACCTTCGGCTCGAACACCCCCGAGGCCTACGAGAGGCTCGTCCTCGACGCGATGATCGGCGACGGCACGCTCTTCATCCGCGGCGACGAGGCCGAGACCTCCTGGACCCTCTACACCCCGCTCCTCGAGCACTGGCAGTCCCAGGGCCGAACGGGCATGGCCTCGTACCCGGCCGGCTCGTGGGGGCCCGAGGCCGCGGACCTGCTGCTCACCTCGAGGGGGCACACCTGGCGCCAGCCCTGAGCGAGCCGCACATGTCCGGCATATTTGAAGCGCTCCCGGGCATCGAGGTGCCCGTAGGCACCATATCGAAGGGCCTCGCCCAGATGTGGGAGGGCAACGCGGCCGAGGGGAAGCCGTCGCCGGAGGGCGAGCGCGCCAAGGCGATCCAGGTGAACTTCGTGCTGCACCTGGGCCTGATGACGGACGCGGACGACGCCGTGCGCCAGTTCGAGACGGCGGTGCGCTTCTCGCGCCGGCACCCGAGCCGCGTCGTCGTGCTCTGCCCGCTCGCCAACGACGAGGGCGTGCACGACATCCGCGCGAAGGTCTACGGAGAGTGCTCGATCGGGAAGACCCCCGACGACATGCGCTGCTGCGAGTTCGTGCTCCTGAGCTACCCGCGCAGCGCGCGCGCGTTCCTGGAGAGCCAGGTCTCGATCTGCCTGTCGACGGACCTGCCCTTGTACTACTGGGCCCACCGCTTCAGCGAGTCGGTGCGCCTCGCGGACTACCGCTACCTGCTGACGGCGGCCCGCCGTGTCCTGATCGACAGCGCCACGGCGCCCACCGACGCGTTCAGCTACCGCTGGCCGCGCCCCGAGAACGTGAGGGACCTGGCGTACGCGCGCCTGCTGCCGGTGCGCCAGTCGATCGGCCAGTTCCTCGGGCGCTACCCGGTGGAGGCGCTTGCCAAGGGCCTCACCTCGCTGCGGCTCTCCCACGGCGGGCAGGTCGAGCCCGAGGCCCGCGCCCTCCTGCAGTGGGTGCGCGGCCGGCTGAACCGCTGCGGCGCCTCGGGCGAGTCGGCCGAACTCGCGCTCGACGTGCAGGGCCCCCCGAAGGGCTTCTCGCTGCGGTTCGACTACGGAGGCGCCAAGTCATTCTCGTGGAAGGCCGACGTGGCCACCTCGCACGCGGTGTTCGACGCCGACTTCGGCTCAGGCCGCACGACCATGCCCGCCACGGTCTCGCTCCTGTCGCCCGAGGCGGCCCTGAGCGAGGCCATGTTCTTTTAGGCCTCGGGGAGCCCCTAGGCGACGCTCAGCAGCACGTAGCTGCGCTTGCCCTTGCGCAGAAGGACGTAGCGGCCGAAGAGCAGGTCGGCGGCGCTCACCTGGCGGGAGGCGTCCGCGGCGCGCACGTTGTTCACGTAGATTCCTCCGCCCTCGATGTCCTTGCGGGCCTGTCCCTTCGAGGGGCTTAGCCCGCTGTGCAGGAGCACCTCGGTCAGCGCAAGGCCCGCCCCGGAGAGCCGGTCGCGCTCGAGCGGCTTCGTCGGGATCTCCCCGGCGACGTCGCTGAACAGCGATTCGGTGATCCCATCGAGGCCGCCGCCGAACATGATCTCGCTTGCGCGCACCGCGTCGTCGCTCGCGCTCCTTCCGTGTACGATCGTCGTGACCTCGCGGGCCAGCGCCTTGTGGGCCTCGCGGGCCCCGGGGTTGGCCGCATGGGCGGCCTCGAGCGGGGCGATCTCGGCCGGGGAGAGGAGCGTGAACTTCCTCAGGTAGGAGGGCACCATCGCGTCCTCGGTGTTGACGAAGAACTGGTAGAATCGGTACGGGCTCGTCTTCCTCGGGTCGAGCCACACCGCGCCGGCCTCGGTCTTCCCGAACTTGGTGCCGTCGGCCTTGGTGATCAGCGGGAAGGTGAGCCCCCAGGCGGTGGCGGCGAGCTTCTTGCGGATCAGGTCGGTTCCGGCGGTGATGTTTCCCCACTGGTCGGAACCGCCGACCTGCAGCTCGCATTCCAGCGTCTTTCGCAGGTGGTAGAAGTCATGGGCCTGGAGCAGCATGTAGCTGAACTCGGTGTAGCTGATCCCGGCGTCCCCCTCCATGCGCGAGCGCACGCTGTCCTTGGCCACCATCATATTGACCGAGAAATACTTGCCCACCTCCCGGAGGAAATCGAGGTAGCCGAGCCCGGCGGTCCAGGTGGCGTTGTCGACCAACCGGGCCGGGTTCACGGCGCAGTCGAAGTCCAGGATCCTGGCGAGCTGGGACTTGATGCTGGCCACGTTCTGGTCGAGCTGCTCCCGGGAGAGCAGGTTGCGCTCGGCGGACTTGCCGGAGGGATCCCCGATCATGCCGGTGGCCCCGCCCGCCAGGGCGAGGGGCCGGTGCCCGTGGAGCTGGAAGCGCCGCAGCGTGAGCTGCCCGACCAGGTTGCCCACATGGAGGGAGTCCCCCGTCGGGTCGAAGCCGCAGTAGAGGGTCGTCGGCCCCGTGGCGAGGCGTGAGGAAAGGCCCTCCAGGTCGGTGCAGTCCGCCAGGAGCTCGCGCCACTTCAGCTCTTCGATGATGGTCATGGGGCCCCTCAAAAAGCCCCCCCGGGGCCCGGGCCGCAAGGGATTTCATGGGCACCGGCCGGCGGGACTGTAAAAAACGATTTGCGGAGGTCGGGCCGGTGAACCAAACTGTCCCTTCCTCTGGATCCCGGCCGAAAGGCAGCGGTCCCGATACCCGGTCCCGTAAGAACACCCTCATTCACCATGCCCATTCCCATAGGTAGCAAGGCCCCTGACTTCACGCTGAAGACCGCAGCCCCGGAGGGGCTGAAGGACGTCAAGCTGAGCGACAACTTCGGAAAGAAGCAGACCGTGCTGCTCTTCTTCCCGCTGGCGTTCACCGGCGTGTGCACGCAGGAGATGTGCGACGTGTCCGCGGGCCTCGAGCAGTACGCCGGCACCGGCGCCGAGGTCTACGGCATCAGCGTCGACAGCCCCTTCGCCCAGGCCGCCTGGGCCAAGCAGAGCAAGATCACGGTCACCCTCCTGAGCGACCTGAACAAGCAGGTCGCCGCGGCCTACGGCGTCGTGTTCCCGGGGCTTGCCGGCATCGGCGACACGAGCGCCCGGGCGGCCTTCGTCATCGGCAGGGACGGCGTCGTCAAGTACGCCGAGCAGACCGCCACCCCGAAGGACCTCCCCGATTTCGCGGCCGTCAAGGCGGCGCTCGCCAGCTGACCCCGCCGACTCGATGAGTTCCCACGCAGATCCCTTCAAGACGCTCCAGACGTTCGAGGCGAACGGCAAGGCCCACGCCTTCCACTCGCTGCCCGCCCTCTCCAAGGCCGGCCTCGACGTGTCGAGGCTGCCGGTGTCGATCCGCCTGGTGCTTGAGTCCCTCCTTCGCAACTGCGACGGCAAGAGGGTGAGCGAGCACGCCGTGCGGGCGCTCGCCTCCTGGAAGGCCAAGGCGGCGCGCACCGAGGAGATCCCGTTCGTGGTGGCGAGGATCGTGCTGCAGGACTTCACCGGGGTGCCGCTCCTCGTGGACCTGGCCGCGATGCGCGCGGCCGTGGCCCGCGTCGGCAAGAGCCCGAAGGTGATCGAGCCGCTCGTGCCCGTGGACCTGGTCGTGGACCACTCGGTGCAGGTCGACTTCGCCGGCAGCGCCGACGCGCTGGCCAAGAACCTCGAGCTCGAGTTCTCCCGCAACCGCGAGCGCTACCAGTTCCTCAAGTGGGGCATGCAGGCCTTCGAGACGTTCAAGGTCGTGCCCCCCGGGATCGGAATCGTGCACCAGGTGAACCTGGAGTACCTGGCCAAGGGCATCCTCTCGGACGCGGCGGGCGTCGTCTACCCCGACACCCTGGTCGGCACCGACTCGCACACGACGATGATCAACGGCATCGGGATCGTCGGGTGGGGCGTCGGCGGCATCGAGGCCGAGGCCGGCATGCTTGGCCAGCCCGTGTACTTCCTCACCCCCGACGTCGTCGGCGTGCACCTGACCGGCTCGCTCCGCGAGGGCGTCACGGCCACCGACCTGACCCTCACGGTCACGCAGCTCCTGCGCAAGGCGAAGGTCGTCGGCAAGTTCGTGGAGTTCTACGGGCCCGGAGCGGCGGCGCTGCCGGTCGTGGACCGGGCGACCATTGGCAACATGGCTCCCGAGTACGGCGCGACAATGGGCTTCTTCCCGATCGACGCGGAGGCCTCGGCGTACCTGCTCGCGACCGGGCGCAGCCCCGAGCACGTGGCCCTCTACGAGGCCTACTACAAGGCCCAGGGTCTCTGGGGCATCCCGAAGAAGGGGGACATCGACTATTCCCAGGATATCGAGCTCGACCTCGGCACGGTGGTGCCGAGCGTCGCGGGCCCCAAGCGGCCTCAGGACAGGATCGAGCTCACCCAGCTCAAGCAGGAGTTCACGAGCTCCTTCTCGCGGCCCGTCACGGAGAACGGCTTCGGCAAGAAGGCGTCGGACTTCGACGGCTCCGGCGCCTCGGTCTCGGTGAACGGCCACGGGCAGGCCCACCTGGGCCACGGCAGCGTCCTGATCGCCGCCATCACGAGCTGCACGAACACCTCGAACCCCTCGGTGATGCTCGCCGCGGGCCTCCTGGCCAAGAAGGCGGTCGAGCGCGGCCTCAAGGTCGGGCCGGCCGTCAAGTCCTCGCTCGCCCCCGGCTCGCGCGTCGTGACCGACTACCTGACCCGCACCCGGCTCCAGCCCTACCTGGACACGCTCGGGTTCCAGACGGTGGGCTACGGCTGCACGACCTGCATCGGCAACTCGGGCCCCCTCGACCCCCAGATCGACGAGGCGATCGTGAAGAACGACCTGGTCGCTGCCTCGGTCCTGTCGGGCAACCGCAACTTCGAGGCCCGCGTGCACCAGAACATCAAGGCGAACTTCCTCATGTCCCCGCCCTTGGTCGTGGCCTTCGCCCTCGCCGGCCGGGTCAACATCGACCTCTCGAGCGAGCCGCTGGGCAGGGGCAGCGACGGCCGGGACGTCTTCCTGAAGGACGTCTGGCCCACGCTGGCCGAGGTGCGCGAGGCCATGGAGTCCGCCCTCAAGCCCGAGGTCTACCGGCGGCTCTACAGCGACTTCGCCTCGCAGAACCCGAAGTGGAACGAGATCCCCTCGTCCGTCGGGGACACGTACGCCTTCGACTCGGCCTCCACCTACATCCAGGAACCCCCGTTCTTCGAGGGCTTCACGATGGAGCCGGGCAAGGTCGCGGAGATCACCGGGGCCCGCGCTCTCGGCGTCTTCGGCGACTCCGTCACCACCGACCACATCTCGCCTGCCGGTTCGATCAAGAAGTCGTCGCCCGCCGGCCGCTTCCTGCTCGAGAGCGGCGTGGCCTTCGAGGACTTCAACAGCTACGGCTCGCGCCGCGGCAACGACCGCGTGATGACGCGGGGGACCTTCGCGAACGTGCGCATCAAGAACCTGATGCTGGGCGGCGAGGAGGGCGGCAACACGCTGCTCCAGCCCGAGGGCACGAAGCTCTCGATCTACGACGCCTCCGTCGAGTACCGCAGCCGGGGCACCCCGCTCGTGATCATCGCCGGCCAGGAGTACGGAACGGGCTCGTCCCGCGACTGGGCCGCCAAGGGCACGCGGCTGCTCGGCGTCAAGGCGGTGGTCGCCCAGAGCTTCGAGCGCATCCATCGCAGCAACCTCGTCGGCATGGGCGTCCTTCCCCTCCAGTTCAAGGAGGGCACGAACGCGGCCTCACTCAAGCTGGACGGGACCGAGACCTACTCGGTCCTGGGACTCGACCACACGCTCAAGCCCCAGCAGGACCTGCTTCTCAGAGTCACCCGCAAGGGCGGAGAAACCCTCGACGTTCCGGTGCGTTGCCGGATCGATACCCCCATCGAGATCGACTACTACCAGCACGGCGGGATCCTGCCCTACGTGCTCCGTCAAATTCTGGCAACCGCGTGACGCCCGACTCGGCAAAGCCCGTTTACCTGGTCGACGCCTACTCGGACCCGGTGGTGGTCCGCATCGAGGGTAGGGCGAGCTTCCTGAACAGCGCCTGCCTGCGCGACTTCATGTCCCAGATGCTGAAGGCCGGCAAGGCAAGCTTCGTCATCGACTTCCTGCGGTGCACCAGCATGGACAGCACCTTCCTCGGCGTGCTGGCCGGGATCGCCCTCGACCTGCGCAAGCGCACCCCGAAGGGCAGCCTGGTGCTGACCCGCATGGGCCAGCGCAACCTCGAGCTCGTGCGCAACCTGGGCCTGCACAAGCTGCTCACGATCGACTCGGGCGAGACCTCGGCCAACGTCGACGCCTGCGACACCGCCCTCGTGACGGGGGAGCGCGGAGAGCTTGAGAACGCCCGCCTGGTGCTCGAGGCGCACGAGAGCCTCGTGTCGGCCGACGAGACGAACCGCGGCAAGTTTCAAGACGTGCTCGAGTTCATGAAGAACCGCGTCGAGCAGGGCTAGCGCCCGGCCATGCCCCCCGGCTGAGCCGCGCCCGGCCCCCCCATGCTCTCCTTCATCACCCTGTGCCTGGCCGCTTGCGTCGGGGCGCTCGGCCTGGCGTATCTCAGGAGCCGCCGCGAGGCCGACCTGCGCGAGGAGCAGCGCGAGCGCGCGATGCACGACCGGCAGCGGGCCCTCGACTTCATGCACCTGATGGCCGAGGCCCTGGGAGAGGGCCTCTCCCGCCAGGAGCTCCACCAGCGCATCGTCCACGCGTCGATCCTCTGCACCGGGGCGCTGAGCGCGTGCATCTTCGAGCGCACCCCCGCCAACATGATGCGCAGCGTCGCCGTGGAGGGCCTCTTCCCGCCGCACAAGCCGCTGCCGGACCACGTGAAGGGCAAGCTCACCACGCGCGCGAAGTTCATCGAGCAGGTGCTGCGCTCGGAGGAGTTCCCGGTGGGCGAGGGCATCGCGGGGCGCGTCGCCCTGACGGGGCGCGGCGAGTTGATCGCAGACGCCGCCGCCGACCCTTCGATCGTCAAGCACGACGACCCGAACCTGGCCGTGCGCTCGGTGATCGCGGTGCCCATGAGGTTCCGCGACCGCTTCTTCGGGGTCCTCGCGGTGGCCAATCCCGTCGACAACCGCCTTTTCACGGAGACGGAGTGCACGCTCATGCAGTCCCTGGCCGAGCAGGCGGCCCTCGCGCTCCACAACGCCGAGTCGCTGAGCGTCCAGATCGAGCGCAACCAGCTCGACCTCGACCTGGCGCTGGCGAGCGGCATCCAGAAGATGCTGCTGCCCTCGCGCTCGAGCGCCTTCGCCGGCCTGGACCTCGACGCCCGCTATTCGCCGGCCCAGAGGGTCGGCGGCGACCTCTACGACGTGATCGCGCTCTCGCCCACGCGCATCGGGGTGGCCGTGGCCGACGTGTCCGGCAAGGGCATCGCCGCCTCCCTCTACATGGCCGTCTGCCGCACCAACCTGCGCCAGATCGCCTCGCGGCACGTCTCGCCCGCCCAGGCGCTCATCGAGCTCAACCGCACCATGGAGGCAGACATCCACGGGGACCTCTACGTGACGATGCTTTACGCCATCATCGACACCGTCGGCAACACCGTGACGTTCGCCCGGGGCGGCCACGAGATGCCCCTCTTCGCCCGGCCGGACCCCGCGACGGGCACCTACCAGACCCACCTCGTGCGCTCAGAGGGGATGCCGCTCGGTCTCATGCCCGACGAGCTGTTCGCCTCCGTGATCGAGGACCGCATAGAGCCCTTCGGCCCGGGCGACACGCTGGTCCTCTTCACCGACGGCGTGACCGAGGCCCCGAACGACGAGGAGAAGGAGTTCTCGAGCGCCCGGCTGGCGGACGTGGTGCGCGCGCTGCACAACCGCACGGCCAGCGAGATCAACGACGGCGTTCTCGAGAGCGTGCGCCGGTTCGCAGGGGACACGCCCCAGCGCGACGACCTGACGCTCGTCACGGTGAAGCGGGCCTGAGGGGGACCATGCCGTCAGCACCTCACGCCGCGGCGCGCAGGGTGGTGGTCGGGGCGGGGGCCGCAGGCTTCTTCGGGGCGATCGCCTGCGCCGAGGCCGATCCCGGGACCGAGGTGACGCTCTACGAGGCCACGGCCCACCCCCTTGCCAAGGTGCGCGTCTCCGGGGGAGGGCGCTGCAACGTCACCCACGCCTGCTTTGACCCGCGCGAGCTGGCGCGCCACTACCCGAGAGGGGGGCGCGAGCTGATCGGCCCCCTGACGCGCTTCGGGCCCGCGGAGACGGTGGCCTGGTTCGCGGGGCGGGGCGTCGAGCTCAAGGCCGAGCGGGACGGGCGCATGTTCCCGGTCACCGACAGCTCGGCGACGATCGTGGAGTGCCTGCGGCGCGCCGCCGAGGGGGCCGGGGTCCGTCTGGTCACCGGATGCGGCGTGCGCTCGGTGAAGCGGCGGGAGGCCGGGGGCTTCGACGTGGAACTCTCGAGCGGCGAGCGGGTGGCGGCCGGCAGGGTGCTGCTCGCCTCCGGGGGTGCCAAGGGGGGCGCGGGCGCCTCGCTCGCCGAGGCGCTGGGCCACGCGGTCGTGCCCCCGGTCCCGTCCCTCTTCACCTTCCACGTCGACGACCCGAGGCTGCGCGGCCTCGAGGGGCTGTGCGCGCAGGAGGCCGGCGCCGCCGTCAAGGGAAGCCGCCTGCGCCAGGCGGGCCCGGTCCTCGTGACGCACTGGGGCCTGAGCGGCCCCTGCATCCTCAAGCTCTCGGCCTGGGGCGCGCGCGAGCTGCATGCGGCGGACTACCGGTTCACCCTCGTGGTCAACTGGGCGGAGCCGGCCTCCACCGAGGAGGCCCGCTCCGCGCTCGAGGCCGACCGCGCGTCCCATCCCCGCCGGCAGGTCTCTACGGCCAACGGTTTCGTGATCCCCTCCCGCCTTTGGGAGCGGCTGGTCGGGGCCGCGGGCGTGGCGCCCGCGGCGACCTGGGCCAACGTGTCCAACGAGGCGCTCCGCTCCCTGGCGCTCCAGGTCACGGCCTGCGAGCTCGCGGTCGAGGGCAAGAGCATGAACAAGGAGGAGTTCGTGACCTGCGGCGGCGTCCGCCTGGACGGCGTCGACATGGCCACCATGGAGAGCCGCACCTGCCCGGGCCTGCATTTTGCGGGCGAGGTGCTCGACATCGACGGGGTGACCGGCGGCTTCAACTTCCAGGCCGCCTGGACCACCGGCTGGCAGGCGGGCCGGGCGATGGCCCGGCCCTGAAGCGTGCCGCTCAGGCGCCCGGCTTGGGCGCGATGTGCGACTTTCCCCGATGACCCAGGAAAAGGGCGAGGAAGATGACGAACAGCACGACCGGCAGGTACGCCATGCGTCCCAGCATCTCTAGCCCGGCGGCGGCCTGGATGTGCAGCCACTCGATGGCGAGCGCGCTTCCGTCCGGTGCGGCCGAGAGGCTGGCGACCGTCTGCTGGGCCGGGACACGGGCGGCGATCCCCAGGTCGAAGTACTTGCCAAGAACGGGCAGGATGAAGCTCACGCTCAGCATCCCGCACCCGCCCATGATCGCGAGCCCGAGCGCCCCGGTGCTCGGGAAACGCTCGTTCACGAAGCCGAGCATCGTGGGCCAGAAGAAGCAGACCCCCAGGGCGAAGACCGTGGCGGCCGCGAAGAGGGTGTAGCCGGTCGACTGGCTCATTGCGTAGAGGCCGAGCGCGCTCAGGACGCTGCTCGAGAGCAGCATGCCGAGCGGCGAGAGCCTATGAACGAACGCCCCCGCGCTCTGCCGGCCGATCGCCATCAGGCCGTTGATCCAGGCGAGGACCAGGATTCCGGGGACGCCGGCGCTCGTCAGGATGTTGGGGATCCAGGTCGTGCTGCCGAGCTCCGTCGAGGCGGTCATCAGCATGCAGACGACCATCAGCAGGAAGAGCGGGCTCACGCAGGCCTTGAACATCGAGAGGGTTGAGATGCCCTGCTGCACGCGCTCGGTCTTGGGGAAGGGCTGCCCGACGAAGAGGAAGCCGTAGACCGCGAGCGGCACGAGCATGGTGGCGAACTCGGCCTTCCAGCCGAGCCCCGCCTTTTCCATCAGGTACGCCAGCACGCCGCCGATCACGATGCCGCCCGGGAACCAGACGTGGAAGTGGTTAAGCTTCGTCGTCTTGTCGTCCGGGAAGAGGGTGGTGATGAGAGGGTTGCATGCGGCCTCCACGGAGCCGTTGGCGATGCCGAAGATGAGCGTGCCGATGTAGAGGCTCAGGTAGTTCCAGGCGAAGATGGTCAGCAGGATGCCGACCAGGTGCCCGACGAAGGCGATGGCCATGATGCGCCCGAGGCCGAGGGCGTCGCAGAGCGGCCCCCCGAAGAGCATCGCGAGCGTGAAGCCCCAGAAGGCGGTCCCGTTGACCCAGCCGACCTGCTCGAGGGTGAGGTGGAAGCCCGCGGCCCAGGAGCCCACGGCCCCGGCACGCAGCGCGAAGCTCATGGCGGTGACGACGAGGGCGACCCGGCTGGCGAGGAAGAGGCGTTTGGCGTTCATGGGCGGCGTGTTCAGGGCTTCAGGCCGAGGGTGGCGAGGAAGGCGATGCTCGGGGGTATGTTATGCATCGGGTCGTCGGTCTCGTCCTCGATGAAGTAGTACTTGATGCCGGCGGCCTTGCCTGCGCCGACGATGCCCTTCCAGTCCATGATGCCCGTGCCCACGATCACGTTGTCGGAGGCAGGCGCATGGCCCGCGTAGAGGCCGGTCGGCGCGCCCTTCCTCATATCCTTGATGTGAAAGGCCGTGAAGCGGCCGGGATAGCGCTTGAGGAGCGCGACCGGGTCGATCCCGGCCTGCACCACCCAGAAGACGTCCATCTCGCAGAAAACGAGCGCGGGATCGGACTCCTTCATCATCACGTCGAAGGCGGACGTGCCGTCCGCGAGCGGCTTGAACTCGTAGCCGTGGGTGTGGAAGCCGAAGGAGAGGCCCTGCGCCTTGCACGCGGCGCCCCACTTGTTGAAGTTGGCGATGGCGACGCGCGCCTGCGCCACGTCGAAGCCGGTCTCCGGATGGGGGACCCAGGCCACAACGATGTAGGAGGCGCCAAGCAGCTTGGCCTCGGCGATCGCCCCGGGCAGGTCCGCCTGGAGGCGCTCATAGGGGATGTGGCATCCGGCGATCTTGAGGCCGTGGGCGTCGGCGATCGCCTTGAATTCCTTGGCCGTGTGGCCGTAGGTGCCGGCCGACTCGACCAGCGTGAAGCCGAGGTCCTTCGCGTCGGCCATGCCGACCGGGAGGCTCGCGGTGAGTTGATTGCGCAGGCTCCAGAGCTGGAGCCCGAGCGGGTTCGCCTCGGCGGCGATCGAGGAGGCGGTGGCAAGCAAGGCGGCGGCGATCAGCTTTAGTTTCATCTTCGGGGGTGGGGGCTAGTTGATCCCGGCCAAGGGGTTGGCCGGGCGCTGCGACGGGTCAGCGCGGGTTCGAAACTGGGGTTTCCCTCGGATTGTACAAGTAAAGAAGCCTGTGCAAGGTTTCTTGCAACCCAGCGCTTCGAATCCAACGTTCTGGACTTTCCCATGCCCGCCACCGCCGAGCCTCCCATCGACCGTTTCTCCCTGCCCGACGCGGCCGGCCACTTCGGGCCCTATGGGGGCATCTTTGTGCCGGAGACCCTGATGGCCGCGCTGGAGGAGCTCGAGAGCGTGTACGCCGAGGCGCGCACGGACCCGGCGTTCCAGGCGGAGCTTCGCGGCCACCTGAGGGAATTCGCGGGAAGGCCGACGCCGCTGTACCTAGCCGAGCGCCTGACCCAGCACTGCGGGGGCGCCAAGATCTACCTGAAGCGCGAGGACCTGCTGCACACGGGGGCCCACAAGATCAACAATGCCCTCGGCCAGGCGCTCCTCGCCAAGCGCATGGGCAAGAAGCGCGTGATCGCCGAGACGGGCGCCGGCCAGCACGGCGTAGCCACCGCGGCCGTGTGCGCCAAGTTCGGCCTTCAGTGCGTGGTCTACATGGGGGCCGTCGACATGGAGCGCCAGGCCCTGAACGTCTTCCGCATGCGGCTGATGGGTGCCGAGGTCCGCGGGGTCGAGGCCGGCCAGAAGACGCTGAAGGAGGCCATCAACGAGGCCATGCGCGACTGGGTGACCAACGTGCGCACCACCCACTACATCCTCGGGACAGCCTACGGATCGAAGCCGTATCCGGCCATGGTGCGCGACTTCCACCGGGTGATCGGCCTAGAGGCCCGCGAGCAGATCCTGGCCCGCGAGGGCCGGCTTCCCGATGAATTGATCGCCTGCGTGGGCGGCGGCAGCAACGCGATCGGGCTCTTCTTCGAGTTCCTGCAGGACCCGGCGGTGCGCATGACCGGCGTCGAGGCCGGCGGCCGCGGCATCACCCGGGGAGACCACGCCGCGCGCTTCGCGGGCGGCAAGCTGGGCGTCCTCCAGGGCTGCAAGACCTTCATCCTCCAGGATCCCGACGGCCAGATTGAGCTCACCCATTCCGTCTCCGCGGGCCTCGACTACGCGGCGGTGGGCCCGGAGCACGCCTTCTACCGCGACCGGGGCCGCATCGACTACGCCTACGCCACTGACGACGAGGTGCTCGAGACTTTCCAGCTCTGCTCCCGCCTGGAGGGGATCATCCCGGCGCTCGAGAGCACCCACGCCCTCGTGCACGGCATGAAGCGCGCCCGGGCCCTCGGCCCCGACAAGATCATCATCGTCAATCTTAGCGGCCGGGGCGACAAGGACGTGCAGCAGGTGGCCAAGATCCTCGGCACCTCCCCATGAGGAGCATGACCGGATACGGCCGCGCAAGCGCGGCCTTCGCCGGGGGAACGCTCACCGTCCAGGTGAGCAGCGTGAACCGCAAGAGCCTGGACCTGACCGTGAAGCTCCCGGGGGAGTGGGAGAGCCTGGAGAGCGACATCGGCGAGCGCGTCCGCAAGGCCGCCTCCCGCGGCAAGGTCCATGTCGACGTGGAGTTCACCCAGGCCAAGGCGTCAGCCGGCCTCGCCTGGAACGAGGCGGCCGTGGGCGAGGCCCTCGACCGCCTGGCCGCGCTGGCCGACCAGCGCCGTATCCCCTTCGAGCCCACGGCGGACCTCCTGTGGCGGGTCGCCGCCTCGCAGGGCGGCCAACCCGAGGTGCCCTCCGCGGACGCCGCAAGACCCCAGCTTGAGTCCGTGCTGGGGGAGGCCCTGCGCGCCTTCTGCGCCATGCGTGCTAAAGAGGGCGCGGCCCTCCTCGCCGACTTCAGCGAGCGCCTGGCGGTCTGCCGCCGACTCCTGGAGTCGATTGCCGAGCGGGCGCCGGCCGTGGCCCCCGCCTACCGGGCGGTGCTCCAAAAGCGGCTGCGCGAGGCCGGACTCGAGCTCGACGTGAACGACGAGCGCGTGCTGCGCGAGATCGCGCTCTTCGCCGACCGCAGCGACATCTCCGAGGAGATCACCCGCTTCCGCAGCCACGCCGACCAGCTCGCGGCGCTGCTCAAGTCCGACGACGAGATCGGCCGGAAGGCCGACTTCATCCTCCAGGAGATCGGCCGCGAGGCCAATACGATCGGCAGCAAGGCGAACGACCTGGCGATCTCGAAGGGCGTGATCGAGCTCAAGAACGAGCTCGAGCGCATCCGCGAGCAGATGGCCAACGTGGAGTAGGCGGCCTGGGGGGCCGCCCCCGGACGTCGCGGACGGCCGCCGTGCCGCATGGAGGCAGACCTCATGCGCGTGGGCCCACCATGGCCTAAAATGTCGGAATGAGGTCCCAGCGAACTCGGCCGACGATGGCTGTCCTGGGGGCCTGAAGAGGAACGCGAGCGTGCGAATCGCGATCCTGGGCTGCGAGGGAATCGACGCGATCGACCGGGCGGGACCCTCGGGGGCCTTCGCCTCGGCGAACCCCTGCGGCGCTCCGGTTCACCATGAGGTCGCGGTCATCGGCCCCGGCTTGCGGCCCTTCCGCGCCGACTCCCGCGTCACGTTCGTGGCGAGCGAAACCTTGGCGAGCTCCCCCCAACCTGACACGCTCCTGATCCCCGGCGCAAGCGGCCTGAGGGTCCCGGCGCCCACCCGGGCGGAGTCCGATTGGGTGAAAAAGAGCGCGCCCCCGCAACGTCGACCGTCTTCTGGACCCTGGAGATTGCCAGGCGCTAGAGAAGGGCAGCGCGAGCGGCCGCGTCCACCGGCACGCCTAGAGGAGCCGCGGCGTGCGTACCGAATGGATCGTGTAGAGGATGACGCCCACGCAGATCGCCGAGTCGGCCACGTTGAAGGACGGGTAGACGTACGAGCCGAAGTGAAAATCCAGGAAGTCGACCACGTGCCCGTGCAGCAGGCGGTCGAGGAGGTTGCCCGCGATGCCCCCGCAGATGAGCCCGAAGCACACCTGCACCGGAAGGGCCGCGAGGCCGAGCGCCTTCCGCCATACGAAGATGGCGGCGAGCGTGGCGGCCGCCAGGGCGGCGAGCGCCAGGCTGCGGCCCGAGAGGATGCTCCAGGCGGCCCCGGTGTTGCCCACGTGCACGATGTAGAAGAAGCCGCGGACCACCACGATCGCCCCGCCGGCCTCGCCGTAGCTGTTGAACGGCAGGTGCCGGATGATCCAGGCCTTGGAGGCCTGGTCCGCCGCCAGCACGGCGGCGGCGATCGGTATAAACCACCGGTACTTGAGGAAGCGCCAGGCGAGCGAGGGGCCCGGATCCAGCGAGGAACTCATTCCTCCCCGCTGTCGTCGCTCATGATCGTCCCGCCCTCCTCGCCGGCCTCGCCGAAGAGTCCGGCCTGGGTGCGTGAGTGGTGGCGGTTGCGCTCGATCTGCTTCTGGGCCTCGGCCGAGTAGCGGGTGAACGGCACCGCCAGCAGGCGCTCCTTCGAGATGGGCTTGGCGGTGATCTCGCAGATGCCGTAGGTCCCGTCCTTGATGCGCTTGATGGCGGCGTCGATCTCGGTCAGGGCCTCCTGTTCGCTCGAGACGAGGCTCAGGGCGAAGTCGCGGTCGAAGGTGTCGGTGCCCGCGTCTGCCATGTGCTGGCCGTACGACGAGAGGTCGCCGGCGTCGTCCTTGGCCGAGCGCTTGAGCGTCTCCTCGGAGTGGCGCTCGATGCCCTCGGTCAGGTGCAGGCGCAGGTCCATCAGGAGCTTGTGGAAGCGCTTGAACTTCTCGGGCACGTCCTTGGCCTCGATCAGCTCCGCGGCGCGCGCGCGCTTCGGGTTGAAGCCGAGGATGTCGGCGAGCGAGGCCGCCTTGACGTGGTTGGGCTTGGCGGGCTTCTCGAGGGCGGCGCTGAGCGCGGCGGCGGAGGGCTTGGCCACGGCCTTCGGGGCCTTGGCGCTCGACTCGGCCTTGGCCGTGACGGTCTTTGCGATGGCGCGGACCTCCTCGAGGCTGAAGGCGATCGGCTTCATGGCGGCCTTGCGGGCCAGGATGCTGTCGCGAAGGGCGGATTTCTTGGATGGCTTTTCCATGGTCGGACTTTTCCCGGCGCTCGCTGCCGGAGTCGGGGGCGCCTCGTGGGAGGTCCCCTTCTTCGGCTCGGTCCGGGTAGGCTTCTTTTCAGGCGGTGTGGGTTTTTTTGTCTTAGCCATGGGGAGTCTGGGGATTCTTATGAAAACAAAGGGATCAGGACCGTAGCGCCTCGGCGCAGCGGGGGCAAACGCCGTCCGGCGACGAGGCATCGAGCGCGGGAACCCAGCGCCAGCAGCGTGGGCAGCGCGCATGGCCAAGCTCGGAGCACGGCCTCACTCCGACCACCGGCGATTCGCTGGGTTCTGCCGAAGCTTCAATTCGCACGTCGGAAACGATAAACAATTCCGGCAGGGATACGAGGTGTCTTTCCAGATTTGCAAGAAGGGGCCCGGCGGCCACCGTGAGCGTGACCGAGGCGTCCAGGGACTTGCCCACCCGACCGGCGGCGCGCAGGGGCTCGATCGCCTCGTTGACCCGGGTGCGCAGCTTGAGGATCGACGCCACGTCCGCGTCGACGTCCGGGAGCGTCCACGAGGCCGGCACCTCGGGCCAGTCCTGCAGGTGGACCGAGCCCGGGCCGAATTCCGTGCCCGACGTCGCGAACGACCAGGCCTCGTCGGCCGTGAACGGGATGATCGGTGAGAGGATGCGCAGCAGCGCGTGCAGGACGGCGTGGAGCGCGCTCTGGGAGGAGCGGCGAAGGGGGTGGTCGGTGCCGAGCGTGTACATCCGGTCCTTCAGGATGTCGTGGTACATGGCCGAGAGGGTCACCGAGCAGAACTGATTGCAGAGCTGGTAGACCCGGTGGAACTCGTAGGCGTCGTAGGCGGCGCCGCAGGCGCGCACGAGCTCGGCGGTCTGGTGAAGGGCCCAGCGGTCGAGCGCGTCCATCCGCTCCGGCGCCACGGCGTTCCTCGCGGCGTCGAAGTCGAACAGGTTCGCCAGCTGGAAGCGCAGGGTGTTGCGCACGAGCCGGTAGGTCTCGCCCACGTGCGAGAGGATCTCCTTGGAGATGGGGATGTCGTCCCGGAAGTCCTGCGAGGCGATCCAGAGCCGGATGACGTCGGCCCCGTAGTCGGCGATGTAGGCGTCGCTCGTCTGCGGCTTCTGGTAGGTGGAGCTCTTCGAGATCTTGCGCTGCTCCTCGTCCACGATGAATCCGTGGGTGAGGACCGCCCGGTAGGGGGCTGCCCCGAAGGCGATGACCGATGTCCAGAGCGACGACTGGAACCAGCCGCGGTGCTGGTCGCTTCCCTCGAGGTAGAGGTCGGCGGGCCAGGAGGTCCCGCCCTGGCCGCGGCGCAGCACGGCGGCGTGCGACGAGCCCGAGTCGATCCACACGTCGAGCGTGTCGCGACCGCATGTGACCTGCCCGGCCTCGGGCCAGCCTGCGGGCAGCGCCACGCCGTCCAGGATCTCGGCGGGCGTCGCGTCATACCATAGGCTGGTTCCGCGGCGCTCGACCTTGTCGGCAACGGCCCGGATGACGCCCGCGTCCAGAAGCGCGCGCTTGTCGGGTCCGTAGAAGGCCGGGATCGGCACGCCCCAGGAGCGCTGCCGGCTGATGCACCAGTCGGGCCGCGACTCGACGGCGCCGCGGATGCGCGCCTCGCCCCATGCGGGGATCCATCCGCCGGCGTCGGCGATTCGGCTGATCTCGGAGAGGGCCGACGCGCGCACGCCCGCCGTGTCCAGCGAGACAAACCACTGGTCCACCGCCCGGAAGATGATGGGCGTCTTCGAGCGCCAGCAGTGGGGGTAGCTGTGCGTGAACTTCTGCTTGGCGAAGAGGGTGCCCGTGCGGTCGAGGATGCGCAGGACGCCGATGTTGGCCGCCGACGTGCGCTTCTTCGCCAGGTCCTCGACGCTCTCCAGCGTCGAGACCCCGACCAGCTCGGCGGGCACCCGGCCGTCGTCCAGGTACGCGCCGTTGTCGCCCACCGGGCAGTACACCTCGAGGCCGTACTTCAGGCCCGTCTGGTAGTCCTCGGCACCGTGCCCGGGAGCGGTGTGCACGGCCCCGGTGCCGCTCTCGGTGGTCACATAGTCGGCGAGCACCACGGGCGACGCGCGGTCGATGAAGGGATGGCGGGCGGAGAGCTTCTCCAGGGTCTTGCCCGGGAGCGACTTAACCACGACGGGAGGGGTGGCAAGGGCCGCGGCCGCGGCCACCTGGGGCAGCAGCGCCGCCGCCACGAGGATGCGCTCGGCCCCGGAGTCGGCGACCACGTACTCCACGTCGGGATTGAGGGCGATCGCCAGGTTGGCGGGCAGCGTCCACGGGGTGGTGGTCCAGATGACGATGCTCAGGGGCTTGTCCGCCGGCAGCCCGTAGCGCTCGGCCTCGGAGGCCGGCACTGCGAAGCGCACCCAGATCGAGGGCGACGAGTGCTCCTTGTACTCGATCTCGGCCTCGGCGAGGGCCGTCTCGAACGGGATGGACCAGTAGACGGGCTTCTTGCTGCGGTACACCAGGCCCCGCTCCACGAAGGCCGCGAACACGCGCAGGATGTCCGCCTCGTAGGCCGGGGCCTTGGTCTTGTACTCATGGGCCCAGTCGGCGAGCACCCCGAGCCGCTTGAACTGGCCCCTTTGCTTCTCGATCCAGGACTCCGAGAAGGCGTCGCAGAGCTGCCGCAGCTCGGAGGTCTGCACCTGGCGGTTGGCGTCGCGCAGCTCCCGGGCCACCTTCTGCTCGATCGGAAGGCCGTGGCAGTCCCATCCCGGCACGTAGGGCGTGCGGAAGCCTCGCAGCGCCTTGTAGCGCAAGGTCACGTCCTTCAGGGTCTTGTTGAGGGCGGTGCCGATGTGAACGTCGCCGTTCGTGAAGGGGGGCCCGTCATGCAGGACGAACGCCGGGGCGCCCTGCGCCCGGCGCCGCTCCTGAAGGGCGTCGTAGAGACCGATCTTCTCCCAGTGGGCCACCCGGGCCGGCTCGCGCTGCGCTAGCCCCGCCCGCATCGGGAAGTCGGTCCTGGGCAGCTGCAACGTGTCTTTGAGGTCTTTCGGCAAAACGAAAAAAAGGGTCCGGGAGGGTAGAGGGGGGGTGCTGTGAGTCAAGACGCTCGCAGGGCAGCCGCCGTCAGGGCGGCGTGCCTGCCCGTGCTCTCGTCGGGAAGCGTTCCGACCGACGCGCGCGCGCCCGGTTCCGGCGCGCCCGACGGCGGTGTCACTTCCAGGAGGTGACGGCGTCGACCAGGGCCTCGACGCACTCGACCTTGGCGCCGGGCAGGATGCCGTGGCCCAGGTTGAAGATGTGCCCGGCGCTCCCGCGCATCGACTCCAGCAGGCGCTGGGCCTCCCGGCGCGCGATGGCCGGCGTGGTGTTCAGGATGGCCGGGTCCAGGTTTCCCTGGACGGCGACGTTGTCGGGGACGTTGCGCCGCACGATCGACAGGTCGTTCGACCAGTCGACGCTCAGGACGCGCGCCCCCGTGAACGCCTGGTCGACCAGGTGCGCCCCCGTACCCTTGCCGAAGAGGATCACCGGGAAGCCTTCGGGCAGCGCCGCCACGATCTCGCGAATCCAGCGCAGCGACGCCGCCTCGTAGTCGGGGCCGGCCACCGCGCCGCCCCAGGAGTCGAAGATCTGGATCGCGTCCGCCCCGCTCTGGATCTGCATCTTGAAGTAGGTGATCAGGGAGCGCGTCAATTTGCCCAGGAGCAGGTCGAACGCCGGTCGGTCCTCGTAGAAGAGCGCCTTCACCCGGGCGAAGTCCTCGGAGCTTCCCCCCTCGACCATGTAGGTGGCGAGGGTCCAGGGCGAGCCGCCGAAGCCCAGGAGCGCTCGGGCGCCGGCAATCTCGCTGCGCAGCAGCGAGAGGGCCTGCCCCACGTAGGCGAGGCGCTCGGGCACCGCGGACTCGGGTGCCAGGCCCTCGATGTCGGCGCGGCCCTGGAGGCGGCGCTCCATCGCGATGCCGCCCTCGTCGCGGAACGTGTAGCCGACGCCGAGCGCCTCCGGGATCACGAGGATGTCCGAGAAGAGGATCGTCGCGTCGAGGGCGAAGCGCCGCGTCGGCTGGAGCGAGACCTCGGCCGCCAGCTCCGGGGTGCGCACCATCTTCAGGAAGCCGTGCTCGGCCTTGAGCGCCCGGTACTCGGGCAGGTAGCGGCCGGCCTGCCGCATGATCCATAGGGGCGGGCGGTCCAGCGGTTCGCAGGCGCAGGCGGAGAGGAAGCGGTCTCGGGAGTTCAAGGGGTGTCGGCCAGCCAGTCGCGGGCCTGGAGGTAATGGTCGAGGAGGCGCGCCTCTGGCGAGCCCGGCTCGGGCCTGGCGCCGTAGTCCCAGCGCACGAGCGGCGGCAGGCTCATCAGGATCGACTCGGTGCGTCCCCCGCTCTGGATGCCGAAGAGGGTCCCGCGGTCCTGGAGCAGGTTGAACTCCACGTAGCGGCCGCGCCTTCGCAGCTGGTGGAGCCGCTCGCGCTCGCCGTAGGGCGTCGCCTTCCTGCGGGCGACGATCGGCAGGTAGGCGGGCACGTAGGCGTCGCCCACGCTGCGCATGAGTTCGAAGCTGCGCTCGAAGCCGAGCTCGTCGAAGTCGTCGTAGAAGAGGCCGCCGATGCCCCGGGGCTCCCCCCGGTGCTTGAGGAAGAAATACTCGTCGCAGGCGCGCTTCATGCGAGCGTGCAGCCCCTCGCCGAAGCCCTCGACCGAGCCCCGGGCCGTCCGGTGCCAGTGCACGGCGTCCTCATCGAAGCCGTAGTAGGGAGTGAGGTCCCAGCCGCCGCCGAACCACCAGGCGGGGTCGGGGCCGCCCGCGCCGGCGAGGAAGAACCGGACGTTTGCGTGGCTCGTGGGGGCGTAGGGGTTGCTCGGGTGGATGACGAGCGACACCCCGAGCGCCGTCCAGGGCCTGCCGGCAATGTCGGGGCGCCGCGCCGAGGCCGAGGGCGGGAGGGTCGAACCCGTGACGTGGGAGAAGGCGACGCCGGCCTTCTCGAATACGGCCCCGCCGGAGAGGATGCGGGTGCGCCCGCCGCCGCCCTCGGGGCGCTCCCACGCATCCTCCACGAACCGGGCGCCCCCGTCCTCGGACTCGAGCGCCGAGCAGATGGAGTCCTGGAGGCCGAGCAGGTAGGCCCTCACGGCTGTGGCGTCGGGCTGCATTTAGCCGCCGCCGGCCCCGTTGTAGTGGATGACCGGGCCGGCGGGGGCCGCGGGCGCCGGGGACGGCCGCGTGGGCGCGGCGGGGACGGCGGGCTGGGCGCCGGCGGCCTGCGCAGGGGCGAAGATCGAGTTGAGCGGCATGAGGACGAAGGCGCGGTCGATCATGTCCGCCACCTTCGTGTCCCGGGTCTTCGGGTCCGGGCTGTCCATCGAGACCACGATCACCCGCTGCCTGTTGCGCAGGGCCGTCGCCGAGATGCAGAAGCCGGCGTCGTTCGTGAAGCCGGTCTTCAGACCGTCGACCCCGGGAACCCGGCCGAGGAGGCGGTTGTGGTTGCCCATCAGGAGCGGCTGCAGGCGGATGCCGGCGCCGAACGGGCGGGTGCGCACCGACGTGTACTTCAGGATGTCGGTGTGCAGCACCAGGTAGCGGCACAGGAGCGCATAGTCGCGCGGGGTGCTCAGGTCGCCGTCCGTCTCCCGGTGGTTGGGCGGGGGAAACCCGTGCGGCGAGCGGAAGGTGGTGTGCAGCATGCCGAGCTCGCGGGCCTTCGCGTTCATGGCGGCGACGAACGCCGGCACCGTTCCCCCGACCTTATGGGCCACGGCGTAGGCGGCGTCCTGGGCCGACTGGAGCATCATCGCGTACACGAGCTCCTCGACCGGGAACACCTCGCCCTTCAGGAGCCCGACGTGGGTGCTCTTCGGCAGGAACGCGAGCTTGGCGTCCTCCGCGGTCACCGTGACCGGCGTCTGCATGGTGATCTCGCCCCGCTTGATCGCGTCGTCGAGCACCGCGAACGTCATCAGCTTGGTCATGCTCGCCGGGGGGCTGACGGCGTCCGCATTGTCCTCAATGAGCACCTTTCCCGTCGCCGCGTCGACCGCGATCGCCCCCTTGTAGGCGGGAACCGTCCGGGCGGGGAGCGCCGTCGTCATCACCGCTGCGAGGGCGGCCACCACAAGGCTCTTCAGATGCATGGGGAGAGGCAAACGCTGCCGCTGTGCATGGCAACAGGGTTTAGAAGAAAACCCCCTGGGCTACGCCGGGGCCGCCTGCTCAAGCGGCAGTTCACGGAGCTTGAGCTCCGGGTTCTTCTCGACGAAGTAGCGCATCGTCCAGTCGTTCGGAAAGAGGACGACCGGCTGCTCCAGCTTGTCGGCCCCGAAGCTGACGCCCGAGGCCACGACGAGCCCGTTCGGGTTGCGCAGGGCGGGGTGGGGCTCGATCCAGCGAAGGACCGTCCAAGGCGTCATCTCGAGCCGGGACTCCGCGCCGTACTCGCTCTTGAGCCTCCACTGCACGACCTCGAACTGGAGGGGGCCGACGGCCGCCAGCAGCGTCGCGCCCGGCGGCGCCGAGCGCGCCGAGAACGACTGGACGACGCCCTCCTGGAGCAGCTGGTCGAGCCCCGCTCGGAACTTCTTCGAGTCAGAGGGGTTGGGGTTCGAGATGTAGGCGAAGACCTCCGGCGGGAACCTCGGGATTTCGTCGAAGAGGATCGAGCGGTCCTCGGTCAGGGTGTCGCCGATCCCGAAGGCGTCGTGCCCCACCAGGCCGATCACGTCGCCCGGGAAGGCCTCGTCAACCGTCTCGCGGTCCTGGCCGAAGAGCTTGTGCGAGGAGGACAGGCGCACGGTCTTGCCGGTCTGCATGTGCTGGACGGCCATGTCCCGGTCGAACTTCCCCGAGCAGATCCTCATGAAGGCGATGCGGTCGCGGTGGCGGGGGTCCATGTTCGCCTGGATCTTGAAGATGAAGGCCGAGAACTTGTCCTCGGTGACCGGGACCTCGCGGAGCGTGCCGCCGGCCACCGAGCGGCGGGGCTGGGGCGGGATCGAGTCCTCGAGGAAGCCGTCGAGCAGCAGCTGGATGCCGAAGTTGTTCACGGCGCTCCCGAAGTAGACGGGCGTCTGGCGGCCGGCCCGCACCGCCTCCAGGTCGAAGGGGTGGCCGGCGCCGTCCAGCATCTCCAGCTGCTCCACCACGTCGGCGTAGGTGTCGTCGTCCATGCGGGCCCGCACGAGCGGGTCGTCGAGCGAGGCGACCTTCTCGGGCGCCCGGTACGCGCCTCCGGGCACGCGCTCGAAGAGGTGCACCTGGCGGCTCCTGCGGTCGAAGACCCCCCTGAACTGGGGCCCGTTGCCGAGCGGCCAGATGACGGGCGAGGCCTGGATGCCGAGAACCCCCTCGAGCTCGTCCAGGAGCGCGATCGGGTTGCGCGTGGGCCGGTCGCACTTGTTCATGAACGTGAAGATGGGGGTGCCGCGGCGCCGGCAGACCTCGAAGAGCTTGCGGGTCTGGGTCTCCACGCCCTTTGCGGCGTCGATCACCATCAGGACCGCGTCGACCGCGGTCAGCACGCGGTAGGTGTCCTCGGAGAAGTCCTTGTGGCCGGGGGTGTCGAGCAGGTTGACCACCCGGTCGTTGTAGTCGAACTGGAGCACGGTCGAGCTGATCGAGATGCCGCGCTGCTTCTCGAGCTCCATCCAGTCCGAGGTCGTTGCCCGCTGGTTCTTGCGGTCCTTGACCGCGCCCGCCAGGTGGATCGCGTTGCCGTAGAGCAGGAACTTCTCGGTGAGCGTCGTCTTTCCGGCGTCCGGGTGCGAGATGATCGCGAAGGTGCGCCGGCGCGCGATTTCGGAGGGAATGGACATCGGAACTGGCCAGTAAAATCCCCCCGGGGGCCCCTTGGAAGCCTTTTCGGGAATCCGGCCCGGCCGCGCACTTTGGGCTTCTACGCAGGGCGGGGGCGGCGGATGATGGGAGGATGTCGGTCGCCGCCTTCAAGCTCAAGCCCAACGCCAACGCGCGTGTGCTCTACGGGCACCCCTGGGTGTTCGCGAACGAGGTCGAGGCGCCGCTGCCCCCGGAGTTCGACGGCGAGGTGGTGGAGTGCCGCGACCGCATGGGCCGCCTGCTCGGCACCGGGATCTGCAACGGTCGCTCCCAGATCGTCTGGCGCAGGCTCTCCCGGGAGCGGGTGGTGCTGGACGGCGCCTACCTGTCGGCGGCGCTAGCCCGGGCGGTCTCGCGGCGGGCCCCGGGCGCCTACCGGCGCCTGGTCTGGTCCGAGTCCGACGACATGCCGGGCTTGGTCGTCGACCAGTACGGCGACGTGCTGGTCGTGCAGATCCAGAGCCTGGCCATGGAGAAGCGCACCGGGCTCCTGACCGAGGCCCTGGACGCCCATCTTCGCCCGGCCGAGATCATTTTCCGAAACGACGCCCCCATCCGCCGCCTGGAGGGCCTCCGCCTGGAGACGCACACCCGCTCCGGGGCAGACTGGCCCGCGCGCTGGGTCCGGATCGACGGCTTCGACGTGTGGCTCGACCTGATGGGCGGCCAGAAGACGGGATTCTACCTGGACCAGCGGGCCCAGCACCCGGCGGTCGCCCTCTACTGCGCCGGCAAGCGGGTGCTCGACGCCTTCTGCAACCAGGGATCGTTTGCGATCCACGCCGCGCGCGCGGGCGCCTCCCACGTGCTCGGGCTCGACAGCGCCCCGGACGCGGTCGAGGCCGCACGCCGAAACGCCGAGAAAAACGGCGTGTCGGCGGAGTTCGCGGTCGCGAACGTCTTCGACTGGTTCAACGACCCGGCGAACAAGGCCGGCCCCCCCTGGGACGTGATCATCCTCGACCCTCCGCCCTTCGCCAAGTCGAAGTCCGCCCTGGAGGGGGCCCTCCGGGGCTACAAGGAGATCAACCTTCGCGCCATGCAGCGCCTCGCCCCCGGGGGCGTCCTCGCCACCTACACCTGCTCGCACCACATGCAGGATGCCGAGCTTCGCTCGGTCCTCGCGGGCGCAGCCGCCGACTCCCGGCGCCGGGTGCAGGTCCTCGAGTTCTGCCACCAGCCCCCGGACCACCCGGTGATGGTGTCGATGCCGGAGAGCGAGTACCTGCGCGGCTACATCCTGAGGGTGGATTAGGCGCCGCCCCGTCGCAGGCAGAGGCTTGCAACAACGGCCGGTCGGTATGACATTGGTCGCATGCCCAGGCCGGTTAATGCCCTGCTCGTCGACGACGAGCCCCACGTTCGACTGCTCATCAAGACGCTTCTGAAGCAGCTTGGGATCACCACCGTCTGGGAGGCCGGAGACGGAACCACCGCCCTCGAGCTGGCGGGCGCACACAAGCCGAACGTCGTGCTGCTCGACATCAACCTTCCGCAGATGGGCGGCCTGCAGGTCCTTGCGAAGCTCAAGGCCGCGCACCCGGACATGCCGGTGATCATCGTCTCCTCTCAGAGCACGATGAAGACGGTGATGCAGACCCGCGAGCTGGGAGCCGAGGCCTACGTGCTGAAGCACGCGCCCAAGTCCGAGGTGCTGCAGATGCTCTCCGACGCCTTCGACAACATCGCCGAGGAGACCGAGGATCCCCCGGCGGCCGGAACCGCGGCGCCGGCCTGACCGGCGCCGCCCCGTCAGAACCGCTCAGAGCTTGCCGCCGTAGATCGCCGAGGCGCCGAGCTCCTCCTCGATTCGCAGCAGCTGGTTGTACTTGGCCACACGGTCCGTGCGGCAGAGCGAGCCCGTCTTGATCTGGCCGGCGTTGGTGGCGACCGCGATGTCGGCGATCGTCACGTCCTCGGTCTCGCCGGAGCGGTGGGAGATGACGGCCGTGTAGCCGGCCTCCTTGGCCATCTCGATCGCGTCCAGGGTCTCGGTCAGCGTGCCGATCTGGTTCACCTTCACGAGGATCGAGTTGGCGGTGCCGCTGTCGATTCCCCGCTTCAGGAACTCGGTATTGGTGACGAAGAGGTCGTCGCCCACGATCTGCACCTTGTCGCCGATCGCGTCGGTCAGCTTCTTCCAGGTGGCCCAGTCGTTCTCGGCGCAGCCGTCTTCGATCGAGATGATCGGGTACTTGGCCACCAGCTCCCTGTAGAAGGCGACCATCTCGTCGCCGCTGAACACGCGCCCGCCCGACTTCTTGAAGACGTAGCTCTTCTTCGCGGGTACGTAGAACTCGGAAGCGGCGGCGTCGAGCGCGAGCGCGACGTCCTTGCCGAGCTTGTAGCCGGCGAGCTTCACGGCGAGGGCGATCGCGTCGAGCGCGGCCTCCGTGGACTCGAGCTTGGGGGCGAAGCCGCCCTCGTCGCCGACGGCCGTCGAGAGGCCCTTGTCCTTCAGCACCTTCTTCAGGGAGTGGAACACCTCGGTGCCGGTGCGCAGGGCCTCGGCGAAGGTGCGGGCCCCGATCGGCATGATCATGAACTCCTGGAAGTCGATCGGGGCGTCCGAGTGCGCCCCGCCGTTCATGATGTTCATCATCGGCACCGGCAGCACCTTGGCGTTCGGGCCGCCGATGTACTTGTAGAGGGAGAGCCCCTGGGCGGCCGCGGCGGCCTTCGCGGTCGCGAGCGACACGCCCAGGATCGCGTTCGCGCCCAGGCTCGACTTGGTCTTCGTCCCGTCGAGGGCGATCAGCGCGCGGTCGACGCCGACCTGGTCCACAGCCTCGTAGCCGACGAGGGCCGGGGCGATCTTCGACTTCACGTTGCCGACCGCGTTCAGGACGCCCTTGCCGCCGAAGCGCTTCTTGTCGCCGTCGCGCAGCTCGATCGCCTCGTGCTCGCCCGTGGAGGCGCCCGAGGGGACCGCGGCGCGCCCGAAGGCGCCCGAGGCGCGCCTGACGTCGACTTCGACGGTGGGATTGCCACGTGAATCGATGATTTCGCGGGCGGTGATGGAGGCGATGGAGGTATTCATGGATTTGTCCTAGGAAGAGGAGAGTCGAGTCCACCCGAGAGTGGCCCCTTGGGAAAGTCCAAAGTGACCCCCGCGCCACTTTGTGGGGCGCGCGCCGGCCGCCTCAGAACGGCGAGCGGGTACTGCTGAGCTTGCGCAGGATGCGGGAGACCGGCCCGTACTCGCGCGGGCGGGCGTCCGGCGGGATCTGCTCCAGGAAGCCGCGCTCGGTCGCCAGCCTCAGCACCGATAGCCCGTCGTAGTTGCGGGTCGAGACGCGCTCGCGGGTCAGGAGGGCCGGGGGGATCTGGTCCAGGTGACCCTCGGAGGCGGCTGCATGGAGCGGGGTGTCCCCGTTGTCGTTGCGGCTCATGAGCATCTCGCCGGTGATGCGCTCGGCGGGGATCTTGCGGAGCTGGCCGGTCTCGGCGGCCGCGTGGGCCGGGGTGAAGCCTGCCTTGCTCGGGATCGAGAGGTTCTCGAGCACGAGGAGCGAGCCGGGGACCTGCTCCAGGTGCCCCGATATGGCCGCCGCGTGAAACACGGTGTCCCCCGCCGAGGTCGCCTCGCGCAGCGCCGCCTGGGTGAGCAACGCCGCGGGAACCTGGTCCAGGTGCCCGTTGAAGGCCGCCACGTGCAGCACGGTCTCTCCGCTCAGGTTGCGCAGGCTGAGGTTATCGGGGGTCACGCGCTCGACGGGGATCTTGTCGAGCGTGCCGTTCTCGGCGGCCTCGTGCAGCACCGTGTTTCCCATATCGTTCTTGATGTGAAAGATGTCGTCCGTGAGCAGGGGGGCGGGGATCTGTCCCAGGGTCCCGTAGGCGGCCGCCGCATGGTACACTGTGTAGCCCGCGTTGCTGCGCAGCGAGAGGTTGCCCACCGTCAGGATCGCGGCCGGAACCTGGCTTAGGTGCCCCCCGATGGCGGCATGGTGGAGGGGCGTGTACCCGGCGTCGTTCCTCTGGGTCAGCAGGGCCTCGGTCAGCGCCTCGGGCGGCAGCGTGGAGAGCTCGCCATAGCGGGCGGCACGATGGATCCGGGTGTGGCCGGCGGCGTTGCGCTCCACGGCGATGGCTGAGGGGGATGATGCGGGATCGGCCATGGCTGCTCTGCGTATCCATCGAACCGCGGCCCCACAACTGAAGCAATTCAAAAGGCCGGTTGAAACGGGAGCCCCCCGCAGGGTTTCGATTTGCCAACCCCGGACCCCATGGGCAGGTTCGCAACCGCATGCCCCCAGCCGAGTCGAGCCCGCAGGAAAAGAAGTTGGCGGTCCTTGTTGTCGACGACGAAAAGCCCCTCGTCGAGGCCTACGCCGCCGCCCTGAGCCCCTATTTTGACGTCTCGAGCGCGTCGTCGGCCCGCGAGGCCGACTTCATCCTGCGCAAGAAGGCCTTCAAGGTGCTCGTGAGCGACCACCTGATGCCCGGCGGCAACGGCATGAGCTTCCTGGTGCGGGCGCGCGAGGAGTACCCCAACATGCAGAGGATCCTGATCACCGGCTACATGAAGCCCGAGATGCTGATCCGCAGCGTCAACGAGGCGGCGCTCTTTCGCTATCTCCTGAAGCCGGTGGCCTTCGCCGAGCTGGTCAAGGTGGTGGGTGAGGCGGCCCGCGCCGCAGGCTGATGGCCCGGGGCCCCTCAAAGGGCGCCCCCGCGCCGTCCTCCCGGCCGGCGGTGCTCCTGGTTGACGACGAGCCCATGCTGCTCGACGCACTCAGCAGGCACCTCGAGGGCGTCTTCAGGCTCCACACGGCCGCGGACGCCGTGAAGGCCGACGCCATCCTCGCCGCGCACCCCGTCGACGTGATCGTCTGCGACCACGTGCTTCCCGGGGAGCAGGGGCTCGACTTCCTCGAGCGCTCCAAGGCCGCTTACCCGGCCGCGAAGCGGATCCTGGTCACGGGCTACTCGAACCCGGACTTCATCGCGCGCGGCATTGAGACGGCGGGGCTCTCGGCCTGCCTGCTGAAGCCCGCGAGGGCTTCGGAGATCGCCGGGGCCGTGCGCGCCGCCCTCGTCGGGTGGAGCCCTAGCGGGCCCGGGCCCGCAGGTAAGGGGCGGTCGAGCTCGACTTCGAGCTCATGAGCCCCCTCAGAGTCCCCTGATAGGTGATCTTGCCGCCCTTCGGGCCGCCCCCCGGCCCGAGCTCGACCACGTAGTCGGCCTCGGCGATCAGGTCCAGGTTGTGCTCGATCACGACCACGGTGTGCCCCTGGTCGACCAGCGAGTGCAGTACCTTTATCAGCTTCTCGCAGTCGCTCAGGTGCAGGCCGATCGTGGGCTCCTCGAGGATGTAGAGGTTGCGCGGCGAGAGCCCGCGGTTGCGCTCCTTGAAGCTCGCCAGTCCCTTCGAGAGCTCGGTGACGAGCTTGAGTCGCTGGGCCTCGCCGCCCGAGAGCGTGGACGAGCTCTGGCCGAGCGTCAGGTAACCCAGGCCGCAGTCCGACATGAGTTGGCAGACGGCCCCGAGCTCGGAATGGAAGCTGAAGAACCCGGCGGCCTCGTCGAAAGTGAGCTGGAGCACCTGCCCGATCGAGCGGTCGCGCCAGGTGACGTCCGCCAGCTCCGGCCCGTAGCGCAGGCCCTGGCAGTCGTCGCACGGCAGGTAGGTGTCGGGCATGAACGCCATCTCGAGCCGGATGCGCCCCGCGCCCTCGCAGGCGGGGCAGCGGCCCCCCTCGGTGTTGAACGAGAACCGCGAGGCCGTGTAGCCCCGGATCTTCGACTCGGGCAGCGAGGCGAAGAACTTGCGGATCAGATCGAAGATGCCGAGGTAGGTGGCGGGCGTGGAGCGCGGCGTCTTGCCTATCGGCGACTGGTCCACCTCGATCACCGAGCGGAAGGCGCTCGCCCCCCGCAGCTCGCGGAATCCGCCCTCGGCGGCCGGGCACGCCTTTGCATACGCGCGGCCGCTCAGCCTCTTCGCCCGCTCCTTGATGGCGCAGGAGACCGCCGGCCCAAGCAGGTCCCGGAACAGGGTCGACTTGCCGGCGCCGCTCGGTCCCGCGACCATCGTGAGGCGTCCCGGGGGCACGAGCAGGTCCTGCGCGCGGATGTTGCGCAGGTGGGCGCCGCGAAGCTCGATCCAGGGCTCCGTGATGTCCGCCTTCGCGATCCCGCGGTAGGAGCCCCGCAGCGGGTGCGGGATGCCGCGGGCGAGGAAGACGCCGGTCAGCGACGAGTCGTTCGCCCGGATCTCGGCCGGGGTGCCCCGCGCCAGGAGGGCGCCCCCGTGCACGCCCGCGCCGGGCCCTAGGTCGATGATGAGGTCGGCCTGCTCCATCAGTTCGTCGTCGTGCTCGACCACGACCAGCGTGTTGCCCTTGTCGCGCAGCGACAGGAGCGTCGAGATCAGCTGCTGGTTGTCGCGCGCGTGCAGGCCGATGCTCGGCTCGTCGAGCACGTAGAGGACGCCGGCCAGGTTCGTTCCGAGCTGGGCCGCCAGGCGGATGCGCTGGGCCTCGCCTCCGGACAGGGTCTTCGTCGCCCGGTCGAGAGAGAGGTAGCCAAGCCCGACGTGGTCCATGAAGAGCAGCCGCTCGCGGATCTGCGGCACGATGTCGCGCGTCACCAGCCGGCCCCGCTCGTCGAGCTCCATGGCCGCCAGGGTTTCGATCAGCTCGGCCGGCGGGCGGCGCAGGAGCGCCGGCAGCGACAGGGGCTCCTGCCTGCCCTTGAAGTGGAGCTTCACCGCGCGCGAGATGCGGTTCAGTCGCTCGCCGTGGCAGTCCGGGCAGGGCATCCCCCCCTCGGCCCGCTCCTCGCCGGCCGCGAGGCCGAGCTGCCTCAGGCGCTGGACGGTCTCGTCCTCCTCGCCTGCGTCGGGGTCGAGCATCCACGGGTGGATGTGGCCGTAGCCCCGGCAGGTCGGGCACCAGCCACGGGACGAGTTGAACGAGAAGTCCTTCGGGTCGAGCTCCGGGAACGACTCGCCGGACTCGATGTCCGTGCGGGTGGTAGAGAACCACGAGAGCACCTCTCCCGAGGGCGTCAGCAGGAAGCACGAGCCCTTGCCGACGGCGAGCGCGCGGTCGAGCGCCAGGCCCGGGCGGGGCGCGCCCTTCACGTCGGCCACGACCACCTCGATGTCGTGCTCCTTGTAGCGGTCGAGCTTCTGGAAGGCGTCGACCCTGCCGAGCTTCCCGTCCGCGCGCATGAGTTCGTAGCCCTGGTTCGCGATCCAGTCGGCGATCGGCTGGTGGTGGCCCTTGCGGCCGCGCACGAGGGGGGCGCAGAGGTACAGGTGCTTCGAGCGGCGAGCGGAGGCGCTCGACATGACCCGCTTCAAGAGCGCCCGCAGCGCCCCGGCCGAGAGCGGCCGCACGGGCCGGTCCGTCTCCGGGTGGTGCTGCACGCCCAGCCGGGCGTAGAGCAGCCGCAGGTACTGCGCCACCTCCGTGATCGTGGCCACCGTCGACTTGAGCGAGCCCCGCGTGACGCGCTGCTCGATCGCGACCGCCGGCGGGATGCCGGTCAGCCGGTCTATCGCGGGCCGGGGCATCTGCTCGACGAACTGGCGCGCGTAGGGCGACATGGACTCCATGAACCGGCGCTGGCCCTCCGCGAAGATGATGTCGAAGGCGAGGGTGGACTTGCCCGATCCGGAGACGCCCGTCACCACCGTCAGCTGCCGCAGCGGGATCGAGACCGAGAGGTTCTTCAGGTTGTTCTCGCGGGCCCCCACCACCTCGATCGTCGTGGACGGCGGCGCCGGCTCGGCCTGCTCCGCGCCCGACGGCTCGGGCGGAGCCGCGGCGGGGCCGCCCAGGGCCGCCGCGAGGAACCCCGAGGTCGCGGCCCCGGCGAGCGCGACCGCCTCCGGGGTGCCCTCGGCCACGATCCGGCCGCCGCCTGCCCCGGCCTCGGGCCCCACCTCGATGATCCAGTCGGCCGACTTGAGGACGTCCAGATTGTGCTCGATCACGACCAGGCTGTGCCCGCGCTCGACGAGCGCCTGGAGCACCGCGAGGAGCCGGGCGACGTCGTGGCGGTGCAGGCCCGTGGTTGGCTCGTCCAGGAGCAGCAGCGCCCCGGCCTGGCCGGGCAGGGCGCCCAGGTAGCGCACGAGCTTGAGCCTCTGGGACTCGCCCCCGGAGAGCGTGTTGAGCGGCTGGCCGAGCGTCAGGTAGCCCAGACCCACCGATTCGAGCGGGGCCAGGCGGTGACGTATCTGCTGCGAGGCCGCGAAGTGCCGCATCGCCTCGGTGACGCTCATGTCCAGGATCCCCGCGACCGACACCCCGTTCCAGGCGATCGCGAGCACCTCCGGCTTGAAGCGACGGCCCTCGCAGACGGGGCAGGGCACATAGACGTCCGAGAGGAACTGCATCTCGACGCGCTCGTAGCCGAGGCCCTGGCAGCTGTCGCAGCGGCCGTCGCCGCCGTTGAAGGAGAAGCTCGAGGCGCCCAGGCCCGCCTCGCGCGCCTCGGGCGTGGCCGCGAAGAGCTCGCGGATCAGGTCCCAGGCCTCGACGTACAGGGCCGGGTTGGAGCGGGGCGTGCGCGAGAGGGGCCCCTGGTCCACGAGCACCGGCTCCGAGACGAGCCCGGCGCCCCTGACCGCCGTCACGCTCGCCGGGTCCTCGGCCGGCTTGCCGCGGTGGGCGAGCAGGCCCTGGTAGATCACGTTGTCGAGCAGCGTGGACTTGCCCGAGCCGGAGACGCCGCTCAGGCACACGAACCGCCCGAGGGGGATGCGCACGTCGACCCCCGCGAGGTTGTGCTTGCGGGCCCCCAGGAACTCGAGGTGGGGGAGGCCGGCCTCGACCGGGCGCCGCCTCTGCGGGGCGGCGATCGTGCGCCGCCCGGAGAAGTAGTCCCCGGTGATGCTCGCCTCGGAGCGGAGCATCTGCCCGACCGTGCCTTCGAAGACGACGTTTCCCCCGCGGTGACCCGGCTCCGGCCCTATCTCGATCACGTGGTCGGCGGCGCGTATCATCGCCTCGTCGTGCTCGACGACGACCACCGAGTTGCCCGCGTCGACCAGCGAGCGGATGATCCCGATCAGCCGGTCGATGTCGCGCGGGTGAAGCCCCACGCTCGGCTCGTCCATGACGAAGAGCGTGTCGACGAGGGACGTGCCGAGGCAGCCGGTCAGGTTGACGCGCTCGACCTCGCCGCCCGAGAGGGTGCGCGAGGGCCGGTCCGGCGTCAGGTAGCCCAGGCCCACCTCGCGGAGGTACCTCAGCCTCGTGACGATCGAGTCGTAGGCGAGCGCCGCGGGGCGCTCGGCCGCAGGAGCCTTCGCGCCGCGCACGAGCTCGAGGAGCGTGTCGACCGGCAGGGCGTAGAGCTCGGGCAGGGTGCGGCCGCGCCACTTCCAGCAGAGGGCCTCGGGCTGGAGCCGCGCGCCGCCGCAGGCCGGGCAGGTGTTGTACGAGCGGTACCGCGACAGGAACACCCGCACGTGCATCTTGTACGTGTTCTTCTCCAGGAAGCGGAAGAAGCCCTTCACCCCGTACCAGTATTTCGGCCACTCCCTGCCGTTCTCGGCGCCGTAGCCGGGCTCGCCCTCGACGATGAACGCGCGCTGCTCCGCCGTCAGCTTCTCGAACGCGACGTCGGTGGGGATCTTCAGCTTGCGGGTGAACTTCCGCAGGTCGTCCTTTGACGCGCTGTAGACCTCGCCCTCCCAGCAGCGGATGGCTCCCTGGTCGATCGAGAGCGAGGGGTCGGGTATCGCGAGCCGGTAGTCGATCTCGATCACGCGCCCGAATCCGCGGCAGGCCGGGCACGCCCCGAGCGGGGAATTAAAGGAGAAGAGCGGCGGGGTGGCCGGCCGGAAGCGCCGGCCGGTCTTCGGCGAGTGAAGCCCGCGCGAGTAGTGTCCCACCTCGGCAAAGTCAGCGCCGTCGAAGACCCGCACCTCGCCCTTTCCGAAGTGCATCGCCGTCTCGACGGCCTCGGTGAAGCGGGCCATCGCCGCGGGTTCGACGCGGACGCGGTCCTGCGCCACGAAGACGCTGCGCGACGAGGCGATCGGCGAGGGGTCGGCCAGCAGGTCGTCGACCCGCAGCGCCGAGAGGCCCGCGCCCGGCGCGGTCTCGGCCAGCAGGCGCACGTAGGCCTGGTTCTTCAGGCTCGGCAGGATCTCGGCCCAGGAGAGCTTCTCGGGGCGCGCCACCTCGAAGGCCACGACCACGGTCGAGCCGGCCTTGGCGGCCAGCACCTTGCGCCAGACGCTCTGGGGGCTGTCGTCCTCGACCTGCTCGCCCGTGGCGGGGTCGAAGCACTGCGCAACATGGCTGAACCACACCTTGAAGAAGTCGGTCAGCTCCGTCATCGTGCCCACGGTCGAGCGCGAGCTCTTGACGGTGTTGGTCTGCTCGATCGCGATCGAGGGACGGATGTTCTCGATCGAGTCGACGCGCGGCTTGGCGAGGAGCTCTAGGAACTGGCGCGTGTAGGCGCTGAAGGTCTCCACGTAGCGGCGCTGCCCCTCGGCGTGCAGCGTGTCGAACACGAGCGAGCTTTTCCCCGCCCCGGAGAGCCCGGTGACGACCACGTAGCGGCCGAGGGGAACGTCGAGGTCGAATCCCTTGAGGTTGTTCTGTCGCACGCCGCGAAGGCGGATGCACTCGGGCCGGCTGCGGGGCCCGGCCGACCCCCCGTTCGCCACCTTCACAGGGCGGAGGCGGGGAGCGTGTCCCTTACGAGGGTTTTGAACAGGCCTATGTACGCGCGGACCTGGACCTGGGGGTCGAATGCCCGTTGCGCGAACCTGCGGGCCTCGGCGGCCCGCTGCGCCCGGGTGGCCGGGGTGTCGTCGGCGAGGGTCGCCAGGGCGGCGCGGAAGGCCGCCGGGTCCCCCTGGGGCACGACCCAGCCCGTGCGTCCCCGCACGAAGCACTCGCTGATCCCGAGGGCCTTGCAGGCGACCACCGGCAGCCCGTGGGACTGGGCCTCAATCAGGAAGTTCGAGAGCGCCTCCTCGCGCGAGGCGTGGACGGCGATGTCGGCCGCGCGGTAGTAGGGGGCCGGGTCCTGCTGGAACCCGAGGAAGCTCACCCGCTCGGAGATGCCGAGCGCCGTGGCGAGGCGCTCGCAGACCCGCCGCTCGACGCCGTCGCCGACCAGCCACAGGCGCCAGTCCCAGCCCTTGGGAAGGCCCGCGGCAATCTTCAGCAGGTCGCGCTGGTTCTTGGAGGGCCGGAACATGGCGACGTTCAGGAGCACGGTGGTCCCCGGTCCCGCCCCGAGCCGGGCGCGCAGGGCCTCGTCGCGCGGGGCGCCGCCCTCGGGGAACACGAGGGAGTTGTGGATCACGCTCACGTGGCCGCGGTCGAGCCCGTGGTTGTTGACCAGCTCGGTGGCGGCCTCGTGGCTGTTAGCGACCAGGTGGGCCGCTCTACGCACGGAGGCGTAGTAGAACCAGGGGAGCCTGTCGCCCGCGCGAAGGGTGGCGACGACGCGGGTGGCGAGGCCGCGCGTCCTCGCCCGGCCCTGCAGCGGCCCGGCGAAGCAGTTGGCGGTCTTGCCCATGCAGAGCACGATGTCGGGCGCTCCCCCGAGGGCCGCGCGCGTGAGCCCGGGCGCCAGCCAGTCGAGGCCGGTGTCGAAGGGCTGCAGGACCTGGTGGGCGGGGGCGGACGCCGCCAGCCGGCCGCCGGGCCGGAACACCACCAACTCGCCGCCATGGCCGAGGGCGGCGAATTCCCGGCTCAGAAGGATCGAATGGCGCTCGGTCCCGCCACTCCGGAGCTGGTCCTGGAGGATGAGGATTTTCATTGCCCGCGGCTCGGGGGGAGGGACACTCGTCGGTTCCATGAACTCACCGTTCGCTCAACTCCTCGTGCGATGGACGATCCTCGCCATCGGGGTGTTGATCGCGACCCGACTGGTGCCTGGCATCCACTGCAGCGACCTGGGCTCGCTCGTGCTCGCCGTGCTGCTGCTGAGCTTCTTCAACGCGGTGCTCAGGCCCGTACTGGTGTTGGTGACGCTGCCGTTCATCCTGGTCACGATGGGGCTCGGGATTCTCGTAATCAATGCCTTCCTTTTCCTGTTTGTCGGAAGGCTGGTCGAGGGCTTCACGGTGGCGGGTTTCTGGCCCGCCGTCGGGGGCTCGCTTGTCCTCAGCATCACCAATTTCGTGATGAGCCGCTTCATGCGCCCCTCGGACAGGCCGCCCGGGCCGCCCCGCGGTGGCCGGGGAGCCGGGGGCGACGTGATCGATATTTAGTTGCGACCGGGCGCTCGCGACGCACGTTGCTTTCATGGCTGAATTGACCGAATACGATCTCATTGTCGTCGGGGGAGGCCCCGCGGGCTACGCCGGGGCCATCCGCGCCGGCCAGCTTGGCAAGAAGGTCGCCTGCATCGAGATGGAGCGGGCGGGGGGCACGTGCCTCAACTGGGGCTGCATCCCGACGAAGGCGCTCCTGAAGAGCGCGGACCTCTACCAGAAGATGAAGAAGGCCGAGGCGTTCGGCCTCAGCGCCACGGGCGTCTCCTTCGACATCGGCAAGGTGATGGAGCGCTCGCGCACGGTCGCGGGCCAGATGGCCAAGGGCGTCGAGTTCCTCCTGCGCAAGAACAAGGTCGATTACTTCGTCGGCGCGGGCCAGGTGAACGCGCCCGGGATGGTCTCCATCACCCAGGGCGAGCACAAGGGCAAGTTCTTCAAGACAAAGAACATACTGCTTGCGACCGGCTGCAAGATGCGCCGCATCCCCGGGCTCGAGCTGGACGGCACGCGCGTCATGACCTCGCGGGAGGCGCTCGGCTCCAAGGTGCTCCCGAAGTCGGTCGTGATCGTGGGGGCGGGCGCGATCGGCGTCGAGTTCGCCTACTTCTACAACGCCTTCGGCACGCACGTGACACTGGTCGAGATGCTCGGCCAGATCCTGCCGGTCGAGGACGAGGAGGTCTCGAAGACCCTCCTGCGTTCCTTCGAGAAGCAGGGGATCAAGGTGCACCTGAACACCAAGTGCGAGAACTTCCAGGTCGGCAAGGACTCGGTCAAGGTGGACCTGGTCTCGGGCGAGTCCCGCAGCTCGGTCGAGGCCGAGGTCGTCCTCTCGGCAATCGGCGTCGTCGCCAACCTGGAGGGGGCGCTTGCCCCCGCGGTCAAGCCGGAGCTCGACCGCAACTACCTCAAGGTCGGCCCGGACTACCAGACGACGATCCCGGGCATCTACGCCGCGGGCGACATCATCGGGCCGCCGTGGCTCGCCCACGTCGCCACGTTTGAGGCAATCAGCGCCGTGAACGGCATGTTCGGCTACTCAAAGCCGGTTCGCGTCACCAAGTTCCCTGGATGCACCTACTGCCAGCCGCAGGTGGCCAGCACCGGGCTCACCGAGAAGGCCGCCCGCGACAAGGGCCTCAACGTGAAGGTCGGCAAGTTTCCCTTCACGGCCTCGGGCAAGGCCGTCGCCTCCGCCGACACCGAGGGCTTCGTCAAGGTCGTCACCGACGCGAAGACCGGCGAGATCTACGGGGCCCACATCATCGGCTCCGAGGCCACGGAGCTGATCGCCGAGTATGGCCTCGCTATCGAGCTGGAGGCCTCGGTGGAGGAGATCCACCAGACGATCCACGCGCATCCGACGCTCAGCGAGGCCGTCATGGAGGCCGCTGCGGCCTCCCTGGACTCGGCGATCCATATCTGACCCTGCCGTGACGGACACGGTGAACGACGCCGGACACCCGTCGCACGCCTCACATCCCCGCGTCTCCGCGCACAAGCTGGCGCGCCTGGGGCTCTTCGGGTTCCTTTTGACGTTCATGCTGGCGCGGGCCGTCGTGTTCCTGATCATGGCCAAGACGGTGCCCAACATGTACTTCTTCGTGCAGGGCAACCATGTGCACCACCTCAACTACGGCATCCTGCTCCTCTCTGTGGTCGGCGGCTTCGCGGTCTTCCGCCGGCCGGCGGGGCGCGCCGCAGAGCTGGCGGCGCTTCTCTATGGGGTCGCGATGGCGCTCACGTTCGACGAGTTCGGCATGTGGCTTCACCTCGGCGGCAGCTACTGGCAGCGGGCGAGCGTGGACGCGGTCATCATCATCGCGGCGGTGATGGGGCTGTGCGCCTACCTTCGCTCGCTCGAGCGCTTCGAGTCGCACCACGCCGCGGCCTCGATCGTGCTGGTCCTCTTCCTGGCTGGGTTCGTCTGGGTGCTCTACACGGCGGGCCTGAAGATCGGGAGCGTGGTCGGGCCGCGGCTCCAGGAGCTCGAGGCCCAGTCGTCGCCCTAGGCGGCCCGCATTTCGCGCAGGAGCGTGGTCAGGTAGGGGATCAGCTGCTTCTTGCGGCTTACGATCCCCGGCAGGTCGAAGATCTCGTCCTTCTCCACATGGGCGTAGGTGATCCGCTCGATCAGGAGCGGGTCGCCCTTCACGAGAAGGAGCGAGTTCTGGGTGTTGATGTCGGTCACGAGCAGCATCGCGAAGGAGAGGCGCTCCCTCTGGCGGAGCGCCTCGAGCGCCGCGGCGATGCCCTTCGCATGGTTCCAGAAGTTCCCAAAGCCGAGCTCCTCGACCTGGGACACCGCGAAGCGCACGCCCTCCTCGTCGTAGACCTTGTGGTCGCTCTGCACGATCGCCTCGGGGCTGTTGGCCTGGATCACCGATCCCGACGAGAAGATGGCCTCGGCGAGGACGCGGGGGTCCTCGCCCGCGATGCCAGAGAGCCAGGCGAGGATGTCCGCGTCCTTGGGGGTCGTCGTGGGGCTGTTCAGGTGGAGCGTGTCGGAGATGAGCCCCGACATCATGATGCCGGCGATGTCCGGGGACGGTCGCAGCCCCGACGAGCGGAACTGGTCGGCCACGATCGTGCAGGTCGAGCCCACCGGCTCGTTGATGAAGAGGATGGGCGTCTGCGTGCTCATGGGGCCGAGGCGGTGGTGGTCGATGATCTCGGAGATGACGACCTCCTCGGCGCCCGGCACCGCCTGGGTGATCTCGTTGTGGTCGACTAGGATCAGGCGGGTGCTGATCGGCTTCAGGAGGTCGCTCTTCGAGAGGAGCCCCGACAGGCTGCCCGCGTCGTCCAGCACGATCACCGAGCGGGCCGCCAGCGTGGCCATCTTGCGGCGCACGTCGCTGATGCGCGTGTCGCGGCCGACCGAGCTGTACTCGCGGTCCACCACGCGCTCGATGCTCGAGGCCGTGCGCACGACCCAGGCCGTGGTCGCCGAGTCGTAGGGGCTCACCATGATGCTGACCCCCTTCAGGCGCGCCTCGGCGGCCACGTCCTCGTCGACCGTGAGGCCGCTCGTCATGATGATGCCCCTTAGCCCGAGCTCGATCGCGCGCAGCACGATGTCCTTGCGGTCGCCGACGATGATGAGCGACTGCGCGGCGGGGATTCCCTCGCGCTCGGAGATCTTCCAGAAGGAGCGGATGTCCATCGTACCCAGGCGCACGTAGAACTCCTCGGGGCGCTCCGCGTCGACCGCGTGGACCACGGTGGCCTTCAGCGAGCGCGCGATGTTGGCGAGGGTCCCGTGTACCTGGCGCAGGAACTTCGCGCGGTCGATGCGCGGGATGAAGATGCCGCCCAGGTGGGGCAGGGAGATCGTTCCGACGACCCGGCCGGCCGCGTTCAGGACGGGCAAGAGCGCGATGTCGTGGCGGTCGATCAGCTCGAGCGCCTCGGCGCACGTCGCATTCTCGGGCACCGTCACCACGTTGGAGACCATCAGGTCGCGCACCCGCGGCCAGACGTCGCTCAGGTACACGGGCAGCGGCTGGTGGAAGCGCCCGAGGATCGTGTCGATGCGCACGTTCGAGTTGCCGCAGCGGGCGGCCACGTGGCCCGGCTGGCCGCGCGCGTCCTTGAGCGCCGCGTAGGCGATCGCGGAGCAAATGGAATCGGCATCGGGGTTGCGGTGCCCGATGACGTAGGTGGTGTCGGCGGAGGGCGCGAAGGGCGCGTTCGTCATTGGGAGATCGTGGGCGGTAAAGGGCCCGATTTCAAGGAACTCGACAAGGCTTTGGAGCGAATCGTAGGCTCGAGCGGATGAAGATCTACCTCAATGGAAAGCTCGTCGACGAGGCGGACGCGGTCGTGTCGGTGTTCGACCATGGCCTGCTCTACGGGGACGGGGTCTTCGAGGGCATCCGCCTCTACGGCGGCAACGTGTTCAGGCTGGACGAGCACCTCGAGCGCTTCGAGCACTCGGCCCGCGCCATCATGCTCGACAACCCGCTCACCCGGACCGAGTGGAGCGCGGCCATCTGCGAGACCTGCCGGGCCAACGGCCTGACGGACGGCTACATCCGGGCGGTGATCACCCGCGGGGTGGGGGACCTCGGCCTCGCGCCCTGGCTCTGCGCCAAGCCCTCGTACTTCGTGATCGCGAGCAAGATATCCCTATATCCCCCAGAATTTTACGAGAAGGGCCTGGCGATCGTGACCGTGCCCACCCGCCGGGTCGGACCCGGGGCCGTGCCGGCCACGGTCAAGTCGCTCAACTACCTGAACAACATCCTGGCCAAGATCGAGGCCCGCCAGGCGGGCGCGCTCGAGGCCATCATGCTGAACGACCAGGGCTACGTGGCCGAGGCCACCGCCGACAACGTCTTCATCGTGCGCAAGGGCGAGCTCCTGACCCCGTCGACGTCCCAGGGGGCGCTGAAGGGCGTCACCCGCGGCACCATCATCGACATCGCCCGCGAGCTCGGGATACGGGAGTCGGAGGCCGACCTGACGCGCTACGACCTGTGGTGCGCCGACGAGTGCTTCCTCACGGGCTCGGGCGCCGAGGTGATCCCGGTCGTCAAGCTGGACGGGCGCACGATCGGCACCGGCGAGCCGGGCCCCGTCACCCGCAGGGTGCTTGCCGACTTCCGCAGGAGGGTGCTGGTCGAGGGCACCCGGATCTGAGCGTTGCCGCCCGCCGGGGGCTCCAGCGGCCCGGGATTGCGCCGATGACATATATAGGGGCTTCCTAGGCTCAAGCCTGCTTGCCCATTTCGAAAGGTATGGCACGTTAAGTGCATAGAAAAAACGACGATATAACCATGGCAAACCCGCTCAAGTGCGACCTCTGCTCCAAGCCCGCCACGGTGCACCTCACCCAGATCCTGGACAACAAGGTGCACAAGGTGGACCTGTGCGAGGAATGCGCGCAGGAGAAGGGGGTCACCGACCCGAGCGGCTTCTCGCTGGCGGACCTGCTCCTGAAGGCGTCGCTCAACCCCGACCAGGCGTCGTCGGGGGTACGCTGCGAGCAGTGCGGCTTCACGCCGGCCGACTTCAAAAAGCAGGGCCGCTTCGGCTGCCCGGCCTGCTACAGCGCCTTCAAGGGGATCCTGGACCCCATGCTGGACGGCATGCACAAGGGCACCGTGCACTCGGGCAAGGTCCCCCAGAAGGCGCTCGAGCGCCGATCCCTCTACGAGAAACTCACCAAGCTGGAGGTCGACTTGAGCGAGGCCATCAAGGCCGAGCGCTACGAGGACGCCGCCCGCTGCCGCGATGAAATCAACCAAGTCCGACAAGCCGTTGAACAGAAGCCGTCGCGCTAAGCCGATGACCATCGCCTCGCTGATCGACTCGCCGTCCGAACTGACCGATTCGTCGAGCAGCAAGTCGGCCATCGTCCTGATGACGCGCATCCGCCTGGCCCGCAACCTGGCGGGGCATCCCTTCCCCGGCTGGGCCAAGCCGGCCCAGCGCGAGCGCGTGCTCGAGGCCTGCCGCGAGGCCGTCGGCGCCACCGCCTTCATGAAAAAGGGCCTCGGCGTGGGCCTCGACGAGCTTGGCGAGCTGGAGAAGCGCATCTTGGTCGAGCGCCACCTGATCAGCCGCGAGCTGAGCGGCTCGAAGCAGGGCAGCGGCGTCGTGATCAGCAAGGACCAGGCCTTCTCGGTGATGATCAACGAGGAGGACCACCTGCGCGTGCAGGTGCTGCGCGCCGGCTTCCAGCTGAAGAAGGCGTGGGCGGCCATCAACGAGATGGACTCGCTCCTCGAGGAGTCCCTCGACTTCGCGTTCTCGGCCGACCTGGGCTACCTGACCGCCTGCCCGACCAACCTCGGCACCGGCATGAGGGCCTCGGCCATGATGCACCTGCCCGCGCTCGTGATCGCCAACCAGATGGAGAAGGTGGTGCGCGCGGTGAACCAGCTCGGCATGGTGGTGCGCGGCCTCTTCGGCGAGGGCTCGGACGCGAGCGGCAGCATCTTCCAGATCTCCAACCAGACGACGCTCGGCGAGTCCGAGGAGCAGATCCTGAAGAGGCTCTCCGGCGTCCTCCAGTCGATCATCGAGCACGAGCTCAACGCCCGCGCGCGCCTCCTCGAGGCCGACCCGGGCAAGCTCTTCGACAAGATCGGCCGCGCCTACGGCATCCTCCAGAACGGCCACGTGCTGAGCTCCAACGAGGCCATGAACCTCCTCTCCCTCATACGCCTCGGCGTCGACCTGGGGATGTTCCCCGACGGCAAGCGCTCGGTCACCGACCGGCTCTTCATCGAGGCCCAGCCCGGACACCTCCAGAGGGCCCAGAAGGGCGAGTTCGAGGCCGGCCAGCGGGACATCCTGCGGGCCGAAAGACTGCGTTCGGAGTTTGCCAATTTCGCCCGCCCGGATTTCACTCTCTCAGCGAACGGAAACAACTAAGACGGCTTCCAAAGTAACTATGTCGCAGGAACCGATGAACAACTTCACGCCGCGCGCCCAGCAGGTGCTCGCGCTGGCCCGCAAGGAAGCCGACCGCTTCCACCACAACTATGTCGGCACCGAGCATATCCTGCTCGGGCTGATCAAGCTGGGCCAGGGCGTGGCCGTGAGCGTGCTCCAGAAGATGGGCCTCGACCTGGAGACGGTCCGGGCTGCGGTCGAGAAGCAGGTGGGCACCGGCCAGGAGGCCAAGGCCCAGGGCAGCATCCCCTACACCCCGCGGGTGAAGAAGGTGCTGGCGCTCGCCGGCAAGGAGGCGAAGGCCCTCAACCATTCCTACGTCGGCACCGAGCACATCCTGCTCGGCCTCCTTCGCGAGGGCGAGGGGGTCGCCGCGCGCGTCCTCAAGTCGCTCGACGTCGACATCGAGCGCACGCGCAACGAGATCCTCCGCGAGCTCGACCCACAGTTCTCGGGCAACGCCGAGGGGAGCGGCGGCGAGGAGGCCGCCGCGGGCAACCCGCAGCGCGCCGGGATCCAGGCAGACGACAAGAAGGAGGTGAAGACGCCCGCCCTTAAGGCGTTCGGCCGCGACCTGACCGAGCTCGCCCGCAAGGGCGAGATGGACCCCGTCGTGGGTCGCAAGAACGAGATCCGCCGCGTGATCCAGATCCTCTGCAGGCGCACGAAGAACAACCCGGTCCTGATCGGCGAGGCCGGGGTCGGCAAGACCGCCATCGTCGAGGGCCTGGCCCAGGAGATCGCCGCCGGCAACGTGCCGGAGATCCTCCTTGAGAAGAAGGTCAACACCCTGGACCTGGCGCTCATGGTGGCCGGCACCAAGTACCGCGGCCAGTTCGAGGAGCGCATCAAGGCCGTGATGGACGAGATCAAGAGGGCGAGGAACGTGATCCTCTTCATCGACGAGCTGCACACGATCGTGGGCGCCGGGGCCGCCGAGGGCGCCATGGACGCCTCCAACATCTTCAAGCCCGCGCTCTCCCGCGGCGAGCTCCAGTGCGTGGGCGCCACGACGCTTAACGAGTACCGCAAGTACATCGAGAAGGACAGCGCCCTGGACCGCAGATTCCAGTCGGTCAAGGTCGAGCCGCCGTCCGTCGAGGACACGATCACGATCCTTAAGGGCATCCGGGGTAAGTACGAGGACCACCACAAGGTGGTCTTCACAGACCTCGCCCTTGAGACTGCGGCCAAGCTTTCCGACCGCTACATCACCGGGCGATTCCTGCCTGACAAGGCGATCGACGTCATGGACGAGTCCGGCTCCCGTGCGCGCATAGCCGCGCTCAGCCGCCCGCCCGACATCGAGAGCCTTTCCAAGGAGATCGAGGAGGTCTGCGCCCAGAAGGAGAAGGCCATCAGCGAGCAGCACTTCGAGGAGGCCGCAAAATTCCGCGACAAGGAGAAGCAGCTGCGCACCAAGCAGGAGCAGGCCACAGAGCAGTGGAAGAAGGCCCGCGAGGAGAAGCGCGTCACGATTGACGAGGAGCTCATGATCCAGGTCGTCGCGGACTGGACAGGAATCCCTCTTTCCAGGATGGAGAAACGCGAGAGCGAGAAGCTGCTGAACCTGGAGGGCGAGATATCGAAGGCCGTCATTGGGCAGGGCCTTGCGGCCAGCTCGATTGCGCGCGCCCTGCGCCGCTCCCGGGCGGACCTGAAGGACCCCCGCAGACCCATAGGCTCGTTCCTTTTTGTCGGCCCGACCGGTGTCGGCAAGACGGAGACCGCAAAGCAGCTCGCCGCGCAGATGTTCGGCAAGCAGGACGCGCTGGTTCAGATCGACATGAGCGAGTACATGGAGAAGTTCTCCGTGTCGCGCCTGATCGGGTCGCCTCCGGGCTATGTGGGCTACGAGGAGGGCGGGCAATTGACCGAGTCCGTCCGCCGCCGTCCCTACGCCGTCATCCTCTTTGACGAGGTGGAGAAGGCCCATCCGGACGTTCTTCAGATCCTCCTGCAGATCCTTGAGGACGGTCGCCTCACCGATTCGCTCGGCCGCACGGTCGATTTCCGCAACACGATCATCATCATGACCTCGAACGTCGGGGCGCAGCTCTTGCAGCGGCAGACCTCGATGGGCTTCGCCGCTGCCACAACGAGCTTCAACGACGCGGAGAAGATGCGCGAGAAGGTGCTCGAGGAGGCCAAGCGC
>CAIXHE010000106.1 GCA_903919205.1 uncultured Opitutaceae bacterium | reverse complement strand
GTGGTCGCCTACGGCAGCCTGCGGCATGCGGGCTTCCTCTGGGACGACGGCGGCCATGTCACGGCGCCCTCGCTGCGTGGGCTCTCGGGGCTTGCGCGCATCTGGTTTCTGCCCGGAGCTACGCAGCAGTACTACCCGGTCCTCCACAGCGCATTTTGGCTGGAGCACCGACTCTGGGGCGACGCGGCGATTGGATACCACGTTCTCAATGTCCTGCTCCACCTGGCGGCCTCGTGGCTCTTCTTCCGGACGCTGCGCGCGCTCGGGGTCCGCGGCGCGGCGGCAGCGGCGGCGCTTTTCGCTGTGCACCCGGTGTGCGTCGAATCCGTGGCCTGGATCGCCGAGCAGAAGAACACGCTCTCGGCGGTGTTCTACTTCCTGGCGGCGCTTTGCTACCTGCGCTACGAGGGCGACCGCAGTGCCGGACGCTACTCGGCCGCCACCGCGCTCTTCGTCCTGGCGCTCCTCACGAAGAGCGTGACGGCGACTCTGCCGGCCGCCCTCCTCGTCGTCGCCTGGTGGCGGAGGGGACGCCTCACCTGGTCCGGGGACGTGGGTCCCCTCGCGCCCTGGATCGCGCTCGGCGCGGCCGCGGGCGCCGTCACCGCCTGGATGGAGCGCACGCAGATCGGCGCGCATGGGGCGGGCTTCACGCTCGGGTTTGCCGAGCGCGTGCTCCTCGCGGGGCGCGCGGTTTTCTTTTATGCCGGAAAGGTCCTCTGGCCCGCCGGACTCACGTTCATCTATCCCCGCTGGAGCCTAGATGCGGGGCGGGCCTGGCAGTGGCTTTATCCGGCAGCGCTCCTCGCGCTCCTCGGAGCTTTGTTCGCGCTGAGGGGCCGCTGCCGGGGTCCGCTGGCGACGGCGCTCCTCTTCTGCGGCACCCTGTCCCCGGCGCTCGGCTTCATCGACGTCTACCCGTTCCTCTACTCCTACGTGGCGGACCACTTCCAGTACCTGGCGGCGGCGATGCTGCTGGCCGGGGTGTGCGCCGGAGCCTCGCTCGCGTTCGCCCGGCTCGGGGGCGTCGCGCGCGCCGCCGCCCTTGGGGCGGGACTCGCCGTCATGGGGGCCCTCGCGATCACCTCGGCGCGCCGCGTGCCGGAGTTCCGCGACGCCCGCGCGCTCTGGACGGCCACCCTCGCGCGCAACCCGGCCTGCTGGCTCGCCTACGACAACCTCGGCGGACTCGCCCTCAGGGAGGGACGCCGCTCGGAGGCCGTGGCGGATTGCCGAGCCGCCTTGGCTCTCCACCCGGACGCCGCCGGCCCCCACAACACGCTCGGCGTGGCGCTCCTGCAGGAGCGCCGCCCGCAGGAGGCGATCGTGGAATTTCGTGCGGCGCTGGCGGCGGACCCCGGCAGGACCGAGGCCCACAACAACCTGGGGCTCGTGCTGCTGCAGGCGGGACGGGCTGCCGAAGCGGCCGAGGAATTCCGGAGGGCCCTGGCCTCGGAGCCTGGAAATCCCGAGGTCATCGGCAATCTGGGCGCCGCGCTCCTCGAGCTCGGGCGCACGGGGGAGGCGATCGGGGAGTTCAGCAGGGCCCTTTCGCTCGATCCGGCGGCGTCCGGCGTGGAGTTCAACTGGGCGACCGCGCTGCTTCGCGGGGGACGGGCCGCCGAGGCGGTGGCCCACTACCAGCGGGCGGTCGCACTTTCGCCCGGCTTCGCGCGGGCCCACGACGACCTCGGCAACGCCCTGCTCCAACTCGGGCGCCTGGACGAGGCCGCGGCCGAGTACCGCAGGGCGCTCGAGATCGAGCCCGGCTACGCCGAGGCGCACCACAACCTCGGCGTCGTGCTGATGAGGCAGGGGCGTGCGGACGAGGCGAGGGCTGAGCTGCAGAAGGCCCGCTGACGCGCCGGCCTATTCGGTGAAGTTCAGGTCGGACTCGGCCCACGCCGGCACCGATGCGACCAGCATCTCGAGGTCGGCCCCCTTGTGGGCGAGGATCTTGTGGCGCTCCCCCACATGAACGACGACCGTGTCGCCCGGGCCGACCTCGACCGTCTTGCCGTCGAGCGTCATGAGCCCCTTGCCGGACACGATGTGGTAGATTTCCTCGCGCTGCTTGTGGAAATGCTCCCTGACCGCGATTCCCGCCGGTATGCGGATCTCAGCCAGGCTCATGCGGGTGCAGCGCGAGTTGCTCGGCGAGAAGAGCTGCCGGGCCACCGCGTGGTCCGGCGCTTCATACCAGGGCTGCAGCGCCAGCGGCACCACTTCGATCGGGCCCGGGTGGGCGGGCGGGCCCGCCTGGGTCTTGAACTCCGCCGAGGCCTGCGACTCGAAGGAGCCGATGGGCGTCAGGGCCGGGTTGGGGGTGGGTGCGTCCGCGAGCGAGGCAACGGCACCGGTGAGCATCAGGCAGAGGAGGCGGTGTCTCATGGTGGGCGCCTTGGAGCTCGCGGCGTGCCAGACCGACACCGCCGACGGCACCCGCCAACGATCTGCTTGCAGCGGCCCCGCAACCGCGGCAGGATCCCGTCCCATGGCTCGGACCGCTCTCGCATGGATTCGCGCTACGTGTCTCGTGTGCGCGCTGGCCCTCGTGGCGCGCGCCGACGATGTCAGTGTGGATGACAGCGACGGCCACTTCACCGCGGTCTTTCCCGGGCCGGTCCAGAAGAGCTCCCAGCCCGCGGGCGCCTCGGTCCTGCATATCATCAATTTTGATGAATCGGATTCGGTATCGTACTTCGTGATGTGGGGCGACCAGCCTGCCGGCACCTGGGCGCGCGTGGGGGGCGTGGAGGCGGCCTACAAGGTGGCTGCGAATAGAGCCATGAAGAGCCAGGGCGGGACGCTTCGCCTGGAGGGCGCGTGCAGCAACTTCAACACGAGCGGCCGCGAGTACATCATCGACATACCGGACAAGAAGCTGGTGTGCCGCGTCCGCTATTTCATCGTGGGGGACCGGTTCTACCAGGACATGTACGTCGGCCCACCGGGAACGGAGTTCACGCCGAAGACCAACGCGTTCCTGGACTCGTTTCGGCAGACACTTCGCTAGCGTCGTCGCTGGAAGGAACCCCTTGGCCACGGGCCCCTGTGACGGACGGGTGGCGGCCAGATTTTACCCGGCCGATCTGGACAACCTCGAGGCCTGAGCCGTAGATTCGGGGTCCAGTGTCCGTCCACACCCGACCTCCGGACAGCGTCCAGACCCAGAAACGGCGAGCCCCCGCCACCGCAACCCCTGCGAGCGCCCCATGAAGATCGTACACGCGGCAAGCGAGCTCTACCCCTACATGAAGACCGGGGGCCTTGCCGATGCCGTCGGGGCCCTGACCGGGACCTTCGCCGACCGTGGGCACGAGGTCTCCGTGTTCATCCCGGGCTACCGGGACGCCCTGGCGCACCCGGCTGCGGCCGCCGCCGAGCGGCGGTTCCGCATCAAGGTGGAGATGGGCAACCAGTACCTCTCGGGCGACGTCCTCTCCTTCTCGCCGAAGAAGAACCTCACCGTGTACTTCGTCTGCCGGGAGGAGTTCTTCGACCGGCGCCTTCCCTACGGTAACGGGGAGCGCGACTACGAGGACAACGCGGACCGCTTCACCTTCTTCTGCAAGGCCGTCGTGGAGACGATGCGGATCGCCGACCTGGGCGCCGACATCCTGCACGGGCACGACTGGCAGGCGGGGCTGCTGCCGCTCCTCCTGCGCGAGGCGGAGCGGCGCTTCGGCGTCACGCTGGCCATGAAGACCGTCTTCACGATCCACAACATCGCGTTCCAGGGGCTCTTCCCCGCGGCGACCTTCGCGCGAACGAACCTGCCCGAGGAGATGTTCAGCATGGACGGCCTCGAGTACTACGGCCAGGTGAACTTCCTGAAGGGCGGCATCCTCTTCGCAGACCGGGTGACGACCGTCAGCCCTACCTACGCCCGGGAGATCCAGACCCCGGAGTTCGGATGCGGGCTGGAGGGCGTGATCCAGACGCGCGTCGACGACCTGACCGGACTGCTGAACGGGGTCGACAGCGCCGTCTGGAACCCCGCGACCGACAGGCTGATCCCCGCCCGGTACAGCGCCGCCGACCTTTCGGGCAAGCGCGCCTGCCGCGCCGCGCTCCTGAAGGCGTGCGGGTTCGAGGCGGGCTACACGGGGCCCGTGGTCGGCATGATCTGCCGGCTGACCGAGCAGAAGGGCGTGGACCTGGTCCTCGCGAACGCGGACTTCTTCGTCGGGGAGGACTGCCGGCTGGTCGTACTCGGCACCGGCCACAAGCGCATGGAGGCCGAGCTGCAGGCGCTCGCCCGCGAGGTGCCCGGCAAGGTGTTCATGTGCGCCCGCCTGGACGAGACGATGAGCCACCTGATCGAGGCCGGCAGCGACTTCTTCCTGATGCCTTCGCTCTTCGAGCCCTGCGGTCTGAACCAGATGTACTCGCAGGTCTACGGCAGCATCCCGGTGGTCAGCCGGGTGGGGGGCCTCGTCGACACGGTGAGCGACGCGGACACCGACGAGTCCGGCACCGGGATCATGTGCGACCCCAACGCCGCCTCGCTGCGCGACGCCCTCTCTCGGGTGCTCCGGCTGTTCGGCGATGCCGAGCGCTACTCGCGGGTGCAGCAGCGCTGCATGGCGCGCGACTTCAGCTGGATGGCGGCGGCCTCGGCCTACGAGGCGCTCTACAGAGACTCGCTGTGACGCCGAGCCTCGTCTGGTTCCGGCAGGACCTGCGGCTGCAGGACAACCCGGCGCTCATGGCCGCGATCGGGCGCGGGGGCCCTGTGATCGCGGTGTTCATCCTGGACGACGCGGGCGAGGCCCCGTGGAGCCCGGGGGGCGCCTCGCGCTGGTGGCTTCACCACGCCCTTTCCTCGCTCGGCGCATCCCTCGAGGAGCGCGGACTTCGCCTCACGCTCCTTAGGGGGCCCTCCGGAGACATCCTTGAGAAGCTCGTGCGATCGACCGGAGCGGGGGCCGTCTTCTGGAACCGGCGCTACGAGCCGGCGGTGGTCGCCCGCGACAAGGCGATCAAGGCCTCGCTGCTCGCCGCGGGGATCGAGGCCCGCAGCTTCGGGAGCGCGCTGCTCTTCGAACCGCAGGCCGTCCAGAACAAGCAGGGCCGGCCGTTCCAGGTGTTCACGCCGTTCTGGCGGCACTGCCTCGAGCTGCCGGTCGCGGAGCCGCTGGTCCTCAAGAAGGGGTCCCTGGCGGCCCCGGCCGAGCAGCCGCACTCGCTTGAGCTGCGCGAGCTGGGCCTCCTGCCCTCCATCCGCTGGGACGGCGGCCTTGCCGAGGCCTGGCAACCTGGGGAGCGGGGCGCGGCGGCCAGGCTCAAGGCCTTCCTCGCGTCGGCATCCGAGGCGTATGCCGACCACCGCAACCGCCCCGACCTGGACGGCACCTCGCGGCTGTCGCCCTGGCTGCATTTCGGCGAGATCGGCCCGCGACAGGTATGGGCCGCGCTCAAGGCCCTCTCCAAGGACAGCGGCGTGTTCCCGCCGAGCAACGGCGCTCGCGTGTTCCTAAGCGAGGTGGGCTGGCGCGAGTTCGCGCATCACCTGCTCTACCACTTTCCGGACACCCCGACCGAACCCCTGAGGCCGGAATTCCGCCGATTCGCCTGGGCGGCCGACCCCGACGGTCGAAAGCTGCGGGCCTGGCAGAGGGGCCGCACCGGCTACCCGATCGTCGACGCCGGCATGCGGCAGCTCTGGCACACCGGCTGGATGCACAACCGCGTGCGGATGATCGTCGCCTCGTTCCTCGTGAAGCACCTGCGGCTGCCCTGGACGCTCGGCGCCGCCTGGTTCTGGGACACGCTGGTGGACGCGGATTTGGCGAGCAACACCCTGGGGTGGCAGTGGACCGCGGGCTGCGGGGCCGACGCCGCCCCCTATTTCCGGGTGTTCGCGCCCGTCCTCCAGGGCCTCAAGTTCGACGCGCAGGGCGACTACGTGCGCCGGTGGGTGCCCGAGCTCTCCCGCCTGCCTGCGTCGGCGATCCACAGCCCCTGGGAGGCCGCCCCCGAGGTGCTCGCCTCGGCCGGGGTGCGGCTGGGGGACACGTATCCCCGGCCCATGGTCGACCACGCCGTCGCCCGGGCGTCCGCCCTCGCTGCTTTTGCAGCGCTAAGGGCGCCTGACGGCGCATGACACTTGCTCTTTTCCCCGAGTTAAATGGGATTTGGGGCATGCGGCATCGAACGCGGACCTCGCTCGGATGAAGATTCTCGTCGCAGGATCCTCCGGCCTGATCGGCCGCGCCCTCGTTTCGGCGCTCAGGGCCGACGGCCATGAGGTGACGCGCCTGGTGCGGGGCTCCGCCTCCGGCCCCGGGGAGGCCTCCTGGAGTCCGTCCTTCGGCCAGCTGCCCCTCGAGCTCTGCGCCACTTCGGACGTGATCGTCAACCTTTGCGGCACTCCGATCGACGGCGCGCGCTGGTCGGCGCGTCGCCGCGCCGAGCTGCGCTCGACGCGCATCGACCCGACCCAGGCGCTCGCCAAGCTCTTCCGCGGCGCGGAGCCCGGGCTTCGGCCGGGACTCCTCGTGAACGCGTCGGCCATCGGCATCTACGGCGACCGGGGCAACCTGGAGCTGACCGAGTCGAGCGAGCCGGGCAACGGCTTCCTGGCCGAGCTCTGCCGCGACTGGGAGAGCGCGGCCCTCTCCGCGGCCGAGTCGGGCGCCCGGGTGGCGTGCCTGCGCTTCGGACCGGTGCTCTCGCGCGAGGGCGGCGCCCTCCAGCGCATGGTGCCCTTCTACCGGGCGGGCCTGGGGGGGGCCCTCGGCTCCGGACGGCAATGGACGAGCTGGGTGTCCCTGGACGACGTGGTGGGCGCGCTACGCTTTGTGATCTGCGAGGAGCGGATCAGCGGCCCGGTGAACGTGGTGGCCCCGAACGCCACCACCAACTCGGGCTTCGACCGGGCGCTCAGCCGGATCTTCGGCCGCCAGGTGGGCATGTCCATTCCCCGCTTCGCCCTCCGGGCGGCCTATGGGCAGATCGCGGACGAGGTGCTCCTGGCGAGCGCGCACGTGGTGCCCGCCAAGCTGGTTTCCGCGGGCTACTCCTTCCTCTACCCCAATTTGGAGGATGCTCTCTATCAGGCCCTTGCCTTGGAGAAGAGCGACAGCTGAGGGCCCAAAAACGAGCTTCCCATCGCGGGGGGCATCCCTATGGTGATCCCTCCCTATGGAGAAAACCCTCATCATCTTTAAGCCGGACTGCATGGAGAAACACCACGTGGGAAACGTGCTCGACCGCTTCGAGAAGGCCGGGTTCGAGATCGTGGCCTGCAAGCTGACGAGGCTCTCCCCCGCGGTGCTGCGCGAGCACTACGCGCACGTCGCCGACAAGCCCTTTTACCCGGAGATCGAGAAGTTCATGAGCTCGCGCCCGGTGCTGGTGATGGCGCTCGCCGGTGATTCGGTCGTCAGCCGCGTGCGCGACCTGCTCGGACCCACCGACTCGCGCAAGGCCCCGAAGGGCACGATCCGCGGCGATTTCGGCACGGAGATGATGAAGAACGTCGTGCACGCCTCGGACAGCGTCGACAACGCCAAGTCCGAGCTCGCCCGCTTCTTCAGCCCGGCCGAGATCCTGAGCGCCTAGGAAGCCGCGGGAGGGCGTGCCACCGGGGCGCCCGTCATCGACTCGTAGACCTTCACGACCGCGGCGTCGTCCTCCTGGCCGTGGCCCGAGGCGGCCGCCATGATGAAGAGCTGGTGGGCCATCGCGGCCATGGGCGCCGGGCACTTGAGCTCCCGGGCGGAGTCGAGCACGATGCCGAGGTCCTTCACGAAGATCGTGACGGCGCTCAGCGGGCGGTAGTCATCGTCAAGCATGTGCGGGACACGGTTCTGGAACATCCAGGAGTTGCCCGCGCAGTGCGTGATCACGTCGTAGAGGACGCGCGGGTCGACCCCCGCCTTGGCTCCGAAGGCCATCGCCTCGGCGGCGAGGGCGATATGGGAGCCGGCGAGCAGCTGGTTCACGGTCTTCACGACCGAGCCCGACCCCGGGCTGTCCCCGACGCGGAAGACCTTGGCCGCCGTGGCGGCTAGCAGCTCCTCGCTCCCGGCGAAGGCCTCGGCCGAGCCCGAGGCCATGACCGAGAGGGTGCCGTTCTTGGCCGCGACGACGCCCCCGCTGACCGGGGCGTCGAGCATCGGGTAGCCCTCGGCGAGGAGCCGCGCTCCCGTCCTCTCGGCGCTCGACGGCGCGACCGTGCTGTGGACGACGACGACCGAACCCCGGGCGAGCGTACGCAGGGCCCCCTGGGCGCCCCAGAGCACGTCCTCGACCTGCGCGGCGTTCACCACCATGAGGACGAGCGCCCGGGCGCCCGCGGCGGCCTGCGCGGGCGACTCGGCCCACGTGCCCCCGAGCTTCTCCCAGGCGCCCCTCACGTCGGAGCGTGCGTCGTGGGCGGCGACGGGGAACCCCCGGGAGAGCAGGCGGGAGGCGATGCCCAGGCCCATGGCGCCCAGGCCCACGAAGGCGATCGGTCGAGCGTCTTTCATAGGGGGTCGCGCGGGCTTTAGCGCAGGTGCTTCCACAGGAACGCGTAGGTGCGCGCGAGCCGGGTGGCGAGCTGCTCGTTCGTGACGCTTCCGTGGTGGCCGCCCTCGGTGTTCTCGTAGTAGTCGACGGCGTAGCCCATCGCCTCCATCTTGGCCGCCATCTTCCGAGCGTGGCCCGGGTGCACCCGGTCGTCTCGGGTCGACGTGTAGAACATGATCGGCGGCAGCGTCAGGCCGGGCTGGATCCTCTGGTAGGGCGAGTACTGGCGGATGTAGGCCCATTCCTCGGGAATGTCCGGGTTGCCGTATTCGGCCATCCAGCTCGCCCCCGCCAGAAGGTGGCTGTAGCGCCGCATGTCGATCAGGGGGTTGCCGCACACGACCGCGCCGTAGAACTCCGGGTGGCGCACGAGGAGCGAGGAGACGAGAAGGCCGCCGTTGCTGCGGCCCTCGATCCCGAGGTGTGCCGGCGAGGTGATGTCGCGCTCGAAGAGGTCGCGCACCACGGCCTCGAAATCCTCCAGCACCCGGTGGTGGTTCTCCTTCAGGGCGGCGGTGTGCCAGGCGGGCCCGAATTCGCCGCCGCCGCGGATGTTGGCGAGGACGAACGTGCCGCCGCGCTCGAGCCACAGCTTGCCATAGGCGCCGTGCAGGTCCTCGTACGAGCCCGAGTAGGAGGGCGTGAGCGCGACCTCGAAGCCGCCGTACGAGAACATCCACACCGGGGCCTTGCCGTCGTGGGCGCGCCCCTTCTGGGAGACGACAAAGTACGGGATGCGCGTGCCGTCGGCGGAGACGGCCGAGTACTGGGCGGTCTCGAAGCGCTCGCCGTCAAAGGCCGGAGCCTGCGAGCGGATCTTCTCGGGCGCGGTGCCCGGGGCCCCCACGTGGTAGAGGGTCGGCGGCACCGTGAAGGACTCGTACTCCACGTAGGCGCTGCCGGTGCCCGCGTCGACGCTGCGCACCGTCAGCGCCCCGTTGTCCGGGAAACCGATGTCCTGGCGCTCCCAACCGCGGGGTCCCGGGCGCATCCACGCGAGGCGACCGCGCACGTTGTCGAGGAGCGAGACGAGCAGGCCCGTGTCGGTCACCTCGACCCCCATCACGACCTCGCGCTCGGTCGGGGACAGGATCCTCTCGACGCCGCCGGGGCCTCCGCGGAGCGAGGCCGCATCGGCGAGGACCAGGGAGCCCGCCGGATAGGCCGTGCCCGAGACGGTCCACGGCTCCTTCAGCTGCACAACCAGCCGCCCGCCGAAGGCGCCCTCGACGACCGCGGTCGCGGGCAGGGCGAGCGGCAGCCGCTTCTCTCCCACGAGCTGGGAATAGGCGTGCGTCCAGAACGTCAGGTTGTCGGTGACGAGATCGATGTCGCCCCCGGGGCTATGCAGGCGCTCGGCGCTGGCTCCGACCGAGGCGTCCTTGCCCTCGTAGAGGGTGACGGCCGAGGAGAGGGGGGTGCCCCTCGACCAGAGCTTCACGATCCGGGGGTAGCCGGACGTGGTGAGCGTGCCCGGGCCGAAGTCCGTGGCCACATAGAGGGTGTCGGCGTCACGCCAGGACACCCGCTGCTTGGCCGTCGGCACCGTGAAGCCCCCGGGCACGAACGCCAGGCGCTCGGCGTCAAACTCCCGCACCTCGGACGCGTCGCCGCCCCCCGGGGACAGCAGGACGAGGCAGCGCCGGTTCTCGGGGGGCAGCCACACGGCGCCCCCGAAGGCCCACGTCTTGCCCTCGGCCTTGGCGAGGGCGTCCACGTCGAGCACCGTCTCCCATTTCACGGGGTCCCGGGCGAAGTCCGCCGGGCGGGCGCGCCTGAAGAGCCCGCGGGGGTGGTCGCGGTCCTTCCAGAGGTTGTAGAGGTAGCCGCCCTTCTCGGTCACGGCCGGGATGCGCGACGAGGCGTCGAGGACGCCGAGCGCGTCCTTGTAGAGGGACTCGACCTCGGGCCCGGCGAGCCGGCGCGCCGTGGCCTCGTTCTGCTCGGCCACCCAGGCGAGCGACTTCGGGCTGTCGATGTCCTCGAGCCAGAGGTAGGGGTCCGCATCGGCCGCGGCCTCGGCGGCGCGGGCGCCGGGGGTCGACGCCGTGGCGGCCAGGAGGAACAGGGCGAGGGCAAGGGCTAGGAAAGGGCGCTCCGTCATCCCGCTGTCCTAGTCCTGCCTCCCGCTCGCGCAACCGGAAAGCGCGCCCCGCCAAAAACCGGGCATTTGCATTGTGCGACGGCGGCGGCCCTGCGTAATTCAGGGACGCGTCGTTTCCACACCTATGAAGATCGTCATCACCGGAGGGGGAGGGTTCCTCGGGCAGCGACTCGCCCGCGCGCTTCTTGCCGAGGCGGGCGTCGAGCGCCTGGTGGTGGCTGACCTTTCGGCCACCCGGGGTTTCGAGGGCGATGCCCGCGTGGAGGCCCTCGCGGCAGACCTCACCAGCCCGAGCGTCGCCGCCTCGCTCGCCGAGGGCGCGGACGCGATCTT
>CAIXHE010000105.1 GCA_903919205.1 uncultured Opitutaceae bacterium | reverse complement strand
TTAAATGGAGCGGGCGAAGAGACTCGAACTCTCGACGTCCACCTTGGCAAGGTGGTGCTCTACCAACTGAGCTACGCCCGCAAAACAGGGAGCAATCAGACCTCCCGCCCCCCCCGCCGTCAACATCAATTCAGGTGCAGCCGGTCGCCCCCGCCCGACCCGCCCTTGCCCCGGGCGCCGCCCTTGGTCGACCCCGAGTAATACGAGTAGGCCTGGGTGTAGTAGCCGTAGTCCTCGCCCGATCCCCGGGGGACCTGGGTGAGCACCGCGCCGAGGAGCGGGGTCTTCAGCGCCACGATCGTCTGCTGCGCCCTCAGCACCATGCTGGCGGGGTTGCGCCGGTGCTGGACGAGGAGGATCGCGCCGTCGGAGACGCCGGCCAGGATGCTCGCGTCGCTGACGCCGATGATCGGCGGGGAGTCGAGCAGGATGCGGTCGTACTTGCCGCGCAGCGTCCCGAGGAGTTCCCGAAGGCGGCTCGAGAAGAGGAGGCTGAGCGTGAAGCCGGGCACCCCGCCGCTCGTCAGCAGGTCGAGGCCGGGCGCCACCGCCTTGCGCACCGCCTCGTCGAAGGGCGTCTTGCCCGAGAGCACGTCGCTTAGCCCCGGCGAGCGCGGGCAGTTAGCGAGGTGGTGCTGCGCGGGTCGGCGCAGGTCGCCGTCGATCAGGAGCACCCGCTCGCCGCAGCCGGCCATCAGGTGCGCCAACCTGCAGAGGGTCGTGCTCTTGCCCTCGGCGGGACCCGCCGAGAAGACGACCAGGACCGAGGGCTGCCCGCCCTTCAGCGCCAGGTTCAGGTTCGTGTGGAGGACGCGGTAGGGCTCGGTGTTCTCGGGCTCGTCGCGGTCGGGGCCCATCGGGTCGGGCGCGTGCGGGATCACGCCGAGGACCGGCACCTTGAGGCGCTCCTCGATGTCGGCCACATCGCGCAGGCTCGTGTCGAAGTACTCGAGCGAGAGGGCGACCCCGACGCCGAGGACGCCCCCGAGCACGATCGCGCTCGCGATGTTCAGGATCCAGTTCGGCCGGCTCGGCCTGCGCGCCGGCTCGGCCGTGTTCAGGATCTCGATCGTGCGCTTGGGCACCTGGAAATCGATCTCACGCTGGCGCAGCGTGAGCCGCAGGGTCGTGTAGAGCCGCGTCTCGTCCTCCAGGCGCTGGGCCGCCTCCTCGAAGGGCCGCATGCGGTCGCGGGCCGAGAGGATCTGCTCCACCTTCGCCTTCGCGAGCTGGCTCTCCAGCTCGTCGACGCGGGCCTCCGCCTCCTTGTAGGACATCTCGAGCCCGCTCTCGTAGCCGCGCAGGAGCGCCTCCAGCTGGATCTTGATCTTCGCGCGGTTCTCGATCGCAGAGATCAGGTCGGGGTGCGCCTCGCCGAGCCGGGCCTTCAGCTGGGTCACCTTCTGGTCGGCCACAAGGTACGCCTGCAGGAGGTTCTGGATGTTCTGGTCGGGGATCAGCTCGGAATTGACGAGGCCCATGCGGTCCTCGATCGGGATGCTTCGGAAGCGCTCCCAGCGCGTCTTGCGCCCGATGGCGTCGACCCGCAGCGCGATCAGCGAGTTCTGCATCTGGCGCAGGGTCTCGATCTCCATGTCGGAGTACTTCACGTTCAAGTCGACCCCGGAGATGTTGAGGTCCTTGCGGAGCTTCTCGACGGTGTCGCGCTGCCTGCGGACGACCTCCTCCTGGTCAGCGAGCTGCTTGCGCAGCTGGGCCACGCCCTCGGTCTGCTGGGAGGAGGCGAGCGTGATGCGGTCCTCGGCGTACACCTTGGCGACCTCGTTCGCGACGTCGGCGGCGAGCGCGGGGTCCTGCGCCAGCACGTTGATCTCGATCAGGGACGAGCTGCGCTGCGGCTCGACGCGGAGCATCTTCGCCGTCAGGTAGCGGAACGCGAGGTCGCGGGGCAGCGTGGCGCCCGGGGCGCCCGCGACCGCGGCGAGACGCGTCGAGAGCCCCAGGTGGTCGATCACCGGGTAGAGGATCTTCTCCGACTGCATGATCTTGTTCTGGTCCTGCAGGAAGTACGGGTCGTAGGCGCCGCTCGACTGCGCCTGGAAGAGCTTCACGTCGCTCTCGGGCTTCTCCACGCGCACCTTGGTGGTAGAGAGGTACCAGCGCGGGAGGAAGAGCGTCACGATGAGCGTCGTCGCCAGGACGACCGCCATGATGAGCGCGATCAGGACCGAGCGCGTCCGGAGGATCTTCAGCAGGTCGGCCAGCGAGGCGCTTTGCTGGTTTCCGGACGGCGCTGCCATGGGCTGGGTGGGAGGATCCCCGCTTGGGGGGAGGCGGGCTCGGCGCCGCCCCTAGAAGGACAGCGTTGCGTTGACCCCGACCCGGCTGCGGTTCAGGCCGCGGTCCTCGATCGCCGAGTTGACGAAGTCGTAGTCGTAGGAGGCCGTGATCCTCCAGTTCTTGTTGGGAAGATAAGTCGCGGCCACCCCGCCGTGGGTCGAGTCCTCTCGGGCGTTGGGCTGCGCGCCCCTCCCGACCAGGGTCGAGGGCTCGTAGTCGATGGAGGCGGATGCGACGATCAGCGGGCTGAGGGCGTGCTGCACGTTCAGAAACACGCGGTTCTGCTTCTCGTCGGCGAAGAGCACGGGGTTCGAGGACTCCACCAGGCTGTACGTGTAGCCGAGGCTGACGAACGAGCCCTTCTGATAGTCGTACTTGGCGGAGGCCTCAACGTAGGGGGTCGTGGTCGACGAGAGGCCCGAGGCCGCGTACTGGCGGTACTCGCCGCCCGCCCGCAGGCTCGCCGAGAGCGAGGGGCCGGCGGCGTAGTCGAAGCCCACCATCGCGAAGTCGGTGTGCTTGTTGTTGTACGAGGGATTGTTCTCGTAGTCGACGTCCTGGTGGCGGACCTCGCCTGCCAGCTTGAACTCGGGGAGGAGCGCGTAGTCGAACTCCGCGCCGTAGAGGTTCTCAAAGCGGTTCAGCTGGTCGCCGAGGGCGGCGTTCACGTAGTCGTAGTAGAGGCTGCGGGCCTTCAGGACGACGCCCAGCTTCTCCACGGGGGAGAAGGAGTAGCGCCCGTCGAGCTCGTCGCTCTGCAGGGTCTGGTCGCTGTTGACCGGGCCGCCGTTCAGGATCGCCTCCGGGTTCTGGTTGTACGAGTAGACGTTGGACAGGTCGAGGACCGAGAGCTTCGAGAAGGCATGCGAGAGGCGCGCGTCCACGTCCTGGCTATAGAGGGTCTTCGAGCCCGGGCGTTTCTCGAAGTAGTCGACCCGCGGCGTGAACGTTCCCGAGAAGAAGGTCTGGTCGGTCAGCGACGAGTTGAAGGTCACGCTCGGCGACACCTCGAAGACGAAGCTGCTGATCGCGTTGTTGGCCGCGCCGAAAATGTTCGTGTTGTAGGAGAACCCGCTCTCCACCGTGATCAGCAGGTCCTTGCCCTGCTGCTGCTCGGGAATGGGGGCGTACACCGCGCGCGCGATCGAGCACGCGCCCAGGCAAAAGACCCAGACTGAATTCCGAAGGAAAGTCATTGTGGCGCCCAGCTTAATGGGAAATCAACCTGCCATCCCGCCAACCACTGGCAAGACGAATCCTGCGCGCGAGAAGCGCCTTCTTAGCGGTCCTTGGGGGACGGCAGCGCAGGGTTGATCAGGAGGTAGAGGTTGTCCGCGAAGCGCTGGGGCGCCGAGAGCGGGAACTCCCTCGGGAGCGTGCCGGTCAGGAGCCCCCCGTAGACCTCCCCCCATTCGCCGATCCGGGGCGCCCGAACGGACAGGAAATCCTGCGGCTTGGACTTGGCGTTCAGGTCGGAGAAGAAGGGCCTGTCCAGGGTCTTCGGGGTCAGCAGGAGCCCCCCGGTGGGCTGCTCGACCTGCACCGCGTAGAAGTCGTGGAGCGTCGCCGGCTGGGCCCAGGCCCGGGTGTCCCCGTACCAGGCGAGGCCGGCCGGCACGTCGGCCATGAGGCCGTAGCGGCTGCCCGCGGCCGAGGTGCCGAGCACGCGGGGCATCGTGTGCAGGAGGCCCGGAAAATAAGGCGGGTATTGGAAATGCAGCCAGTTGGGGTCGAGGACGTCGTGCACGAGGGGCAGCGACTGGACGAGGAGGAGCGCAAGGGCGCAGGCCCTGGGCCAGGAGCCGAGGACCGGGTTGCTCGAGAGCAGGACGAAGAAGAAGCCGGCGCCGAAGACGATCACGAGCGGGGCGAGCCACACCACCGCCTGCCGCTCGCTCTCCCCGGAGTTGAAGGCGGCCTGGCTGAGGACCAGCACCGCCAGGGAAAGGGCGAAGAGCCAGCGCAGGCGGTTGACGGGGGCCGAACGGAACACGTAGAGCCACCCGGCCGCGAAGAACGCCGTGAACCACATGGCCCCCCCCGACCACACCCGCGAGCGCAGCGTCTCCTGGAGCTGGGTGAGCACCTTGTTGGCGAGCTTGGTCAGGTCGAGGTGGGGCAACGCTGCCGAGTAGGTCGCCCGGACCACCGACGGCTCGGCCGTGGCGTCGCCGGCCTTGAGGGCGACATTCTGCACGGCGAGGCCCACCGGCAGGCCGGTCACGGCCAGGTTGCGGGCGACCCAGGGCCCCGCGACCAGGGCGAAGCAGCCGAGGACGATCGCCGCCCCGCGCCAGCGATACCGGGCGGCGGCGGCCGCCGCGACGACCACGACCAGCACCCCCGAGGAATACTCGCAGAGGAACAGGGTGCCCGAGAGGGCGCCCAGGACCGCGAGCGGCCACGCCGCGGAGCGCAGGTCCTCGGCCGATTCCGCCCGCCACCACGCGAGGAAGGCGCCCGCCGCGACCGCCATCATGAGCGCCGTGCCGTTCACGGCGGCCACCTGCTGCCAGAGCGGGAGCGAGACGAAGAGCCCCGCGGCAGCGAGCCAGCCGGCGGGCGGCCCGAAGAGCGAGCGCGCCAGGACGTAGGCGAGGGCCGCGGCGACCCAGAAGAGCCCGACGTTGAGGACGAGGAGCACGTAGTCGGCTCCGTAGCCGCCCCGCGGGGGCAGGTAGGGGGCGCCGTAGAGCAGGCGGTCGGGCACGAGGCGAAGCGCGCAGGAGGCCACCCCAGCGTAGAGCGGGGCCTGGTAGACCTCGGGATAGGGGCGCGCGGGGTCGAAGCGCACGCCCCGGTCGCGGAGGTAGGCCGCCGCCTGGGGGTAGTTGACGCGCGTCGTGAAGCCCTGCCCGCTCGAGAGCTGGTGGGCCAGGTCCGCCTGGGCCAGCGTCGCCTCGCTGGTCGCGCCGTGGAACTGGTGCCAGGACACCACGCACGAGAGCACCGCGGCGAGCACCCCGACGGCGCCGAGGCGCACCCACCGCGAGCCCCCGCCCATCTCGAGCCAGTGGACCAGCTCCTGCGTGGTGCGCACCCGGAGCGTCATTTATCGACGACGTCGAGCTCGGGCCACTGCGCCAGCTTGCGGTGGAGGGTGCGCCGGCTGATCCCCATGAGCTCGGCGGCCTGCGTGCGGTTGCCCCGGGACTTGATCAGGGCCTCGCGCAGGATCCTCTTCTCGTTCTGCTCCACCGAGAGGCTCGGGCCCGGGGCGCCGGCGGCCGCCGCGCCGCCGCCCGAGGGCTCGGGAGCGCCGCGGAAGCGGGGATCGAGGTCGAACTCGGTCAGCTTGCCGCCCTTGTGGAGCACGACCGCGTTCTCGCAGAAGTTGCGCAGCTCCCGGATATTGCCGGGCCATGCATAGGCCTCGAGCGTGCGGAGCGCCCCCGGCTCGATCTCGATCGGGGCAATGCCGTTCTCGGCCGCGAAAAACTTGATGAAGTGCTCGAGGAGCGCGGGAATGTCCTCGCGGCGGCTGCGCAGCGGCGGCATGTGGAAGCGCACCACGTCCAGCCGGAAGTAGAGGTCCTCCCGGAACTTGCCCTCGCGCACCAGCTGCTCGAGCGAGCGGTTGGTGGCCGCAACAAGCCGCACGTCTAGCTCGACCGTCTTCGAGCCGCCCACCCGCTCGATCGACTTGGTCTCGAGGAAGCGCAGGAGCTTCACCTGGATCGCGCCCGAGATCTCGCCGATCTCGTCCAGGAAGAGCGTGCCGCCGTCGGCCGACTCGAAGCGGCCGATGCGCCGCTCCGTGGCCCCCGTGAAGGAGCCCTTCTCGTGGCCGAAGAGCTCGCTCTCGAGCAGGCTCTCCGAGAGGGAGGCGCAGTGCACCGCGATGAAGGGCCCCCTCGCCCGAGGGCTCGACTGGTGGATCGCCTGGGCGACCAGCTCCTTGCCCGTGCCCGACTCACCCTCGATCAGGATGGTCGCCCTGGACTGGGCGACCTTCTTCACCCGCTCGATGATGTCGCGCAGGAGCGGCGAGTTTCCCACGATCCGCGACAGGTCGAAGCGGTCGTCGAGGCGTTCGTGGAGCTGCTGGACCTCGACCTCCAGGGTCTTCGTCTTGAGCGCCCGGCGGATCAGCACGTCCAGGCGCTCGATGTTGACGGGCTTGGTCAGGAAGTCCACCGCACCCCGGCGCATGGCCTCGACGGCCGTGTCGATGTTCCCGTAGGCCGTCATCATGAGCACCGCCGGTCGGGCGGGCAGAGCCAAGGCGCGGTCGATGACCTTCAGGCCCGACTTCCCGGGCATCCGCAGGTCGGTGAGGATCACGTCGAAGGGCTGGGCGTCCATCAGGTTGAACGCCTCCTCGGCGCTCGCCGCCAGACTCACGTCGTACGAGTCGGAAAGGGCCTGCTGGAGGCCCTCTCGGGTGTGCTTTTCATCGTCGACGATGAGAACGCTGGGGGCCATGAACCCATTCCACGCGCCCCCGCGGGGCGGTCAAGCCCGGGCCGCGCTCGCCCCCTCTAGGGGGACGGGGTCGGGGTGGGCTTCGAGGGCGCCCCCAGCCTCTGCGCCAGCGGGGCGAGCCGGCTGAGGGCGAGGCTCGGCGGCGGCAGGCTGTCCATCAGCTCGATGAACTTCTCCCGGCGGGCGCGCAGCAGGTCCTTCACCTTGGCCTTCTGGCCCTCGTCGAGCTTCATCTCGGCGCCCATGCGCTCGAGCGTCATCGGGATCACCACAAAGTAGGCGAGCGTGCGGTAGGGACGCTGCATCAGCTGGTCGATCTGGTCGTCCGTAAGCGGGCCCTCGCCCGGCATCCCGGTGTAGCCCCGATGCGAGCGGAAGTGCTTCTCATAGAGGACCCGCTGGTCCGCCGTCAGCACCGAGTCGATGTCGCGGTCGAACTGCGCGTAGATCTCGTTCACGCGGCTCGTGAAGGCCTCCATCTCGGGCTTGATGCGCGAGAGCTCCTCGATCAGTTCCGCGCGGTTGACGGGGGGACGCCGCTCGCGCACGGCCGGGGCCTGCGGGCCCACCCGCCCCGAGAACTCGCCCATCAGGGTGCCGGGGGGGGGCGGCAGGGGCCGGTGCCTCTCGGCCCATAGGCCCGCGCCGAGGCCCGCCGAGAAGACGGCCAGGGTCAGCAGGACGGCGAGGGCGCGATCCCTCATAGGCCCTGGTCGAGCTCCTGCGTCTGCGCGGCGATCTCGCTCCAGCCCGCGAGGTTCCGCGCCTCGTCCGCGGCGGATGTTCCAGAGCGGTAGAGGGCGACCGCGGCCAGGCAGAGGCCGGCCGTGGCCGCGCACATGGCAAAATGGGCGACCAGGAGCGGGGAGGAGGACGCGCGGGCCTCGAGGAGGACGCGGTCGGCGAAGCCGGGGGAGAGCCGCGAGGCCGCGTGGGCCCCCAGCTCGTTCCAAGCGGTGTCTTCAGTGTTCATCGGTGGTGTAGTGTTGCCTAAGGTGTTCGCGAGCGCGGTGGAGCCGGGCCTTCACGGCCGCGACGCTCGTCCTGAGCGTCTCGGCGATCTCGGCGTGGCTGCGGCCCTCCTGGACCAGGGCGAGGAGCGCCCGGTCCTTGGGGCGTAGCTGGGCGAGGGCGAAGCGCAGGGCGTCGAGCTCCTCCGAGTCCACGGCGCCGTCAGGCTCGGGGACGTTCTCGTGCTCGGGCGCGAAGGGCGTGAAGATGCGGCGAAGCTTCTGGCGGCGCAGGTGGTCGATGCAGGTGTTGCGTGCGAGCCGGAACAGCCACGACTCGAACTGCTCCGGGGCGTTGAGCCGCGGGAGGGCGCGCACCATCTTGACAAAGATGACCTGGGCGAGGTCCTCGACGGAGTCGCTGCGCCCGGTGATGGCGTAGACGAAGCCCGCGACGCGGTTCTGGTAGGACACGATAAGCTGCCGCATGGCGGCCTCGTCGCCGGCCTGCGCCCGGCGGACCTGGTCGCCCAGGGTAGTCGTTGAACTTTCATCCATGCGTGTGTCATTGCTCTGCATTCAGACCTGACGCAGGTCTCGCCTGAAAGGTGCGCTTTTTCCATTGGCGCAAGAGCCTGTGCCATGCAACCTCCGCGAACGGACGCTGTCCACCCGGATCGAATACCGCCCGGGCGCCCCACCCTCCGCTTCCCCATAAATGCCACGTAAATATCTTTCGATCAGTTACTTGTATCCCATGGCCTTGTCGGCCTGCATCGTCCTTTCATCCGGGTGCCTCCACCGCCAGGAGGACGAGCTGACCCAGGCCGTGGTGGCGGGCGAGCACAAGGTCGCCATGGAGGGCCGAGCGAGCTACTTCGGCGGCACGGTCGCCGTGCATGTCACGGTGGGCCGGGGCATCGGCAAGGGCTACAAGCGCGAGCGCTCCACCCTCACCGGCGGCGGGTCGAAATTCGACGTCAGCTCCGGCCAGACCTACCAGGAGGAGCGCGACGTGGTCGCCAAGTCGGCCTTTGATGACTACGAGAAGGGCGGCACCATGGGCGGCTCGCCGGTGCCCCCGGTGACGCTCCACCTCTGGATCGAGAATCACGGCACCGCCCCGGTCACCGTGAAGCTGGCCGACTTCGACTCCGAGCTCGGCAACTTCGTGCTGGACCCCGAGACGCTCACGGTCGGGCCGGGCGCGACGTCGCAGCCGACCCCCATGGTGTCCGAGCTCGGCGTCAGCTCGGACGAGATCCCCTTCACCGTGACCCTCAAGCTGGGCAGCGCCAAGGAGACCCAGGTGATCAAGGTGCGCAACCTGCTCGACCAGGCGGGCGAGTTCAAGAAGGCCCAGTAGCCGCCTAGCCGCCGCCGAGCATCCGCACCCGCCGGTCCTTGCGGGGGAACTGGAGCGTCACCACGGTGCCCAGGCCCTCGCGGCTCTCGACGCCGATCTCGCCGCCGTGGGCGCGCATGATCCTCTGCACCACCATGAGGCCGAGCCCGTGGCCCTGGGCCTTGGTCGTGTGGTAGGGCTGGAAGAGCTTCACCAGGTCCTCCTGGCGGATCCCGGAGCCGCTGTCCCCGAAGAGCAGGAACACCGACTCGTCGTCGGCGCGGGACTTGATCTTCAGGCGCCCGCCCGAGCCCATCGCCTCCAGGGCGTTCTTCGTGATGTTGAAGAAGACCTGCTTCAACTGGGCGCGGTCGGCCATGACGGTCGGCAGGTCGGCCGGCGTCTCCGCCTCGACCTTCACGCCCCGGTCCGCGAACTCCCCCTTCTGGAAGCGCAGGACCTCGGCGAGCACGTCGGCCAGGTTCGTCTCGGCCAGATCCGGGGGCCTCGGGCGGATCGCCTCGAGGAAGTGCGTGATGATGCCGTCCAGGCGCGCCACCTCCTGGCGGCAGACGTCGACCGACTCCGCCAGCGACTTGGCGTCGGGACCCGGGGCGAGCTTCTTCAGCTTTCGGGCCATCACCTGCAGGTGGATCGTGAGCGAATTGAGGGGATTGCCGAGTTCGTGGGCGACGCCGGCCGCGAGGAGCAGGATGGACGAGGTGCGCTCGTCCTCGATCCGCCGCTCGGTCGTCTGGCGGTCCCGGGTGACGTCGGCCAGGATGGCGGCATGGCGCCGGTCCGAGGAGCGCTCGGCGCCCCGAAAGGGCACCATGTAGAGGCGCAGCGTCCGCGGCTCCGGGTACGTGACCTCGAACTCCCGGGCGGCCACGTGCGCGGCCGCCTTCGGCCCGGCGTCGTCGAGCGAGGGCCGCAGGCCCGGCACGAGCCTCCAGAGCACCTGCCCGGGCAGCGCGTCGTCGGGCATGCCGATCAGCCTGTGGGCGGCCTCGTTCGCGTACTCGATCACGCCGTCCGTGGAGATGACCAGCACCCCCTCCTGCAGGGTGTTGAAGATCTGCTCGAAGAGCGCCCGCTCGCGGGCGAGGCGCTGGACCAGGTTCGCCAGGTTGACAGGGTCCAGCGAGTCGAGGCGCCCCATGACGCGGTCGAGCGACGTGTGTTTCTTGCCTGCCATCTTGGGCCCGTTGTGCCCGCGCGCGGGCGCCGGGTCAACGGTCCGGAAGGAAATCCATCTGGTCGGGGTCCTCGCGGTTCGCGAGCAGCTTGCGCAGGAACATCTCGCGGTGGAGCGGGCTGCGGCCGAGGCGCACGACGGCGTCTCGGTGCTCGTCGGTGCCGTAGCCCTTGTGGCGGGCGAACCCGTAGCCCGGGAAGCGCGCGTCGAGCTCGGCCATCATCCGGTCGCGCGCCACCTTGGCGATGATCGAGGCCATGGCGATGCAGAGCGAGCGGGCGTCACCCTTCACCACGGCCACGTGCGGGTACGGGAACGAGCGCAGCGGCAGGCCGTCGACCAGGATCCGGCAGGAGACGGCCGGAACGAACGACGCCCGCTCCTCCGTGGAGGAGAAGAGGTCGGGCTCCTCATGCCTGCGGAACGCGGCCGGCGGGTAGATCCCCTCGAGCGCGCGGCGCATCGCCAGCTTGGTCGCCCCGAGGATGTTGTGCTGCTCGATCTCCTCGACCGAGGCCGAGCCGTAGTGGGCGTGGATCTGGCCCTCGGAGGCGAGCGCCTCGAACTCCGTCCACAGGGACTCGCGCTCCTCGGCGGAGAGCAGCTTGGAGTCGTTGACGCGGCCCGCCCTGGCGGCAGCCCAGCGCCCCTCGAGGAAGGCCCGGGTCACGAGGACCGCCCCGGCCACGACCGGGCCGGCCAGGGCGCCCCGGCCCACCTCGTCCACGCCGATCAAGGCCTCGACGCCCTCCAGCTTCTTCAGGTCGAAGCTCCTGAGCTGTCTGCGCTTCGGCATGGTGCTCGGGGCCGCCCCGCTCAGTGCCCCCACTCCATGCGCTCACGGGGCTCGGGCAGCGGCAGCTCGCCCAGCTTGCCCGCGGCGGACACCACCTCGTAGGCCGTGCGGAAATGCAGCTTGGCGAACTCCCCGAGCTGGCGGGCGCCGAAGCGCTCGATGATCTGGAGGGCCTGGTCCTTGACGAGCGGGCCGGCGCCCTTCTGGAGCGGCCCGCCGAACTTGCGCGAGAGGGCGACCATCTGGCGCACGTACTCCGCTCGGGCGACCACCGAGGCGGCGGCCACGACCGGGTCCTCCTCCGCCTTGGTGCGCATCTGCAGGTCGAAGCCGCTGACCCCCATCTTCGCGAGCTCGCGCTGCACGAGCGGCTGCTTCGTGAACTGGTCCAGGAGGCCGCGGGGCGCCCGCTTGACGGAGAGGGCCTGGGTGAGCGCCGTCGCGTGCTGCCAGGCGAGGAGCCGGTTCAGGTTGGCGCGCGGTCGCGACATGATGAGGTTGTACTTGGGCATGCCGCACAGGCAGGTCGCGACGGCCACCCCGTGGGTGGCGCGGATCAGCTTGTCGAGCGCGAGGATCTGGGACTCGGCGATCTTCTTCGAGTCCTTCACGCCGGCCTTGATCCAGCCCTCGATCGCGGTGCGGTCCGCGATCACGGTCGCCGCCACGACGGGGCCGAAGAAGTCGCCCTTGCCGCTCTCGTCCAGGCCCGCGTGCAGCTCGAACCAGTCGGGATGGAGCACGTCGTCGTAGCCGAGCTTGGGCGCCATCGTGACGTAGGGCTCGAGCGTCATCGTGACGAACTCCTCGGTGCCCTTGCCCGCGACCACGAGCTTGCCGCTCTCGTAGGCGGTCACGTTGCAGTCGCTCCCCCGGAAGGCGTAGCGCGCGTAGGCCACGTCGAAGGGCTCCCAGCCGCGGCCGCTCAGCAGTCCGCGCAGGGTCTCCATCTGGGCGTCGTCCAGCTTGAGCGTGTAGGTGCTCAGCTTCTTGGGTTTTTCCTCGTCGTCCTGGCCGCGCTTGGGCATGAGGGACCCATAGTCACAAATTTGACGCCAATGACACGCAAAACTTCCGGGCAGGCGGCGCTCGAGGCCCGCGCGGCCGGATTCCGGGAGGCGCTCCTCGGCTGGTACCGGGCGTCGCGCCGGCGCCTGCCCTGGCGAGAGGAGCCCTCGGCGTACCGCACGGTCGTGAGCGAGTTCATGCTCCAGCAGACCCAGGTGTCGACGGTGCTGCCGTACTTCGCGCGCTGGATGGAGGCGCTGCCCGACTTCGCCGCCCTGGCCCGTGCCGACGAGGCCACGGTCCTCAAGCTCTGGGAGGGTCTCGGCTATTACTCGCGGGCCCGAAACCTGCACCGGCTGGCCCGTGCGGTGGCCGGCGCCTCCCTACCCCGCACGGCCGAGGCCTGGAGGGAACTGCCGGGGGTCGGGCCTTACACGGCGGCCGCGATCGCGAGCATCGCCTTCGGGCAGGCCGAGGCGTGCGTCGACGGCAACGTGGTGCGGATCCTGACGCGCCTGACGCGCGACGGCCGGGCGTTCCGGGACAGCGCCTCGGCCTCCCGGGAGCTGGCGCCGCTCGCCCAGGCGCTGGTCAACGCCGCGGATCCCGGGGACCACAACCAGGCGATGATGGAGCTCGGGGCCACCGTGTGCCTGAAGCACAGGCCGTCGTGCCTCGTGTGCCCCGTGGCGGGATTCTGCGAGGCCGGGCGCGCGGGCGACCCGGAGGCCTACCCTAGGCTGGCGCCCAAGCCCACCGAGCAACGCTCGGTCGTGCGGGTGTGGTGCGAGAGCCAGGGCCGGCTGCTCCTCTACCGCAACGCCTCGGAGGCGCGCCGCCTGGCGCACCTGCACGAGCTGCCCTCGGCCGAGCAGGCGGGGCTGGACCCCGCGCGCGCGGCGCAGGCCCCGCTCCTCGCGCGAAGGACTCGAGGCATCAGCCGGTTCCGCATCGAGGAGTCGATCCACGCGGCCGAGGCGCCGTCCGGAGCCCTGGCCGCCGGCCTGGTCTGGGTCGCGGTGGCCGACCTCGGTTCGATCAGCCTCTCCGGGCCGCACCGGCGCTGGATCAGCCAGCAACTGGCCACCCGCGTGGCGGCGCCCCAGGGGGCAGGCCGACGCGAGATCGGGGGAGGCAGCGGGTCCCCGTAGCCCGGACACGGGGAACGACGCGGTGGCGCGGACGGCGAGCTTCACATCGGGCGTTTCAGAGGTAGCGCGGGTTCAGCTGCCAGGTCGAGAAGCAGAGGGCCGAGGCGAAGGTCACCCAGGCGAGGTACGGAAGCAGGAGGACCCCCGTCCACGGGCGGATCCTCCAGAAGGCGACCACGGTCGCGAGGAGCAGCAGCCAAAGCACGTCGATGTCGACGAACGAGAGGGCGCCGTGCCGCCAAGCGAAGAAGAGCCAGGACCACAGCGCGTTGGCGGCCAGTTGCCCCAGGTAGAGGCCGAGCGCGGCCCGCGCGCCGGCCCAGCCGCGAGCGCGCCACACGCCCCAGGAGGCGACGCCCATCATGAGGTAGAGGAGCGTCCACACCGGCCCGAAGAGCCAGGCGGGCGGAGCCCACGCGGGCCGGGCGAGCTGCCGGTAGAAGTCCACCGCCTGGATCGAGGCAAGGGCGCCGAGCGTCGCGGCGACGAGGGCGATCGCCATCCATCCGGCGAAGCCGAGGAGCTGTCGGGGAAGGGACGGCGTCGTCATGGGTGGGGTCGCGGGCGGGCGGCCCGCCCGCAGGGCGGTCAGGGGCCCGGCGCCACCTCGAGAAGGGGATCCCCCACGCGAATCTCGCCGGGGGTCAGGATCTGCGCGCGCAGGCCGCCGCGGTGGACCAGGCCGCGCAGCACCTCGGCGGAGGTCTGCTTTGCCAGGTAGCTGCACGGCTCGCAGAGGCGCACGCCGCGGATGCGCACGGAGCCCACGGTGAATTCGCGCCCGACGAGCGCGTTCAGGTCGGCGCCGACCGTGACCAGGTTGCGGCGCGCGTCGCGCGTCGTGAACCCGAGGCCCGACTCGCGCGCGAAGGCCTCCACGTGCTCCCGCTGGATCAGCGTGATCTCGAAGTCGGGGCGCTGCGGGTGCGGCGAGAAGGTGCCGGTGCCGGCGAAGTAGCGGTCGCCCTCGAGGCCCTGGCCGGGCACGGCCCGAACGCTCTCGCGGGGCGTGGCGGGCCCGGAGGGCGACTCGGCGGTGAGGATCTCGACAACGTGGGCCATGGGGGACGACTGAAGGCTACACCGGCCGGGCGCGGCTTCCAAGCCTGCTCTCTAGCGAAGCTCGCGGCGCACGACGAGCTTCAGGCCCGACCAGGTCGCGTCGACCGCGCACACCTTGATGTCCACGAAGCCGAGCGGAAGGGCGAGCGCGCGGACCGTGTCCTCGGTCACGTCGGTGGGGACCCCGGACGCCTTCTTGGGCCAGGAGACCCAGAGCGCGCCGTTCGCCGCGAGGAGGCCGCGGTAGGATTTCAGCTTCCGCTCCAGCGGGGCGGCCCTGCGCTCGAAGACGTGCACGAGGGCGACCCCCTTCGGCGGCCGCGCGAGCCACGTGACCTCGACGTCGGCGGGAAGCGCGAGCAGGTCCGCGTATCCCTCGGGCGCGCCGTCGAGGTGGGCCGCGAGCCCGGGCTTGTAGCCGAGCTTCTTCCATAGGGGCGTCCCGGAATAGCCCGCGGACGGCGATGGGGTCTGTCGAGCCATGGGGATCCTACTTGGGCACGTAGCTGAAGCCGAGCGGGCCCATCCGGCGCGGCTGCCGGAACACGGATCCGACCTGGATCGACTGGTAGGCCGCTCTGGAGACCGTGATGCGGGTCACACGGCCCTCGGCCGTGACGCCGACCACCCAGGTGGTCGAGCTGCGGCCATGGGTCTCGTACTTCTCGGACACGACGCCCTGCAGCACGTAGGGCGTGCCCGGGAGCAGGGCGTTCACGGCCGACGCCCATCCGCTGGACAAGAAGATGAGCACCGGGATCAGCAGGACGACAAAGAGCCTGTAGGCGATCGGCCGCTTGGAGCTGCTGACGAAGTCGGCCCTCACCGCGAAGGCGACGGCGATCGTGGCGGCCGCGATCGGGAGGCTCAGGAACTTGAGGGCGAAGTAGAGGGGCGCGTTCACCTCCGTGCGGATGTAGAACCCCGGGAGCATCGAGAACACCGCTCCCGCGACAAAGAGGACGCCCCCGAAACGGGAGAGGAGGCGGCCCAGGGGCCCGGCGTTGGGAGCAAGCTCCAGTCCTCTTCGCCGGATCATCGTATCTTCTCGCCCTTGGTCACCACCACCCCCCCGAACACGAGCGTCAGGACCAGCGCATACAGGATTCCGAGGAAGGCGTGCCGGCCCGGGGCAAAGATCGGGCCCCCGAGGACGAGGAGGCCGACGTACCCGCCAAGCACGCACCATCCCTGCCAGCAGACGGGCAGTCCCCAGCCCGGGGTGTAGCGGCGCAGGGGGAACCACCAGGTGCGCGGGTGCACCTCGCGAGGAGGGGGATCGTCCATGGGCTTGAAGGGGGCTTCGGGGGCGAGACGCCCGAGCGGAACCCATCTTGAACCGGGTCGGGCCCCGTGTCGAAACCCTAACTTCTCCGGGAAAAGGGCGACCTCAACCCGTTCATGGTGCCTTGCTTGCCCCTTCCTTCGGCCTGAGTGTCCCGGGGGACCGCGCGATTTGGGCTACAGAATTCACCGGGGCGAGCCGTAGGATCAGATATACGCCCGTATCACTCGGTACGCCCGTAAGAAACCAGCATCTCATGCTACGCCCCGGCCTCCCAAGGCCGGGGCGCCTTCGTTTGGGGGGCCTGCGGCGCGGGCCGGGCGAGCGCCCGCGCGAGGACGAGGTAGACCCACGCCACGATCACCCCCAGGGCGCCCCCGAGGTAGGCGGCGTTGTGCATGGTGCCCGCGCAGAGGAAGCGCCTCAGGTGCACCACGTGGGGCGGCAGGTACCAGCCGCGGTAGCGGGCGAGGTCGATCGACGCGGTCGAGAGGTAGCCACCGGCGAGGCCGGCCAGTGCGAAGGCCATCGCGAAGGCCACCACGGCGCCGTAGGCGCGCAGCCCGTGCCTCATCATGTCGCGGGGGTCCCGGAAGAGGAGGGTCATCGGGGCGACGAGCATGCCTATCGGCAGGCCCATCCACCACGACGCCAGGAAACCGACACAGGCCGCCCGCAGGCGCTCGGGAACCCGGGGATCCATGAGCGCGAACTGCCGGAACTTGAAGAGCGTGAAGTATTCGCTCGAGACCGTGTAGCTGATCTGGTCGTGCAGGGCGCCGAAGGCGCCGGAGAGGGGCAGCGCGATCAGGGTGAGCTGCAGGAGGGTCGCCGTCCTGCCCGGGGACCGGCGGGCGGGACCGGGTTCCGGGGAGGGTCTAGCTTGATTTTTCAAGCAGGTCGACGGGAAGCACCTGGTCGGGCACCAGGTTCAGCTTGAGCCCGTAGGTGGTCCACCCGTTCGAGGTGCGGTAGAGGTCGAAGCAGCAGAAGAGCGGGCCCTGCGGGAAGTACGCCACCGCGTAGACGCGGCGCAGCCGCGTGGACGGGCTGAACGTGGCGAGGATCTCGTAGGATTCCATGGGCCCGAAGGCCCCGGGTTTCTCGAAGCCCGGACCGACGTCGGGCGGCAGGCCCTCGATGGCCGTGCCGGCCGAGGGAGGCGCGCCCTTCAGCCAGATCGCGAGCGCCTCCTTGGAGCCGGCGGCCTTGTAGGCCTCGAAGCCGCTCGCGACCAGGGCGGGCACCTCGGCTCGGGCGGCGCCCAAGCCGAGGAGGCAGAGCAGGAGAACCTTGAAGCGGGGGATCATGGGGTGCGGGGGTTGGGGTTCAGAAAGCCAGACGCGCAGCGGGCGGAATGGATCCCCGCTCGGCCGAGGCCCGGTGGTCTAGGGAGTGGGCTCGAGGGCGCGCTCGCGATCCCTCAGGGCCTCCCGCAGGAGCGCCTTGAGGGCGGGGCTCCCGGCCTCGGCGGCGGTGCGCACCGGCACGTGCCGGAGGCGCTTGCCGGTGCCCACGAGGAGGCCGGAGGGATCGGCCAGGGCGGCGCCGTGGTAGAACCCGAGGTTCACGTGTGCGGCATGGAAGCCGATGTAGGCGCAATGCTCGCTCATCTTGCGAGGGCCCGCCCCGAAGCTCGCGATCCGCTGCCGGGGCCAGAGGGTCTCGGTGGCGCCGGGGTGCAGCGAGAGGATCGCCCTGCGCAGGGCGCGGCCGGCGGGCGCAAGGCCGGGGGCCGCCGAGCCGAGCAGGGCCTCGAATCCGGCGCGGGCCTTGGGCGTGGCGGCGCTCATGCGAGCCCGCGGCTCGAGATGCTGATCGAGTTGCCGGCGGGGTCCTTCGCGTTCGCGAACTCGAAGCCGTCGGCGCTGTGGATCGGCCCGAACTCGAAGCCCTCGCGGGCGCACCGCTCCTTGAAGGCGCGCACGTCGGCGACCCCGAACACGATCTTGACGGCCGCCCCGCTCTTCTGCGACAGCGCGGCGCGGTGGAGGGCCAGCGTGCAGCCGCCCGACTCCGAGGCCAGCTCAAGCCAGCCCGCCTCGGGCACCCCGTGGGCGCGCATGCCGAAGAACTTCTGGTAGAATTCCGCGACCGAGGGCAGGTTCCTCACGTAGAGGATGACGCGCGTGACGGGAGGCGACGAGTCCGGCATGTCAGGAAGGGGGGGAGCCTGCGAGCACCCGCATCACGGACCGGGGCGATCCGGACGCCTGCGGTAGAGGACGTGCGGGCGCAGGGGATGGCCCGCCGGGAGGCCCGGGTGCTCGAAATCCCCCGCGACATCATGCTTGAATCCAAGGCGCTCCATGAGGCGCACGGAGCGTAGGTTGGAAACCGCGGTGAAGGCGACTATTTCGCGAAGCCCCAGCACGGTGAAGCCGTGGTCGAGGGCCTGCCGCGCCGCGGCTTGGGCCAGCCCCCGGCCCCAATACGGGCGGCGCAGGCGCCACAGGATCTCGGTGCACGGCATGAACGGGGCCTCGAACGTCGGGATGGCGAGGCCGGTCATCCCGGCGAACGCCCCCTCGTGCTCGACGGCCCAGACGCCCCAGCC
>CAIXHE010000104.1 GCA_903919205.1 uncultured Opitutaceae bacterium | reverse complement strand
TGTCTTTCCAGCAGAAACCTAGACTGCCTACGGCCCCCCGAGGACCCGCGCCGCGTTAGGGCGCACTTCCTCCTCCCTACCGAATGAGAGCGCCCGACATGGCCGATGAGCTTACGGAGACCCTGCGCCGATCGGGGGCTTGCCAGCTGGCAGGCGACCTCGCGCAGGCGCGCGGTCTCTGCGAGCACGTCCTGGAGATCGAGCCCCACCATGCGGAGGCCCTGTTCCGCCTGGGTCTCCTTGAATTGGCCGAGGCGAGGCCCCGGGCGGCCCTCGGTCTGATGGAGAGGGCCATCGCAGGGTCCCCTGCCTCGGTGCGCTACGGCTTCGGGAGGGGGCAGGCGCTCTCCCAACTCGGACGACACGGCGAGGCTGCGCAGGCCTACCGGGACGTCCTTGCCTCGGAGCCCACGCTGGCGGAGGCGCACTGCGCCCTCGGCGAGGAGCTACAGGCCCTCGGAGAGTGGGCGGCCGCGGCGTCAGCCTACAGGGCCGCCCTCGAGCACGCCCCGGCATTCCCGGAAGCCCTCAACAACCTTGGCAACTGCCACCGGTTCCTCGGCGAGTACCGCCAGGCGCTCCACGCCTACAGCCGGGCCGTGGAGCTACGGCCGAATTTCGCGGGCGCGCTGGGCAACATGGGGCTCCTGCTCCACGCGGCCGGACGCGCCGGGGAGGCCCTTGCGCCCCTCGCCCGGGCGGTCGGCCTCGAGCCTGCGGTGCCCTCCCACCTTGTGAACCTTGGCGCGGCCCTGTGTGCGCTGCGGCGCTTCGGGGAGGCGATCCCCGTGCTCGAGAAGGCGGGCCGCCTGGATCCCTCGCTGGCGCAGGTCCCCTACAACCTGGGAAACGCGCTGCTAGGGCTCGGGCGCGCGGCGCAGGCCGCGGAACACTACCGCGCCGCCGTGGCTCTCAAGCCGGACTTCGCGGACGCGCACAACAACCTGGGAAACGCGTGCCGCGAAGCAGGCGACGCCGCGGGGGCGCTGGCCGCCTTCGAGGCGGCGATGCGATCGGATCCCGGGTGCACCGCGGCCTTCAACAACGCGAGCGGTGCCTACCGGGCCCAGGGGCGCCTGGACGACGCCGAACGCGTGCTGCGCGAGGCCCTCTCGGCGGCGCCCTCCTCGGCCGCCACGCTCAGCAATCTAGGCAACGTGCTCAGGGACCGAGGCGAGCTCGACGAGGCCCTCGGCTGCTTCCGAAGGGCGGTGGCGATCGACCCGACGGACGCGCTCGCCCACAGCAACCTAGCCTATACGCTCTGTTTCCACGAGCTGGAGGGGCGGCCGATCCTCGATGAGTGCCTGAGGTGGGACGCGCGGCATGGGCGCGCCCTCGCGGAGGCCGCCCCGCCCCACGGCAATTCCCGCGACCCCGACCGTCGCCTGCGCGTCGGGTACGTGTCCGGCGACCTGCGCGAGCACTGCACCTCGCTCTTCACGCTGCCGCTCCTGCGCCTGCACGACCGCTCCCAGGTGGAGGTCTTCGCCTACTCCAGCGTGGAGCGGCCCGACGCCGTGACCCGCCGCTTCGAGGGGCACGCGGACCGCTGGCGCAACGTGCGCGCGCTCGACGACCGGGAGCTTGCCGAGGTGATTCGCGCCGACGGCATCGATATCCTCGTCGATCTCGGCATGCACATGGCCAACGGGCGGCCGCAGGTCTTCGCGCGCCGGCCCGCGCCGGTCCAGGTGGCCTGGGTTGCCTACCCGGGAACCACCGGTATGCGCGCCATGGACGCCGTGTTCTCGGACCCGCGCCTGGCGCCACCGGAGCTGCACGGCGACTACAGCGAGCGGGTCGTCGCGCTGCCCGACACATTCTGGTGCTACGACCCCGAGACCGAGGCGCCACCCGTGAGCGAGCTGCCAGCCCTCGCCGCCGGCCGCCTTACACTTGGCTGCCTCAACACGCCCTGCAAGATCTCCGATCGCGCGCTCGAGATGTGGGGCGCGGTCATGCGCGAGCTGCCCGGCGCCCGCCTCTTCGTGATGGCGCCCCACGGGCGGCACCGCGGCGGCCTGCTCGAGCGCATGGCCGCCCACGGCATCGCGCCCGGCCGCGTCGAGCTCCAGCCCTTCCGTGCCCGATCGGAATACCTGGCGACCTACCATCGCATTGACCTGGCGCTCGACACGTTTCCCTACAACGGGCACACGACGAGCCTGGACTCCTTCTGGATGGGCGTCCCCGTGGTCACCCGAGTGGGCCGCACCTCGTTCGGGAGGGCGGGCCTAAGCCAGCTCCACAACCTCGGGCTCACCGAGCTGGCCGGCGACACCGACGCGCGCTTCGCCGAGATCGCCGTGGGGCTAGCCCGGGACCTGCCGCGCCTCGCACGCCTTCGGGCGGGGCTGCGCGCGCGCATGGAGCACTCGCCCCTCACCGACACCCCGCGATTCGCGAGGGGCGTCGAGAGCGCCTACCGCGATCTGTGGCGGCGGTGGTGCGCCGGCGGCTCAGGCACCCGCTAGTCGCGCCTGAGGCCGAGGCCCACGGACGCGGCCGCCCGCTCGAGAATCTCCACGTCCTTTGTCCCGCGGAACCCCGAGAACGCCGAGGCGATCCACCTCCCGTCGGGCCTGCGCAGGGGAACGCCGCCCTCCCAGCCGATCAGGTCGGGCCTCTGTACGCCGAACTGGTTTTCATCGAGCTTGCCGGCGTAGACCAGCGCCTCGAAGCGGCCGGTGTGGTAGCCCGTCCGCCACACCTGGAGCACCTTGCGGGTAGCGATCTGGTAACACCTCTGCCCGGTCTCCTTGCTGTCGCCGAAGACGTGGCCGCAAAAGGCACCGTCCGGCTCGAGGGCCACGACGGCGGCGTTGCCGTGGTTCCATTGAACGTCGAGCGGATCGAGAATGTACTCGGGATAAAGCCGGATGACCTCTTCGATCAACCGTTGGCCATAAGAAGGTTCCATAACGTGAGGGGACGACGACGAGCAAGGACCCGACCGGGGCATCGGGCAAGCCGAGAGCCGCGGAAGTGAATCCGGGGTCTTGCGGCTACATTCGCCTCGTATATACATTAACATGTTGATTATTAATTTTTTATAATACTTTAACGCCTACGGCAGCCGCCGGGATCCGCAAATTGGGGTCAAATACCCCCGTCCGTGAACGATATACACTTGGATGCCCACGCTTGGACCCACCATGGACGCGCCGTGCCGCGAGGAGGAGAGGCTTGAACAGGGCCTCGCCATGCTTCGATCCGGTGACGTCGGGGGCGGCCGCGCTGCCGTTTCGGAGATCCTCCGGTCCAGACCCGGCCTGGCCGACGACCTGGGCAGGATGGGCCAGGCCCTGACAGCCCACGAGCGCTGGGAAGAGGCGGCCGCCCTGCTCGAGGGGGCCCTGGAGGAGCGTCCAAGCGACCCGAGCCTGCTCAACCCCCTGAGTGTCGTGTGCCGCAAACTTGGCCGCATCGAGGACTCGATAGAGGCCGCCGAGCGTTCGTTGGCGTCCGAGCCCGGCCAGCCCGACGCGCTCAACAACCTGGGCCTCGCGCTGAGTAAGGCAGGCCGGCTTGAGGACAGCGCGGCCGCCTACAGGAGGGCCCTGGCCGCGGACCCTCGGCGGTGCTACGTGCACTACAACCTGGGCCTTGCGCTCTCGGACCTGCGCCTGCACGAGGAGGCCCTCGTCGCCTTCGACTCGGCGCTTCGGCTCAACCGATTTTTCACGGCCGCGCTGCTCGGGCTCGGCTCCGCGCTCCTTGCGCTCGGCCGCCCCGAGGAAGCCCGAGAGGCGTTCGCGGCCTGCCTCGCCCGAAGCCCGCGCGACGTGCGCGCCCGCATCCTCCTGGGGGCGTCCTTCCAGAAAGAGCGTCGCTTCGAGGAGGCCATGGCCGAGTACCAGCGCGCCCTGGAGATCGATCCCCGTTCCGTCGAGGCCCGCAACAACCTCGGCACGGCGCTCCAGGGCGCCCGCCGCTGGAAGGAGGCCCGGGGGGTGCTCGCGGCCCTGGTGCAGGCCGAGCCGGGCTTCGCGGACGGCTGGGCCAACCTCGGCTACGTGCTCGGGATCCTCAACTGCCTCACCGAGGCCGAGTCCGCCGTGCGAAGGGCCCTGGGGATCCGCCCGCTGGACGCCCAGTCATGGGCCCATCTGGGATTCGTGATGATGGCGGCCGGCCGAGTCTCCGAGGCCGTTGTCGCGTACCGCCGAGCGGGCGAACTGGACCCGGGTTTTGACGCGGCGCGCTCCAACGAGGGCGTCGCCCAGCTCCTGTCCGGGGACTTCGCCCCGGGCTGGGTCAATTACGAGTCCCGGCATGCCAAGGGCGCGGGCAACGGAAACGAGCGCTTCCGGGAGCGCAGGCGCTGGAGGGGCGAGCGGCTCGAGGGACAATCGATTCTCGTGCACTGCGAGCAGGGCCTCGGCGACGCCCTCCAGTTTGTTCGCTACCTCCCGCTCCTCGCCGCACGCGGCGCCGAGGTGCACATCGAGGTCCACGGGGTGCTGAAGCCGCTGGTCGAGGCGATGCCGGGTGTGCACGCCGCGTATGCCTGGGGGGAGCCCCTGCCCGCGACCGACGTCCACTGCCCGCTCGTCAGCCTTCCACTCGGGTTCTGCACGCGCCTGGACACGATTCCCGCCCCGGTACCCTACCTGGCCCCTCCGCCCGGTCTTGCGAGGGCATGGCAGGCGCGCCTGCCGCGCACCGGCGGGCGCCGGATCGGCGTCGCATGGGCGGGCAATCCCCGGCATGAGAACGACCACAACCACTCGATTCCCCTCGCGACGTTCGAGGCCCTGTTCCGCGCGGCGCCCGGGGACCACTTCTTCAGCCTTCAAAAGGAGCCCGTAGCGGCCGACTCGGCAAGGCTCCCCGCGCAACCGAATGTGACCGACCTCGGCCCGCAGCTGGACAGCTTCGGCGACACCGCCGCCGTGATCAGCCAGCTCGACCTCGTGATCGCCGTAGACACCTCGGTCGCCCACCTCGCCGGGGCCCTCGGATGCCCGGTGTGGGTACTCCTGCCCTTCGCGCCGGACTGGCGATGGCTGCTCGGGCGGGACGACAGCCCTTGGTATCCGAGCGCCCGGCTGTTCCGCCAGCCGTCGCCTTCGGCATGGGAGTCCGTGCTGGAGGAGGTATCCCGCAGCCTTGCCGCGGACCGGGGCGCCGCCGCCACGCTCTCGGCGGTGGCTTGAGCGGCGGCCCGGCTTCCGGCCGTTCAGGGAACCACCAGCTCGAGGCTGAGGAAGCCCGGGGAGCTCAGGATCACCTTGTCGGTCGCCGCGAGACCCTTGATGGACCAGGTCTTGCCGGCCTCGATCGCGTGGGCAGGCAGGATCCGCGCCTTGGACTCCGCATGGTAGGCAACGCTCAGGAGCACCTTGCCGCTCACCGTCACGGTGGCGCTCGAGGTGTTCGTTAGCGTGAGCACGTACGGACCGCTGTCAGGGTCGGCCGCCTTCTCGAAATCGGGCGAGAGGGGGAGGCTCGCGGGCTTGTGGGCAGGCTCGTCGGCCGCGCGGAGCGCGGGCAGAGGGGCAAGGCCCAGGGTAAGGGCGCAGACGATCGCGAACACAGTCGCGGCACGGCGCAGGGGCAGGGAGCGGGGGGAGTGCGTGTTCATCACGGGACCGGGGGTTGGGTTGGGGACTCGACCTGGGGCAGGGCCGTCAAGGCGGCAAAGCGCCCGCAGGAGTCGGTCCCAAGCGTCGCAAACGATGCGGCGCCTGTAAGCCGGCCCCCATGGGAGCGGCCTTAGCTAAGACTAAAGCGGGCTGCGCTTCAAGCAGCGATCACCGGAGCCCGCCCGGGAGAAGGGACGGCAATGGGATGCAGCAGCGGGCCGGGACGGGTCAGTGGCCCGGGCCGCGGCTGTAGATCCCCCACCCGAAGGCCGGGAGCTCGAAACCCGGCGAGCCGAGCGACGGGCCCGCAGCGCCCGAGCCCAGCACCCGTGTGAAGCCCCCGGAAACCGGAAGAACAACCGAGACGGGCCGCGCGCGGTTCGAGAGGTTGACCACGGTCACGAGTTCGTCGGACCCCCGGCTCCTGCGGAACGAGACCACGTCCTCGGGATCGCTGTTGCCGAGCCACTCCATCGAGCCCGACCAGAGCGCCGGGTGCGCATGCCTGAGCGCGATCAGCTGGCGGTAGGTCTCGCGGAACGCCTCGCGCCCCTTGGGCTCCCAGAACACGGGGACCCTCTCGAAGAGCGCGGGGTCGCTCGACTCGGTGGCGTCACCGACCTCCATGCCGTTGTAGAGGAGCGGCACGCCGTCGAGCGTGAACAGGATGGCGCTGGCGGCCTGGGCGGCGCCCCAGCCGTAGCGGGCGGTGGCGCGCGACTCGTCGTGGTCGTCGCTCATGTGCATGTGAAGCGAGCCGCGGGGGAATCCGGCCTGCTCGGCCGCCTCCCAGGTGGCGCGCAGCGAGGAGGCGGGAGCCCCCTTCATGAGCACATCGTTCAGGGAGTTCATCATCGGCCACGCGTAGTCCACGTCGAAAGCGTGCGTCAGGAGTTCGGGCTTGCTCGCCTCCGCGAGCATGAGGAGTCCCGGCCGGGCCTGGTCAAGGGCGACCCTTGCCTCCTCCCAGAAGTCCGTCGGAAGCTCCCCGGCCGCGTCGCACCGCAGCCCGTCGAGATGGAACTCGCGCACCCAGTAGACCATCATGTCGCGCATGTACCGTCTCGTGTCGGGATTGGCATAGTTGAGGGCGGCCACGTCCGACCACTCGGGATGCGGCGGGATCACGTTGCCGGAGGCATCCTTC
>CAIXHE010000103.1 GCA_903919205.1 uncultured Opitutaceae bacterium | reverse complement strand
CGGCCTGCTCTACTCGGCGTTCACCTACTTCTGCGGCTTCCGGGTGAACAGCGGCGAGTACAAGCTGATGGGCCTGGCTCCCTTCGGAAAGCCCGTCTTCGAGGACGTTATCCTCAGCCGCCTTATCGACCTCAAGGAGGACGGCTCCTTCAGGATGGACCTCTCGTACTTCAACTTCTGCGCGGGGCTCACCATGACCTCCCGACGCTTCGACACCCTCTTCGGCGGTCCTCCCCGTAGCCCCGAGTCTCGGATCACCCAGCGCGAGTCCGACATGGCGGCGTCGATCCAGAAAGTGACCGAGACCATCATGCTGCGCATGGCGAGTCACCTGCACCGTCTGACCGGCTCCAAGAACCTCTGCATGGCCGGAGGCGTGGCACTCAACTGCGTGGGGAACGGCCGCCTGCTTCGTGAGGGACCCTTCGAGCGCATCTGGATCCAGCCGGCCTCGGGCGACGCCGGGGGGGCGCTCGGTGCCGCCCTCTTCGTCTGGCACCAGCTGATGGGCCGTCCCCGCACGCCCGCCCAGCCGGACGCCCAGCAGGGCTCCCTCCTGGGGCCGGCGATAGACCCCTTGGAGACAGAGAGGCTCCTGGAAGCCAAGAAGGCTCCCCACCGCCGGTTCGCGGACGAGTCCGAGCTCTGCGGCGAGGTCGCCCGGCTCCTCTCGGAGGGCAAGGTCGTGGGCTGGGTCCAGGGGCGGATGGAGTTCGGGCCCCGCGCCCTCGGCGCCCGCTCGATCCTCGGCGACGCCCGCAATCCCTCCATGCAGAGCGTCATGAACCTGAAGATCAAGTTCCGCGAGTCCTTCAGGCCGTTCGCCCCCGTCGTCCTCGACCACCGTGCCTCGGAGTACTTCGACCTGGCGCCGGGGGTCGAGAGTCCCTACATGCTCCTCGTCGCCGAGGTGCGCGCGGACAAGCGCACGCCGGCCTCGTCGGGCCGCGCCTCGGCAAGGGGCCTGGACCAGATCCAGGAGGCCCGCTCCGTCGTCCCAGCCATCACCCACGTCGACAACACGGCCCGGGTCCAGACCGTGGACGCGGGACGCAACCCGAGGCTCCACCGCCTGATGGAGGCCTTCGAGGCCCGCACCGGCTGCCCGGTCCTGATCAACACGAGCTTCAACGTGCGCGGCGAGCCGATCGTCAGCTCCCCCGCGGACGCCTACCGCTGCTTCATGTCGACCCACATTGACGCCCTCGTCGTAGGCGACTTCCTGCTCCTCAAGTCCGAACAACCCCAGGATGGAAACCCCGATCTCGCCGCCTATCTCGCCAAGTACGGCAACGATTAGTCGCCCATGCCCCTCCTGCGCATCAACAAGAACCCCTCCGGCAGGCAGCTCGGCGTATTCGCCGCGGCATGGTTCGTCGTGGCCGGGGTGATCGCGCTCCGCCTGAGGGCCCATGGGCACCCCACGGCTTCCGGGGTGGCTGCTGTCGCCGCGGTGGCGCTCCCGCTTGCCGGGGCCGCGAGCCGGCGCGTCCTTCGCCTCGCCTACCTCGGCCTCACCTACGCGGCCTATCCCGTGGGTTTCGTCGTCTCCCACGTCGCCCTGGCGCTCGTTTACTATCTTGCCCTCACCCCGATCGCACTGACAATGCGCCTGTTACGGTACGACCCGCTCGCGCGGCGGTTCGATCCCAGGGCGGCGAGCTACTGGAAGGCCCGCGGCGCACCCAAGTCCATCGACAGCTACTTCAAGCAGAGCTAGCCCATGCCCGAACCCGAAAAAGACACCTTCAGCAAACAGGCAGCCGAGAAGCCCAAGGGTCCCCTTGCCGAGTTCCTAAGCTTCGTCTTCCATAACAAGAAGTGGTGGCTGACGCCTATCCTGGTCATCCTGCTCCTTGTGGGCGTCCTCGCCGTCCTCGGGGGCTCGGGCGTCGCCCCCTTCATCTACAGCCTGTTTTAGGCGTCTTCCCGGCCTAGCGAGGCGGGGCCTCGCGGCGCATGCGCTCGATCAGGCGGTCAATCGACACCGTGACCGACGGATTGCCTTCTTCGAGCGAAAGGGCCCGGGCCTGCGCCAGGCGGGTCATCATCTCAACGCGCCGCCCCAATCGGTAGAACTTGAGCGCCAGCGCGAGCTCGAAGGTCGCATTCACGGGCCCGCTCGACTCGGCGGCCTCGAGGGACGAGAGGGAGCCGGCCTCGTCCCCCCGTGACTCGAGCGCCTTCGAGGCCCGGAGGTCGTTCGCCTGGTTGCCGGGCTGCGACGGTGCGGAGGCCACGCTTTGGGCCGCGGCGTCGGCATCCCTCCCCTGGGCTACGAGCAGTCCCACCAGCGCCTCAAGCGCCTCGCTGTCGGCGGGGTCCTGTTCAAGGATCAGGCGAAACGTCCGCTCCGCGCCCTCGCCGTCCCCGGAGGACTGCAGCAGGCTGCCCAGGACGAGGCGCAGGCGCCGGTCGGCGGGACGCGCGGCCAGCGCCCGCCCAAGGAACTGGATACCCTCGTCCGCCTTGTGTGCGCGTGTCCAATAATCCAGGAGCGCCGGGGCCAGCATGTCCGCGTCCGCGCCCGAGCTGGCCGCTGCGGTCAGCAGGGTTCCGGCTTCCCCGACGCGGCCAAGCCTCATCAGGATCGACGCCCGGTCCGCCGACAACGCGAAATCCGCGGGAAGCTCGGAGGCGGCCCTCTCGGCAAGGCGCAGGGCGGCGGCCTCGTCGCCTCGGTCGATCTCGATGCCCTCGAGGATGCCCGCCAGGGCGGGGTTTTCCGCATCGGCGGAAAGTGCGGCTCGGGCGATGCGCTCGGCCTCGGCGAGCGTCGCCGGAGCATGGGCGGCCTGAGTGGCGGCGTCGATGTCGCGCGCCATCCGCGCTTGGTCGAGCACGTGGGTCAGCTGTGCGGTAAACGGCGGCTTGCGCACGAGGACGTCCATTCGCAGCAGCATCGGCAGGCGCTCGTGTTCGCCGTAGGCGAGGGCCGAGGCGGCGGCCGCTGGGCTCAGCCAGGCTCCGCGCGGCGTCGGCGCGATCTCGAGGAGTCCGCCGGCGCATTGCGCCAAGCGCAGACCCATCTGGTAATTTCCCTCCCAGTCGAAGTGCACGTGCTCGAATAGCAGAGTGCGGCCACTTGGCTGTTCCGCGGACGCCGGGTCCGCACCGAGCTCGACCGCGGCGTCGCAGAGGTCGACACTCGGCCCGGAGGTCGCGGCCACGGAGCGGATGATCGCGTTGATCCGGGGATCCGGGCGGAAGCGCAGGGCGTCCCAGTGAAGGGCCTCGACCAGGTGCCCGCGCGCCGCGGCCACCTCGCCCGCATGCAGCTCGATCCGGCCGAGCATGAAGAGGGTGTCTGCGTAGTGGGGGTCCAGTCTGACGGCCTCGGTCAGCTTCGCTCGGGCCGCGTCAAACTCCCCGAGCCTCCATGAGAGCCGGCCGGCTTCGAAGGCCTCGGACCACGCCCTTTGCTCGGACTCGCTCATGCCCCCTCGGTGACGGGAAAGGAATGGAGCGCAGTCCTGGAGGTTGGCGACGACGGTGCACAGCAGCGTGCGCGCCCCGCAACCCGAGGCCTCGCGCACGATGCCGCGCAGGTTGGACTCGAAGTTGCGGTACACCGCCTCGAGGCGCGGGTCATCCCCGGTGACCGCGTGGTCGACGAACATTGACATCCCGCCCCACTCCGCGGGCCTGCGGCCCCCCGAAGCCGCCCTGGCCACGAGCGCGGACAGGAGCTGCCCCGTGCGCGTGGAGCGCACGAAGACGCTCGCGCGGATCAGCCAGAGGGGCGGCATCTCGGAGAGGTACGCGCATCCGGGCCCGTAGGGACCGACCACCTCGTTGTTGCCCATGTACACGACGAAGAGGTCAGGTTCCACGCGCGCCATGTCGCGGGCGATCTGGTAGATAACGTGCGAGTTCACGGCGACGATCCCGGTATTGAGCACCTCCACCGCATGGCCGGGGTAGCGCGCTCGCAGCTGCGACCTCAGGTGCTCGGCGAACGCAAAGCTGGGGACCGGCACGCCCTGCGCGGCGGACTCCCCGAGCAGTACGACGCGGATCGACCCCTCGGGCTTGTGCACCGACACGCGGAAGTTGAGCGGCCTAAGGTCGAAATTGCCGGGGAGAAAGAGGCTCGCGAACTCGGGGTTGCTGCGCAGGTAGCCGGGCTTCTCGTCGGGGATCAGGAAGGCCGAAGGCTTGCCATAGCCGGCCAGCCGCAGCGCGCCCTCTAGACCGAGGAAGACGGCGGCCGGGATCGCGACGGCCAGGGCGAACCTCGGGACCAGCGAGCGCAGGCTCATGGCGGAGCCTTCCCGCCGACCGCCTCGAGGGCGCGCCTCGCCTGGTCGAAGTCGGGCCGCAGCTCAAGCGCCCTGCGAAACTCGGCCGCGCACTCGGAGCGCGGGGCGCCGGAGCGGAGAAGCCCCACCCCCAGGCAAAAATGGGCCTGGGCGAACGAGGGATCCAGGCGCACCGCCGCCCGGAACTCGGCCACGGCATCCTCGAGCCTGCCGGGCGTGTCGGACAGGAGCACACCGAGGTCGTTGTGGACCTCGGCATCGGCGGGGGCGAGACGCAGGGCGGCCGCGTAGGCTGCCAGAGCGTCGGCGGTGCGCCCCGGGGCGCGGGCGAGGGCGTGCGCCAGGTTGACCTGGACCCGCGGGTCGCCCGGCGCCAGCCGAGCGGCCTCCCGGAGCTCGGACAGGGCCTCCTCGATGCGCCCGGGCAGGCGGCCCAGGGCGGCTCCGAGGTTGGCGTGGGCCTCCAGATAGCCCGGCCGCAGCCGGATCGCCTCGCGGTACTCGCGCACGGCGTCCTCCTGCGTGCCCCGCATCCGGACCAGGGCGTTCGCAAGGGCGAAATGGAACTCGGGATTTCCGGGGGACCCGCGCACGGCCGCCTGAAGCTGGACCTGCGCCGCATCGGGGCGGCCCAGGCGCAGCAGGAGCTCGCCCAGGTTCAACCGGGCATCCGCATAGTCGGGTCGCAGGCGCAGGGCCTCGCGCAGCTCGCTCTCGGCCTCGGCGGCCCAGCCGGGCAGGTGCCCCAGCGCGAGTCCCAGGTTGTTGTGGGCCTCGGCGCTGGCGGGATTGAGGCGCAGGGCCCAGCGCAGCTGCGTCACCGCATCGGCCATGCGGCCAGGCACACTCATGTAGGCGGTACCCAGGTTCAAGTGCGCCGGCCAATGGTCCGGGTTGACCCGCAGTGCGGCCTCGTACTCGGCGATCGCCTCGCTCCGCCTCCCCGGCTGGCTCCCGAGGGAGACCCCGAGATTGTAGTGCGCGAGCCAGGCGGACGGATTGCGCTCAAGCGTGGCGCGGTAGAGGGTGTCTGCGTCGGCGTAGTCACGGCACTGAGAGTAGGAAAGGAGGCCGAGCACCGCGGGGAGGGCCGACATGAGGCAGGCACGGGCCGCTTCGCTCGGTGCAAGCGCGGACGCCGCCCGCGCGAGAAGCCAGGCCGCCGGCACGAGGATACCCAGGCTCGCCAGATACTGGAAATGGTCGGCGACGTAGGAGAAGAGAAACGGATAGACGTTCAGGAAACCGAGGGCGGGAAAGAGCGTCCCGAGGAAGAAGAGGGCGCCGGCCAGGGGCCCGCGCGCCCGCCGCCGGCCGGCGGCGAGCACCGCGAGCACCCCGAGGACGCCCGCCGGATACAGGTAGCCGGTCCACTGTCCGGTATCGATCGACCAGCGCGGGTAGATGAACAGGAGGGGGTCCGGCCAGAGCAGCTTGCCCGCGTAGAAAGCGGCGGCGCGCCCGGACAGCAGCACGCGCTGGAGCACGCTCAAATCGAAGGCCGCACCCTCGGCCCCGATCAGGGTGCGCTCCGCCCACGCCGTGAAGAGGCCCGCAGCGGCGCCCACTGCAAGCCAGGGTGCAAGAGGCAGGACGTCCCGAACCCAGGAAAGCCGGCCCCGGCGCCACCAGAGGACGACCAGGAGAGCCGCAGGCAGGGTCGCCGTGACGCTCTTCGTCAGCACCGCGGCCGCGAAGAGCCCGAGCGCGAGGACGTAGCCGCCCCGGGTGCGGGCCTCGTCGAAACGCAGGTAGGCAAGAGCGGAGCCCAGGTAGAACACCGCCGAGAGCGTGTTCTTCTGCTCCGAGATCCAGGCCACCGATTCCACGCAGACCGGATGGAGCGCGAAGAGGAGGCCGGCGGGCAAAGCGGCCGGGAACTCGAGCCTTCGAAGCGCCGCGACCAGCAGCCACGCGGCCGCCGCGTGCTCGGCCGCGTTGGCGAGGTGGTAGCCGAGCACCGCGTCACCCCAAATCCGGTGCTCGATCCAGAAGGCGCTGTGGAGGACCGGATAATACTGCTGGGTGGCCCCGGGCTCCGCCCAGATGCGAAGAAGCCCCCGAAGCGACCGCAGCGCCGGCCGGGTCACGTGGGCGTCATCATCCCAGAGCATCCCACCCCGAAGGGCGGGGAGGTAGGCCAGCAGCACCGAGCCGAGGATCAGGCCCGCCGCGAGGGGCGCCTCCCGTCCCACCCAGGCTGGCTTCGCCGGCCGGATAACGGTAGGGTTCGCCACGCATGCGATTCGGCCTCAACGAACATGGCGCGTCAAGTGCCCGCTCCGCGGGCGGGGGTCCCGGGCGCCGTCCCCCCTGCGGTGCGTGTCAGGGATGTTAAAAACATCATCGTTTCTGCCATTTTTTAACTCAGGCTTCGCCTTTAACATCATGGACAGCCACGGAATCCCGAATTTCTCAAAGCGAAGCGCCCCCATGACAGGCACGTCGACCGCCACCCCCAGCCGATTTGAACACGTCCCCGTAGCCGTGTTTCCCGACAGCGCCCAGGCGTCGCGGGCCGTGGCGCGGGACATCGCGGCCCTGATCCGCTCGCACCCCGCCGGCGGGCGACCCGCGGTGCTGGGACTGGCGACGGGCTCGACCCCCCTCGGCCTGTACGCGGAGCTGGTGCGCATGCACCGGGAGGAGGGGCTCAGCTTCGCCAACGTGGTGACCTTCAACCTGGACGAGTACTACCGCGTCCTGCCGAGCAACCCCCGCAGCTACCGTCATTTCATGCAGGCGCACCTGTTCGACCACGTCGACATCGTGCCGGCGAACACCCACGTTCCCGACGGGACGGTCGCCCTGGCCGACGTGGACGCCCACTGCCGGGCCTACGAGGAGAAGATCCACGCGGCCGGCGGCATCGACTTCCAGATCCTCGGCATCGGGCGCACGGGGCACATCGGCTTCAACGAGCCGGGCAGCGCCCGGCGGTCGAGGACGCGCATCGTGACCCTCGACTCGCTCACGCGGCGCGACGCCTCCGGTGACTTCGGAGGCGAGGAGAACACGCCCCGCCACGCGATCACGATGGGGGTCCGCACCATCCTCGAGGCCCGCCAGATCGTGCTACTCGCCTGGGGCCAGCATAAGGCCGAGATCGTGTGCGAGGCGGTCGAGGGCCCGGTCACCCCGCAGATCACCGCCTCCTTCCTGCAGGAGCACGACCACGTCCGTTTCGTCATCGACCGCGCCGCGGCGGGGGCCCTCACCCGCTACCGCACACCCTGGCTTCTCGGGACGCTCAGCGACCAGGGGCTCACCTGGGACGCGGCCATGGTGCGACGCGCGGTGATCTGGCTTTCGCGGCTGCGCAAGAAGGCGGTCCTCAAGCTTACCGACGAGGATTACAACGAGGCGGGGCTCGAGGACCTGATCCGCATCCAGGGGTCTGCCTACGACGCCAACCTCGCCGGGTTCTACCAGCTCCAGCACACGATCACGGGATGGCCCGGCGGCCGCGACCCCAGCAAGACCCGCTCCGGCGACGCGCCCGCGCGCCCGCTCAAGGCCGCCTCGGCCGGGGTCTTCCCCAAGCGGATCCTGGTCCTCTCGCCCCATCCCGACGACGACGTCATCGGCATGGGCGGCACGCTCTGCCGCCTGGTGGAGCACGGGCACGAGGTGCACGTGGCCTACCAGGTGTCGGGGGCGAACGCGGTGTCCGACGACGCCCTCACCCGCACGCTGCGCTTCGTCTTTGATGCCGGTCTGGCCGACGCCTCCACCGACACGGGCCTGCGCGAGCTGTGCGCCCTGCATGACGCCTCCGGGACCCTGCCGGAGAGCCCGGTGGTCGCGCGACTGAAGGGCATCGTGCGCCGGCAGGAGGCGCTCGCCGCAGCCCGCGTGTGCGGCGTGCCGGCCGAGCGGCTCCATTTCCTCGACCTGCCCTTCTACCGGGCCGCGACCGGCAAGCGCCGCCAGCTCTCCGGCGAGGACACCGCCATCGTCGGCGAGCTGCTCGGGCGGATCCGCCCGCACCTGATCTTCGCAGCAGGCGACCTGGACGACCCGCACGGGACGCACCGGCTCTGCCTGCACGCCCTGCGCGACGCCCTCGCCCGGACCGCGGGAGAACCTTGGGTGCGCGAGTCCGAGCTGTGGCTGTACCGGGGCGCGTGGTCGGAGTGGTCTGCGGACGAGATCGACATGGCCGTGCCGCTCAGCCCGCGCGAGGTGCTCCGGCGCAGGAGGGCGATCTTCTGCCACGAGACTCAAAAGGACCTGGCCCTTTTTCTCGGTGACGACCGCCGCGAGTTCTGGCAACGCTCGGAGGATCGCAGCAGGCGCCTTGCCGAGACCTACAACGCCCTGGGACTCGCCGAATACGAGGCGATTGAGGCCTTCAAACGATATGCCCCGGAAGAATTCCTTCGCGACCTGCCTCTGTAGCCTCATCGCTCTCGCCTGCTGCGGGGTCGCCCTCCGGGCCGCCCCCCAGCCTCTGGACGTCATGCCGGCGCCCTCGCAGGTACGCACGGGTGCCGGCCGCGCAGCGCTTGCAGACGGGTTTGTCTTCACCCTTTCGGACCCGGCCGATGCGCGGCTGATCCTCGCAACCGGGCGCTTCCAGGCCCGCTGGAACGCACGCTCGGGGCTGTCTCATCCGGGCAACGCCGCCCCCTCCGCGTTGCAGGTGAAGGTCCAGACCACCTCGCGTGCCCCCGAATATCCGACCGGGTCCGAGGACGAGTCGTATGAGCTCCATGTCTCGGCGAAAGGCGTCATCCTCTCCGCGGCCACCGACCTCGGCGCCCTGCACGGCCTGGAGACCCTGCTCCAGCTACCCCGGCGGGACGGCGGCTCCTGGTCCCTTCAGGAGTGCGACATCCTCGATCGTCCGCGCTTCGCCTTCCGAGGGCTCCTGATCGACGTGGCCCGGCACTGGCAGCCTGCCGACGTCATCCGGCGCAACGTGGACGCCATGGCGGTCGTGAAGCTGAACGTGCTGCACCTCCACCTGACCGACGACCAGGGCTTCAGGATAGAGAGCCGCACCCATCCCGAGCTCCAGACGCAGGGCTCCGACGGGCATTTCTACACGCAGGCCGAGATGGCAGACTTGATCCGCTACGCGGCGCTCCGCGGCATCCGGGTCGTGCCGGAATTCGACGTACCCGGGCACACGACCAGCTGGGTCGTGTCGCACCCGGAGCTTGCGAGCCTCCCGGGACCCTACGCGATCGAGCGCTGGTGGGGAGTCTTCAACCCGGTGCTCGACCCGACGAAGGAGGCCACCTACGCGCTCCTGGCCGACGTGCTCGGCGAGATGGCCGCGCTCTTCCCGGACCGCATGTTCCATATCGGCGGTGACGAGAACAACGGGGTCCAGTGGAACGCGAACCCCGTGATCCAGGCGTTCATCCGGGAGCACGGCCTCCATGACAACCCCGGCCTGCACGCCTATTTCAACAAGCGGCTGAATGCCATCCTCGAGAAGGCCGGAAAGCGCATGGTCGGCTGGGACGAGATCGCGAATCCGCAGCTTCCGACGGACATCGTGATCGACTCCTGGCGCGGGACCGAGGCCATCGCCTCGTCGACCGCACTCGGCTTCGACTGCCTGCGAGCGAACGGCTTCTACATCGACCTCTGCTACCCGGCCGCCAGCCACTACCTCGCGGACCCGGTGCCCGACCCGTCGAAGCTCACGCAATCCCAGCTTTCCCACATCCTCGGGGGCGAGGCCACCATGTGGGGCGAGTGGGTGAGCCCCGAGACCATCGACTCGCGCATCTGGCCGCGCACCGCGGCGATCGCCGAGCGCCTGTGGTCGCCCGCCTCGGTCACGGACGTGTCGGACATGTACCGGAGGCTGGCCACGGTAAGCCTTCGCCTCGACGAGGCGGGCGCCCTGCACCTGCGCTACCGCGACGGAATGCTGCGGCACCTGGTGGGCGCCAACCTCGGGTTTCCCGGATCCGAATCCCTCCGCACGGTGGTAGATCTGCTCGAGCCCGTGAAGCAGTACCGCCGGGGCACGCTCCAGATCTGGAGCAACCAGCTCGTGCCCCTGATCGGCCTTGCCGACGCCACGCTCCCAGAGAGCGACCTCGCGCGCCACTTCTCCGAGGACGTCGAGGCCGCCGTCTTCGCGGGGACCCGGGCGGACTCGGCGGCGCTCGCCTCCCTGCGGGAGCGCCTCAAGGCGTGGAACGCAGCGGCCGCCGACATCGACGGGATCGCCGACGTATATCCGGGGGTGCGCGAGGCGATCGTGCCCGCCGCCGGGCTCCGGGCCACGGCCGCCGCGGGCATCGAAGCCCTGGACGCCCTCGCGGCAGGCAGGACGCTCGAGCCCGAGCGCGCCAAGGCGGCCCGCGCAGCCCTGGACGGTGCCTCCGCAGACTCTCCGTCGGCCGTGATCGTGCCCCTGGTGCCGCCCGTCCGGCTGCTGGTCGCCGCCGCAAGCGCTCAGGACCGCAGGGCCGCCCTGGCGCCCCAGGCGTGGCAGGACCTGGTCCGCACCCTCGCCCTTCCCGAGAAGCCTCCGACCCATTCGAAGCACTACAACTAGCCCCCTGCCCCACCCATGCCCGAAACCCTGACGCCCGGAGCGGGCACGCGCCGCTACAACTGGTTCCTCCTGCTCGTCGCCGGACTAGGCGGCCTTCTCTATGGGATCGACGTGGGGATCATCGCCGGGGCGCTGCCCTACCTCCAGGCCACCTCGGGCCTGAGCCCCGAGAAGCTCTCCTTCATCGTTGCAGCCGTCCTCCTGGGAAGCGTCATCTCGACCCTGTTCGCCGGGCTTCTTGCCGACTGGATGGGGCGCAAGTGGCTCATGGCCGTGAGCGGCATCCTGTTTGTCGCCAGCATCCCGATCATCGCCCTGTCCCACGGCTACAATCCGCTGATCCTGGGCCGCATCCTGCAGGGGATCAGCGCGGGGCTGATCGGGGTGGTCGTGCCCCTCTACCTGGCCGAGTGCCTCAGTGCGTCGGACCGGGGCAAGGGAACCGGCGTGTTCCAGTGGCTCCTCACCTTCGGGATCGTGGCGGCCGCGCTGATCGCCATCTACTTCAGCATCCGCGTGGAAGCCGTCTCCAAGCTCGGCGACCCCGGGCAGCTGCGGGCCTTCAAGGACTACGCCTGGCGCAGCATCTTCTGGTTCTCACTGCCGCCTGGGGTGCTCTTCGTCGCAGGCAGCCTTGCCGTCGCCGAGTCCCCGCGATGGCTCCATCGCAAGGGCCGCGTGGCCGAGGCGCGCACGGCGCTCCTGCGCTCCCGAACGCCGGCCGAGGCCGACCTCGAGATGGAGGAGATGGCGCGCACCGCCGACTCCGAGAAGGCCCGGGGTCCCGGGGAGCGCGCCAAGGATTCGCTCCTGCGCCGCAAGTACGTGGTCCCGTTCCTGCTCGCCTGCGTGATCCTCGCGTGCAACCAGGCCACAGGGGTCAACTCGATCATCGGCTACAACACCAACATCCTCCTTCAGGCGGGCCTCTCCGATGTCGCCGCCCACTGGGGTTACGTGGTGCTCACCTCGGTGAACTTCCTGCTGACGATGGTCGGCGTCGTGCTGGTCGACCGCAGGGGCCGCAAGTTCCTGCTCTCGCTCGGGAGCGCGGGCATCATCGTCTCGCTGCTGGCGGTCGGCCTCGTGTTCCGCTCGTCGGAGAGCCAGCGGGTAGACTGCAGCCGCGCGCTGCAGGCCTCGGTGGGCGCGGACCAGTCCCTCGGCGTCCCCTTCAACGATGCCGAGGCTGCCCGCCTGCTGCAGTCGAGCGGCGGAGCGGGCCGGGCGCTCCTGGGCAAGCCGGTCACCATGATCGTCATCTATGCGTACGGAGACTTCCGGTCCGCCACGAACGTCACGCGCTCCGACGACGCGGCCGCCGCGCCGGTCTCGATCACACGCGAGGGGTGCGTGCCGCCGAACAAGGTGACGGCGTTCTTCTCGAACCCCTTCGCCGACCTTGACCAGGCCCGCAACGCCCCCCTTCGGATCGAGAACGCGCTCATCACGCCGGTGCCCAGCGCCCGCAGCGGCTGGCTGACCGCGCTCTTCACCTTCAGCTTCATGGGGTTCTTCGCGGTGGGACCGGGCGTGTGCGTCTGGCTCGCGCTCTCCGAGCTCATGCCGACGCGCATCCGCTCCAACGGGATGAGCATCGCCCTCCTCGTGAACCAGGCCGTCTCGACGACGATCGCGGCCACGTTCCTGCCGACGGTGGGCCGCTACGGCTACTCGACCGTGTTCTTCGCCTTCGCTGGCTCGACGGTGATCTACTTCGTCACGGCGGCCTTCTTCCTGCCCGAGACCAAGGGCAAGACCCTGGAGGAGATCGAGCAGCATTTCGAGGGTCACCCAAGGGAGACCTAGGTCCGTCGGTTTTTGATCGATCGGGGGCCCATCATGGGGATGATGGGGGCCCCTCGGCGTCCGCGGATTCCAGCCCGCGCGAGGAAACCCCCACCCTTCGTCATCATGGCTGCCTCCATCACCCATTCGCCCTTCGGGATGCTACCCGAGGGGATTCCCGTCGACCTGTACACCCTGCGCAACGCGAACGGGCTCGTGTGCAAGGTGATCACCTATGGAGCCGTGATCACCGAGCTGCACGTGCCGGACCGGGCCGGCCGCATGGGCGACGTTGTGCTCGGCTTCGACAACCTTGGCCAGTACCTGAAGGACAGCCCCTGCTTCGGCGCCGCCGTCGGACGCTTCGCCAACCGGATCGCCCGGGGTTCCTTCACGCTGGACGGAAAGGCCTACACCCTGCCGATCAACAACGGCGCGAACACCCTGCACGGGGGGATCAAGGGCTTCGACAAGGTGGTGTGGTCGGCGCAGCCGCACGAGAGCGCCGACGGGCCTGCGGTCGTGTTCACCCATGTGAGCCCGGACGGCGACGAGGGATTCCCCGGGACCCTCACGGTCAAGATCACGTACACGCTGACGAACGGCGACGAGGTGCGCTTCGACTACGAGGCCACGACGGACAAGCCGACGCCGATCAACCTGACGAACCACTGCTACTTCAACCTCGCCACCAAGGGCAACGTGCTCGACCACGTGCTCCAGCTCTGGGCCAGGCAGTACACGCCGGTCGACGAGGGACTGATCCCGACGGGCGAGATCGCCGCGGTCGCCGGGGGTCCGCTCGACTTCACCGCGGCCAAGCCCATCGGCCGTGACATCCGAAAGGTCCAGGACAAGACCAACGGGTACGACCACAACTTCGTGATCGACGGCAGCAACGGAAAGCTGTCCCGGGCTGCGCGCGTCTACGAGCCGGTCTCCGGGCGCACCCTCGAGGTGTCGACGGACCAGCCCGGCGTGCAGCTCTACACAAGCAACGGCTTCGACGGGACCCTCTTCGGCAAGTACGGCGCCGCCTTCCCGCTGCACGCGGGCTTCTGCCTCGAAACCCAGCACTACCCCGACTCGGTGAACCAGCCCTCATTCCCGAGCACGATCCTTCGCCCGGGCCAGGTGTTCCGCAGCACGTCGATCTACCGGTTCGCGACCAAGTAGGCCGCGCTCAGGAGCCGCAGGTCCACAGGAGGCACCCGAGGGCCGGGATCTCGATCTCCTCGGTCACCGGGCGGGTGACGCCGCGGCTGCCCGCGGCGATGAACCGGTCCTGGTCCGCCAGCTGGCGCCACGCCCCCGCCTCGACCACCCCCTGGCCGACCGAGATGATGGATTCCGAGAGGGTGGGATTGATGGCGAAGAGAAGGCGCTCCGAGCCCTTGGAGCCATCGGCGTTGATCAGCACCGCGAGGGCCTGGCCCCCCGAGTTGAAGAAGCGGAAGTAGCCCTCGGACGGGCGGCTGAAGTGCCGCAGCAGCCGGCCACGGGCTCCCTTGCGCAAGCCAATCCAGTCCGCGAAGTACGCGTGGCTCGAGAGGTGGGTATACAGGCGCTTGTAGTCGAGCGCGTTCACGTCGCCGCGCTGGTACGTGTTGTTGAGGCCGCCCTTCGAGCGGAGGAAGTCCTGGCCCGAAGAGAGCATGGGGATGCCGACCGACAGGAACAGAACGGCGGCCATCAGGTGCGTTCGCCGCACGTCGTTGCGGGTCGGATTCGTGCCGTCGAAACCCGGGTTCTCGGTGATTGAGTCGATCCAGGTCCGGTCGTCATGGGACTCGGTGTAGTTGACCGTCTGCGCGGGCCACTTGGCGAAATACCAAGGGGAACCGCGCAGGAAGTACTCGAGGCGCTCGGCGGGGGCCTCGCCGCGCACGTAGAGCTTCAGGAAGTCGCGGAAGCCGTCGTTCCAGGAGGCCCAGCCCGAATCGCGCAGCGCGCCGGCGATGTGCCCGCGGAAGCTCCAGGGCTCGGCGATCAGGATCACGCTCGGGCGCACCGCCTTCAGCGCCGTCTCGATCTCGCGGAGCACCTCGACGCCAAGGAGCTCGGCCAGGTCGAAGCGGAAGCCGTCGACGCCGTAGGCGCGGATCAGGTGGATGCAGCTGTCGATGATCAGGCGCTTCGCCATCGCGGCGCTGGCGCGCACGTCGTTGCCGCAGCCGCTCCAGTTCGCCAGGGCGCCCGTCGCGTCCTGCTCGAAGTAGTAGAGCTTGTCGATGAACTGGAGGTGCGGAGGCTCCCCCACGTGGTTGTAGACCACGTCAAGAAGCACCGCGATCCCCCGCGCGTGGAACGCGCGCACCAGCTGCTGGAGCTCGCGCACCCCGGAGGCCTCGGCCGGGGCGAGGCTGTAGCTGCTCTCGGGCGCGAGGTACGCGTCCGTCATGTAACCCCAGTGGTACTCCTCGGGGGTCTTGTTGTCGAACTCCTGGACCGGCTGGAGTTCCACGCAGTTGACGCCTAGGTGGTGCAGGTAGAAGTCCGGGCTCTCGACCCAGCGCGTGAGGCCGGTGAAGCCGCGCCGCTCGGCAGCGGTCGCCTGGATCGGGGCGCGCGCGGTCAGGTCGCGCACGTGCGCCTCGGCGATCACGAGGTCCTGCCAGCCTGGGGTGCGGAAGTGAGGGTCGCCCTCGCCCACCCACGACGGGTCGAGCACGATGCCCGGGCCGGTGCGGTCCACCGTAGCGACCGCGTAAGGGTCGAGGATGTCGGTGCGGGTGACATACTTGCCCGTGGCGACGTCCAGCAACTGGACGGCGTACCAGTAGAACCAGCCGTGTAGGCTGCGGTCGAGCTCCACCTCCCAAACGCCGTTGGCCCCGTGGGCGTCGCCGCGGCGTGCGAGCGGGAACGCGGTCGCCGCCTTGCGCTCCGACAGGTCGTGGCAGGCGTGAAGCGTCACCGACTCGGCCCTGGGAGCGAAGAGGCGGAAGGTGGTGGACTTGCCAGCGACCAGCGCGCCCATCGGCAGGTCCGTGCCGAGCTGGAAGAAGAAGTCCCCGGGCAGCAGGGGCAGCAGCCGCGTGGTGGCGTCGGCTCCGGCGCCCACGGACCAGGCGCCCGACAGGTCGAGCGCCGAGTCGAGTTCGAAGCGCCAGAGATGGGCGCCGGTGCGGCTGGGGTCGATGAAGCTGTTGGTGTTGCCCGAGTCGTCGCGGATGCAGTTGGGCGCGTTGTCGAGCGGGTGGAGCCAGTGGTGCTCGCCCGTCACGAACTTGAAGCGGTTGCCGTTCCCGAGCACGGACGAAAGGGGGCCGCTCCAGACAAGCGCCCGCTCCCCGTCCAAGTCGGCGAGCTTGAGCTCCCAGGCCTCGTCACCGACCCCGTTCTGCCATCCGTTGAAGGCGCCCGCCACATAGACGCGGTCCACCGCCGGGTCGATGTCGGCACTGCTGCCAAGCGGCAGCGCAAAGACGAGCGTCTGGGGGTCCTGCAGGAAGTAATGGTAGGTGCGGGCGGCCGCGATACCCGGGGCCTTGCGGAAGGCTCGTACCTTGATGCCTCCGGAAAGAGTCAGCGCAGGGGGGGTCGCCGCCTCCCAATTGCGGTCAAACTCGACGATTCCCGAGGAGAGGGAGTCGAGCCAGGTGCGTACGAGTCTGGGTGCGGCTTTGGCCATCCGGGTTTATTCTAGGGAGGACATTTTACCGGTGTTGCCTGCGACACAGCAAGCGCCCTGCCAAGAAATTGCAGCGGAAGAATACGGACGACACGGTCGCGCGCCTTTGCTAGGGTGAAGGCCGATCCCCACCGCACCCATGAGAATGACCCACGCCCACATGTACTCGCGCCTGCTCGCCGGCGACCCGGAGTACAACGGCCGCTTCTTCACGGGGGTCCTGACGACGGGCATCTACTGCCTGCCCTCCTGCAAGGCCCGCAAGCCCCGCTCCGAGAACGTGCGCTTCTTCCCCACCTGCGAGGCGGCGCGCGAGGCGGGCCTCAGGCCCTGCCTCAAGTGTCACCCCGACGACTTCGCCCGGGGCGCCGACCCGGTGCTCGAGTCGATCGAGGCCCTGGTCGGGGAGATCCGCTCCGAGCCCTCGCGCTTCCCCGACGTGCCTTCCGTGGTTCGGCGCTCGGGCTTCGGCGCCACCCGGTGCTTCGAGCTCCTGCGCCAGCACTACCACGCGACGCCGGCCGACCTGCTACTGCGCGCCCGCCTCGAGGCCGCGAAGGGGCACCTCGCCGCGGGCCGGGGCTCCCTTCTCGACGTGGCCGGCGCGGCGGGGTTTGAGTCCGCCTCGGCGTTCCACGCGCACTTCCGCGCGCAGAACGGGATGACGCCCGCGCGGTACCGCGAGCTGGGCAGGGGGGGACCGATCCGGCTCGACCTGCCCGCCGACTATCCCCTGGCCCACCTGCTGCGCAGCCTGGGACGCGACGCCCAGAGCCTGACCGAGCGCCTGAGCGGGTCGGTCTACGAGACAGCCTCCGACCTGGCCGGCGTGCCCGCCACCCTCCGGATCGCCTTCTCGCGGGCGACGGCCGAGGTGACAGCTGTCTCGGACCACCCCTTGGGGCCCGCCCAGCTCCGCGCCGCGCACGCCCTGGCCGCGGGGATCCTCGGGCTCGACCAGGACCCGGCGGCCTTCGCGCGCCTAGCGCGCCGACTGGGGCTCGCGCGCCTGGTGGCCGGGCGCGCGGGCCTGCGGGTCAACCGGACGGCCGGCGCCTACGACGGGCTCCTCTGGTCCATCATCGGGCAACAGATCAACCTGCCCTTCGCCTGCGTGCTCAAGCGCCGGCTGGTCGAGGCCCTGGGGACTCCGCTGCCCGGGGGCCTGCGCACGCTGCCGCCGGCCTCGGCACTGGCGCGCCTGGATCCCTCGGACCTGCGACCCTGGCAGTACTCGCGCCAGAAGGCCGAGTACCTGATCGGGGCCGCGCGCCTCGTGGCCGACGGGACGCTCGACCTCGGGTCCCTGCAGGGGTTGTCGGCGACGCGCGCCGAGCGCACGCTGCTCGCCGTGCGCGGCCTCGGGCCGTGGTCCGTCAACTACCTCATGATGCGCTCGCTCGGCTTCCCCGACTGCGTGCCGCTCGGCGACACGGGCGTCACGAGCGGGCTGCAGGCCCTGCTCTCGCTGGAGGATCGCCCCGACACCGACGCCACCCGCCGGCTGATGGCGGTCTTCTCCCCGCACCGCAGCCTCGCCACCGTCCACCTCTGGCAATTCAACCAGCCTCCCCCATGATCCGGATGCCCTCCCACCGCTTCGACACCCTCCAGACGCCGCTCGGGCCCTTCTCGGTCTCGGTCGACGACACCGGCGCGGTCACCGGGGCCGCCTTCGGCGGCGCCGACGCCCTACAAGCCCGGATCGGGCGCGCGACCCTCATCAGGGACCCCGCGGCCGCCCGGGCGGCCCTGTCCGAAGTGCAGGCTTGGCTCTCCGGCCGCACCCGGCATTTCTCGCTCCCGCTCAACGCAAACGGATCGGCCTTCCAGAAGAGGGTCTGGTCGGCGCTCCTGGAGATTCCCTACGGCGAGACCCGCTCCTACGGGGAGGTCGCCCGGGCGCTGAAGAGCTCGGCCCGCGCGGTCGGGCGCGCCAACGCGACCAACCCCATCTGCCTGCTGGTCCCCTGCCACCGGGTGATAGGCGCGGACGGCTCCCTGACGGGCTACGCCTTCGGCGAGGACACGAAGCGCCGCCTCCTAGCGATCGAGCGCTCGGCGGCCTAGTGGCGCACCGACGCGTGCACCGCGGCCACGAAGGCCTTTAGCCGCGCGTGGTCTTTCACGCCGGGGGCCGACTCGATGCCGCTGTTCACGTCGACGAAGCGGGCACCGGACTCGTCCAGCGCCTCGCCGATGTTCTCGGGCTTCAAGCCCCCGGAGAGGATCCACGTGCGCCGCGGGTGCGCCTTCCTGTGGCGGCTGAACTTCGCCCAGTCGCCGGTGCGCCCGGTGCCCCCGAAGAGCTCGGGATCGTAGGTGTCGAGGAGGATCGCCCCGCACAGGGGATGCCAGGTCTCGGGCACGTCAACCTTGGGCGGGAGTTTGGGCGCCAGCCAGAGCGAGCGCGGGCCGACGGCCGCACTCCAGGCCTCGATCGAGGCGATGGGGAGGTCGTGGCGGAAATGGACTTGGAAGCGGTCGAAGCCCGCGTCGCGCATCTCGGACAGCTCCTCGGCCTTCGGCTCCACGGCGACCGCGATCTTGTGGCGGGCGGGCAGGCGGCCGGCCATGGCGCGGTACTGGGCCAGCGACACGTGCCTCGGGGAGGTCGGGTGAAGGATGAACCCGAGATAGTCCGCGCCACAGGCGTCAGCGAATTCGGCGTCGACGAGCGACGTCAGCCCGCAGACCTTCAGTTGGACGCCCTCGATCATGACCGCAGGGGGCGCCCGAGGCGGCAGGTTGGATTCATGCCACGGATCTTAGCAGCGCGGAGATGAGCTCGTCGATACCGGGTATGGAAGCCTCAAAGTCGACGCGCAGGCCCACCCGGCGCATCGTCTCGCTCGTCTGCGGCCCGATGCTCCCGTGGAGGGGCCGCTTGGCGCCGGCGCCGAGCACGAGGTGCTCGGCCTGGTCCGAGAAGTTCTGGGCGGAGGAGGAGCTGGCGAAGAGCACCGCGTCGGCGCCCCGCGCACGGTAGTCGGCCGCGGCCGGGTCCGCCGAGACGTCGACCGCCTCGGTCTTGTACACCTGCAGGCAATCTACGATCGCCCTCGCCTCCTCAAGGCGCTTCACGATCACGTCGCGGTTCAGGTTGCCGGTGACGACCAGCACCTTCGCGCTGTCCATGCTGTCGGTGGCGATCATCTCGCGGGCGAGGGCCTCCGAGGTGGCCGTCTTCGGCTGGCATTCCACCTTCAGGTGGAGCTCGCGGACCGCCTTCGCGGTCGTGTCTCCGATGCAGGCGATCCTGACCAGCCCGAGCGAGCGGATGTCGTCGAAGAGCTTGAGGAATTCCTCGAAGAAATGGTGGACCCCGTTGGCGCTCGTGAACACGAGCCAGTCGTATCCCCCGAACTCGAGCATCACGTCGGCGAGCGTCTGCTTGTTCACCTCGTGAGAGATCTTGAGGACCGGCAGCTCGATCACCTCGGCGCCGAGCGCCGCAAGCTTGCCGGAGAGCTCGGAGGCCTGGTCGCGCGTGCGCGTGACGACGACGCGGCGGCCGGAGAGGGGGGGCTGTGCGGGAGCGGCCACGGCGGTCAGGTGAAGCCAAGGCGCCCGAGGATGCGGGAGGCGGCCTCGCGAGGGGCCGCGAAGTCCTCGGGACCCAGCGGCAGCGTGCGAAGGCCCACCTCCTCGTGGAAGAAGTAGAGGGTGTCGTCGGTGGCGTAAGCCCCGAGGGCCGTGTGGCAGCCGCCGCCGAGAGCCGACTGGAGGGCCCTCTCGAGGGCGAGCCCGCGAGCGGTGTGCAGGTCGAGCACCGCGGCGAAGCGATGCGCGTCGGCCGAGCGGCACTGAAGGGCGACGGCGCCCTGCCCCACGGCCGGCACCATGCTCTCGACCCCGATCGCGTGGAACTCGACGCCGGGCCAGATGCCGATCCCGAGGCGGCGCAGTCCGGCGGAGGCGATCACGGTGCCGTCGGCAACGTGCTGCTCACCAATCTTGCGAAGGCGGGTGTCCACGTTGCCGCGGATCTCGGAGAAGGTGACCCCGGCGAAGAGCATCGAGGCCTGGAGCCGGCGCCGGGGGCTGCCGGTCGCGAGCGTCTTCGGGGCGGCTACCCCGGCGCGCAGCACCAGCACGTCGCGCGGATCCTCCCGCGGAAGGTAGCCGACGGTCGTCAGGCCCTCGGGCGACTCCCCCGGAAGGTCCTTGGCGCTATGCACGGCCAGGTCGGCGTCGCCGCGCAGGAGCGCCGCCTCGAGCTCGCGGGTGAAGAGGCCCTTGCCGCCCTTCTCCTCGAGCGACCACTCGGCCTGCCGGTCGCCGGTCGTCACCATCTTCACCAGCTCGCAGGAGGCCCCCAGCCGCTCGCCGAGGTAGGACGAGGCGAGCTCGGCCTGGGCGAGCGCAAGCGGGCTCTTGCGGGTGGCTAGCAGGAGGCGGTTTTCCATGCGCGGGCGCCCCCCGGGCCGAGGGGGCGGTTTCCGGTCAGTAGGAGGCCTGGACGCCCTTCAGGTTCTTCTTGGACATCCACGGCATCATGCCGCGCAGGCGCGCCCCGGTCTTCTCGATCTGGTGGGTGGCGCCCTTCTTCAGGAGGCGGTTGTAGTTCTTAAGGCCGCCCTTGTACTCGGCGACCCACTGGCGCGTGAACGTGCCCGACTGGATCTCGGAGAGGATCTTCTTCATCTCGCGCTTGGTGGCGGCGTTCACGACGCGGGGGCCGCGGGTGATGTCGCCGTACTTGGCCGTCTCCGAGATGGAGAAGCGCATGCCGGCGATGCCGCTCTCGTACATGAGGTCGCAGATCAGCTTGAGCTCGTGGAGGCACTCGAAATAGGCCATCTCGGGCTGGTAGCCGGCCTCGACCAGGGTCTCGAAGCCCGCCTGCACGAGGGCGCTGGCGCCGCCGCAGAGGACGGCCTGCTCGCCGAAGAGGTCCGTCTCCGTCTCCTCCTTGAAGGTGGTCTGGAGCACGCCGGCGCGGGTCGAGCCGATGCCCTTGGCCCAGGCGAGCGCCGTCTTCTTCGCCTTCTTGGAGCGGTCCTGGAAGACCGCCACCAGGGCCGGCATGCCCTTGCCCTCGACGTAGAGGCGGCGGACCATGTGGCCCGGGCCCTTCGGGGCGACCATGATCACATCGATGTCCTTGTGGGGCTTGATGAGCCCGAAGTGGACGGCGAGGCCGTGGCTGAAGATGAGGGTCTTGCCCTTCGTGAGGTTCGGGAGGATGTCCTTCTCGTAGACCTCGGCCTGCCTCATGTCGGGCAGCCCGACCATGATGACGTCGGCCAGGCGGACGGCCTCCCCTGTGTCATGCACCTCGAAGCCATGCTGCTCGGCGACGGCGCGGGACTTGGAACCCGGGTAGAGGCCGATGATGACCTTGCACCCGCTGTCCTTCAGGTTCAGCGCGTGGGCGTGGCCCTGGGACCCGTAGCCGAGCACGGCGAGGGTCTTGTTGGAGAACACGCCGAGGTCGGCGTCTTTGTCGGTGTGGACTTTGGCAGGCATGGTATGAGTGGGAGGCTGTAAAGGGAGGGGCTTCAGCGCTTGAGCGCAAGCTGCCCGGTGCGGGCGATCTCCAGGATCCCGAAGGGCTCGAGGAGGCCCAGGAACGCGGCCACCTTGCCCTCGTTGCCGGTCACCTCGATGACGAGCGAGTCCGGGGCCAGGTTGGCGATCTTCGCGCGGAAGATCTCCTTGATCTGGAGGATCTCGGGGCGGGTCCTCGCATCGGCGCGGACCTTCACGAGGACCAGCTCGCGGTCGATGGTCTGCCCCTCCTTGAAGTCCATGACCTCCACCACGTTAACGAGCTTGCTCAGCTGCTTCGTGCAGAGGTTGAGCGCGGACTCGTCGCCTTTGAGCACGATCGTGATGCGCGAGAGCGAGGCGTCGTGGGTGGGGGCGACGTTCAGGGAGTCGATATTGAAGCCGCGGCCCGAAATCATGCCGGCGACGCGCGCCAATACCCCGAACTTGTTCTCGACCAGGACGGAGATGGTGTGGCGCATGAGGTGGTTGTGAGGGAGGCTCTTGGGGGTCTAACCCCGGTGGACGGCAGACCCAAAGGTCAACCAAGCCTGCCCTGAAAAGGGAAGCTTAAACGGAGGGGGGGTCACGGCCATGGCCTGCGCCCCACCCCCCCGCCGAGGGGCCGGGTCCCGGTCCGGTGCGGACCCCGGGGAGGGGACGGTGTCGCCGCCGCGCGTCAGCGCGGGCCGCGGCTGCGGGACTTCGCGGCGATGCCGATGCGCGGATCGCGGGCCCGCGCCAGGCCCGCGAGCGCCTGCGCCACGCGCTCAAAGGCGTCGAGCGAGTCGTCCAGGTAGAGCCACTTGGGCAGCACCGGGTGCGGGACCAGCTCCGGGAATTCCGCCCGGAGCGAGGCGTGGTGGGCGCGGTCCGTGCAGACGAGCACCCCGCGCCACGGCTTCCTCTTCTCCACGAAGCCCAGGGCAAGCCGCCCGTCCAGGTAGACGACCTTGGAGCCGAACATGGACCTGAGGACGAAGGTGGGGTCGGCCTCGAGGGGCTCCCAAATCCAGGCGAAGGCGTGCACGCGCCGCACCGCGCCACCGAGCGCCGCGGCGGGACCGCGCGCGGCGGAGGCCCCGCGCGGGCGCTTTGCAGGGCGAGCTAGCATTTCGCGCTCTTTCGCTTGCGCCCGAGGGCGCCGCGCTTCTCGACCTTGCGGATGTAATCAGGGGAGAAGGGCACCTCGCAGGCGGTGTCGCCGAGATCGGCCGTCACGGGCCCGACCCCCTCCCCGGTCTGGAGCGCGGCCTGGGTCAGGGGCTGAACGTAGCTGCCAACGGCGATCACGAACGCGTTCATCTGGAGGCGCACCATGTCGGGCTCGCCGTGGATCCTCTGCTTCACGCGCTCGAGGAGCCGCCGCAGGGCCGGCAGGTCGAGCTCGGAATCCGGCCTCACCGAGACGAGGCTGCCCAGGGTGCCCCAGCCCGCCACGGCGACCAGCGCGGACTTGGCGTCGATCCACTCATGGGCGAGCCCCCATCCGTGCGGGCTGCCGGCCGACACCCAGGACACGGTCGATGCGGCCAGTGGCCGGCAGGGGGCCTTCTTGGCCCAGTGCTGAAGGTCACTTACCGTCATCCGGGCATCATCCGCGACAAGGCCCGCCAGGTACATGGCGTCGTAGATCCCGCTGTCATAGAGATCGAGCGCAAGCTGGTAGTCCTTCTTCACGCGCTTCTGGATCCTCTGCAGGTCCGAGATCTTCACGCCGAGGCACGGCTCCGTCACCCCGTGCTTCATGATGACCCGCTTGTAGCCTTCGCTCCCGAGCGGCCTGATCTCGGCAAGGATCTCCTTGGCGGTCATGGGGTGCCGGGGCCGGACGGCGGCGTTTCCGGGCGCGCGACCTGCGCGGCGGAGCCGCTCGGCGCCACCGCGCCCCTGCGTACTTCATAGCGCAGCCCCACCATCCCGCTACGGTAGGCCTTGAACTCGGCCAAGTGAAGCCGGATGTCGGCGTCGAGCCCGCCGAAAAATGAGAGGCCCTGGCCGATCAACACGGGGGCGATCGAGTAGCGAACCTCGTCGGCGAGCCCGAGCCTGAGGATTTCTCCTGCGAGGCCGGCGCCCCCGACACACCAGATCGACCGGAAGCGGGGGCGCAGGCGGTCCCTGAAGAACGGCGTGAGGTCGCCCGCGTGGAACTCGACCGAGCCCCGGGCCCGGGGCAGGTCGCGGTGGGTGAGGACAAAGGTGGGCTTGTCGCCATACGGCCATCCCAGGCCCTGGGACTCGAAACGGAGCGCGGTCTCGTAGGTGCGCGCGCCCATGACATAGCAGTCGATCGTCTTCAGGAACGCCTCCATCGACGCGGGCTCCATCACCTCCCCCGCCTCGAATTCGTCCGCCGTGTCGAGCCATCCCACGCTCCCGTCCCTCCGGGCGATGAAGCCGTCGAGGCTCGCCACCATGTGAAGGGTCACCCTGGAGTTCTGCTCGGTCATCAGGTGCCTCGCCGGGGACTCTGCGGAATGCGCCCGAGGTTGGGCGTGCGCCGCGCCAGCGCATCGGAGGGGATCGGCCGGTATCCGTAGGCGGGCATCATGCTCCTCAGATTTCCTGGGGTGCGGGGCCCGGGGTCATGCGCGTCGTCGGCTAGAATGCGATCGGAAACGGGGTTAGCCCTTCGCCTTTGGCTCCCACAGTTCAACGGGATTGCCATCGGGGTCGTGCAGGTGGGCGAATCGGCCGTTCGGGTAGGCCTTGGGGTCGACCGAGACCTTCTCCCCCGCCGCTCGAAGCTGGGCCACCATGGCGTCGAGGTCCTTGACCCGGAAGTTGATCATCCAGCCCTGATCCTTCTTTCCGAATTCCGTGTCCTTGGGAAAAGGCGCGAACGCAGTGGGCCCGGCGTCCTGGGTCCAGGATTTCTGGCCGTAGTCGGCCGGTATCGGGTCGACCCCCAGCCGATCCCTGTACCACCGGGCCAGGGCCTCGGGATGGTTGGCACGGAAGAAAAATCCCCCGATGCCCGTGACGCGCTCGGTCGGCATCGGGGGAGCGTCGGCAAACAAAGGACCCGTGGAGGAGAGCGCGACGGCGACCAGGGCGAGCAGCGGTGATTTCCAATTCATGGGAGAGGCATCCTTAGCCAAGGCTGAGACGGGAAGGGGTCCCACTGAGATGACAACCGGCTCCACAAACGCTAGCCTCAATTACGCTCACGGCTTGGTCTGAGATTGCGGACTACCCGTCCAGCCCTGCGCCAAGAGAGCCACGCGAAAGGGAAACAGCTCCGCCTTCATTACGCCCTTTTCGACCGCCGGGTCCCTTCGAACGACCTTCTCTGCCTCGACCCCGGACTCCGCGGCAAAAACAACGATGCCAAAGGTGAGCGCATCCGAAGTCAGCGTGCGGCCGGCCAGGAGGACGATCCCGCTCTTCGTCAGCTTTTCCAAATAGGCGAAGTGCTCGCCCACGGCCGATTCCTCGGCAGCCGTGGGCCCCTCCGCCAACATCTCCGGCCTCGTGGGCTGGATGCGGTAGATGAATTGCAGCATTCGAGATCCTTGGGGGTCGCACGACGTCGCGCTGTTCGGCGTTTCAAAAAGGGTGGCCGGATCCGAGCACCCGGCGTGCAGTGATCACACGTCGGGTTCTATTGATTCCCGAGTAGAATCAAAGGCGGAAGATAAGAACCGGCGCTGCCGCCACGCCCATCGCCGCGATCTGCAGCGCGAACACGCACAGAGTGGCGCGCGGCGCCCTCGGCAGCCACCTCATCACGAACCATGCCACCAAGGGAAGCTGGGCGCCCACCAGCAATTGCCAGGTATGGGCGGCGGCTCCCTCATCCGTCTGCCTCGCGACGCCGAACATGAGCAGATAGGCCATGACCACCGCGAACGCGACCAGTGACATTGCCACCGGCACAAAGGCGCAGGGGCGCCCGATCAAACCTCGAACTTCGTCTTTCACATTCATGGGGAGGGATGGCCCTAGGTTGCATGGACTCCATCTAACGACGGCTCTGCCGGCAATCCTCCCGAGCAGGCCTTCGCACAAACCCCTGCACGCTAGCCTCTTATTTATTTCGGGACTCGAGCGATTCGACGGCGTCCTTCGCCTCGCGCCCCAAACGAGTTCGTCATGTCGATGTGGTAGGTGCGCGTTTTCGCCGAACGTTGAGGTGAACCGCTCTAAGGAAGGTGCGGATCCTGCCCCGCAGGAGACGTGCCTGAGGCAGGCGTCGGATCCGTTGATTGGTTAGGCACGTTTTCTCTTCCGAGCTAGATTGTATTTTCGGTTAAACCTCCCGACAGCTCGATTTCCAGGCGGCGTGAATACTCGGAGGAGGAGCGATTCGACATCCTTAACGTAACGAACCTTCGTAATCTGATAAAACGAAAATGCATCCCACTTTCCTTTGTGCCGATCACGATTCGCGTGAGCACGAATTCTAGAACGAAGACTGCTGCGAGAAAGTCCGACGTAGTATACCTCGCCCTTTCGATAGAGAACGTAGATACCCCTACCTTGTTGGGCCTTTCCCAAGGCGTCGCGGAATTCTCCTACATCCTTGTACTCCCAATGCCTTTTGATGAGCCGTCCGCGATCTGAGCGACGTTTTACGGCTGCTTTCTTTATGGTCGAGCGAGCCACGTTGAGGTGCCTAACGTTAAGGTTATCCGCAGCAACGACGGCGCGTCCCCTGCCCCGCAGGGGACGTGACGGAGGCAGGTGTCGGATGCGACGATTGGTTAGGCAAGAACTTTGAAAGGCTTCTTGCTGGCGGCAACTTGGCGGACACCCTTGTCATCTTCCAACAAAACGAGATGGATGGCCTGTTTCCTTGCCAACGATGCGACCTTTTTGAGTCCACCGCCCCGTTTCTCGATTGTGGTCACGCTCCTAGCGCTCATGGTGTTTGCTCCATTCGCCACAGATTTGATCCAGGCTGTCGCCCATTGCTCGGGGGTCGTTTTTTTCGCAGTGCTCATAGTGTTTCGAAAACTGGGATGCGCCTACAGCTGTCTATGCCGCGCGGCGCGGTCTAGATACCTTTACTGCGGTTTTCATATTAAGCGGTTAGGAAAAGGCACCTCGATCGAATATACGAATAAGGTTCTTACCGCGCGGCACGGCAGAATCGAGGTTACAACTAACTAGCCTTTATAGCCTTTAAACATCAAAGGTTTGGGCAACGAAGAATTCTACGTCAAATTACGCAAAAAACCGGTGCGTATCCCGCGCAGTAGGAATGCTCGTAACCCCATTGAGCGGTCACGAATGGTGGACGCCGAGGG